>CALWEJ010000012.1 GCA_944377165.1 uncultured Clostridia bacterium | reverse complement strand
CTGGGCTGGCAAGATTCGAACTTGCGCATGCCAGAGTCAAAGTCTGGTGCCTTACCGCTTGGCTACAGCCCAATATAATTTACTTGTCCATTTTGTTAGGTGATTTTCTCAGTATTACCCCAATATAAAATCTGGGGTGAGTACTGGGATTCGAACCCAGGGTCTCCAGTGCCACAAACTGGCGCGTTAACCAACTACGCTATACTCACCATCTCTTGCGGACATTTATTATTTTAAACTATTTTATATCCTTTTGTCAACCATTTTATTAATTTTTTAGAATATTTTTTATTTTACACGCAAAATATTAATTTATAAATGATTTTTCAAATCTAGAAAGGAGCATTATTATGCGGAAAAAAATCCTTGTAATTGCTATGGTATTGACATTAACTGTTGTTGGAGGTGTTGTTGTTGCAGCTGGAGCTAATTCTGGATCCTCTGAAAGTGTTTCAGATTCATCCGCCGGCACAATTGACGAATACGAGATGTACCTCGTTCAGGATAACCCTGATTTCTGTGTTTATAGTGTCAGACCTAACAAGACCCTCTTGTTAATTGGAGCTTCAGACATGGCGGCATATGAGACATATGCCAATGTATACACAGAAGAAATTATTGGAACTCCGGTAGCACTTGCGGATGATCTTTCAGCGGTTGTAATCGAAAACGACGAAGGAAAATTTGTCGTTTCCACAGCCGAAGGAGAAGAAGGTTATCCAACAGAAGACGGCGCGGCAATTACACCATTTGATGAGGCGGACACCTCAATCGAATGGAACGAATTGTATTATTAATGCATTAAGCAGCGGAGTAGATAAATGTGCTAAACATCATCTGCTCCGCTGCACTTTTAGTTTAAATAAATGTTAATAACAAACTAAAAATTTATTTCACAGCTAATATTAAATTAAAAAGCATCTTATTTTTTTTCCAATTTATATATCACAAAAGCCACAATTATTCCTAATGTTGCTGTTATAAGTTGTGTCATTCCCATTGCATTTCTTAAATTTTCAACTAATTTTTCAGGAAATACTCCAAATAAATTAATCAAATTAAATAAAGCAAATATTATAGCTACTTTTACTATTATTCCCACAATTCCAGCAAGAAAATAATGTTTGTTTTTTCCTAACATCAAAAATTTATATGAATAAATCAATGCAAAATTTCCTATCCATATCGCAGGTATCATATATACCATATATACAGAAGCTGTTCCAAAAACATATCCACTTAGTATTGTAGATATACTTGGCATTGTAACTACTCCTAATATTTTCGCCCAGCCTTTTAAATTTATCGCTTATACCACTAATGCTGCATTTACAATAGTTCCTACTATCAATTGTGAATTAGTAGAAATAACACTTGTGCTACCAAAAATTTTACTTAAAATTCCACCCAAAAAAGTTGGTACTAGTAAAGCAATTAAAAATATTAATATCGTTTGCATAATATCAATACCTTTAGAAAAATCCTTTACCCTTTTGTTAATTATTCCTTCATTCTCCATTTTAAACCCTCTCTTTCTTTATTAGACAGAGCTTTAAAATATATCTTTACTTATTAGAATAAATAACTTTACTTGTTATTCCAGAAAGCTTTCCAATTTTTCCAGATAAAGTATTTATTTCATCCTGTGGAGCATCAATAACAATAGTGATAATGTTGATTGACTTTTTACTATATGGCATCCCCATTCTTCCTATTATTCTATTAGAATATTCATGTAAAATGGAATTTAATTTTTCCACTTCATCTTTTTTTTCTAATATAATTCCTATTATTGCTACTCTTGTATCCATAAATCCTCCTATATTTGCTTCTACCTTAATTAACTAATCCAATTCACTAAATTATAAGATGAATTTTCTAAATACATTTCGGTATTAGAAGAAATTATAATACTTTGCTATAAAGATATTCTTACTAGCTCAGTTTATAAGATTATAATATAACTTTTACAAAAAATCTACATACATAAAATATTATCCCTAATACTTTCTATTAAAAATTTACAACTTTCAGTTACCAATTCAGAATTTAAAGCATCATCTATTTTGCAAAACTTATAACCTTGACATTTATCTGGTTCCATTATTTTTATTTCGCCCTCAATATATTTTACAATATAGATTACAAATATCCAATTAACATTATTTTTGCAGCAATGATAAATTCCTTTAGAATCACTAACTTCAAGTTTTAAATCACTTCCAGCCTCTTCCTTTATTTCTCGAATAATTGCATCTTTAAAACTAGAATCTTCTGGGTCAACTTTTCCTCCTATATATTCATAAAGTCCATTTTCATCTCTAGATTTAATACCTCTTTGTTGTAACAATATTTCTCCATTATTATTTTCTATATGTGCAATTACTCCTATTTTTTTATTAGAAAATTTAAATTTATTTAAATCTTCTATTGTCGCTTCATGATTTAATAACCAAAATTTCATTTTCTCACTTCCATTAAAATTATAATATAAGAAAGGCATTTCTCCAAGTGTTTCTCTTTGAAGTCATCACGAAATACATACCACTAGCTTTTCTCTAGCATACATAAGTATCCTAAACTTGTTATATACGTAGAATCTAACGATTTTCCTATATAAAAAAAAACTCAATTTCTTAATAGGAATTGAGTTCTTTTTTACTAAACAATTAGTGGTGCGAACAACGTAGATATTTACAACTTTTTTCACACTTTTAACGACTGATACAAATATCAATCAATTCATTATC
>CALWEJ010000011.1 GCA_944377165.1 uncultured Clostridia bacterium | reverse complement strand
AAAGTGGCACGCGAGCTGGGTTCAGAACGTCGTGAGACAGTTCGGTCCCTATCCATCGCAGGCGTAGGATATTTGAGTGGGGCTGCTCCTAGTACGAGAGGACCGGAGTGGACGTACCTATTGTGCACCAGTTGTCGTGCCAACGGCATAGCTGGGTAGCGAAGTACGGAAGTGATAAACGCTGAAAGCATATAAGTGTGAAACATGCCACGAGATAAGATATCCCATAGCATAAGCTAGTAAGACCCCTTTAAGACTAAGAGGTAGATAGGTCAGGAGTGTAAGTGCAGTGATGCATTAAGCGGACTGATACTAATAGGTCGAGGGCTTGATCACCTTCCTTTTGAGAAATGAATTCTTTAAGGCAAAATTATATCGTATTAAAAATATGCAGTTGTCATTGTTCTAAACTAACAATGTTAGTGTTCAATGAACCATGATGGTGATTATAGCTGAGAGGTTCCACTTGTTCCCATTCCGAACACAAAAGTTAAGCTCTCACACGTCGAAAATATTTGGCTGGAGACGGCCCGAGAACATAGATCGTTGCCATCAACCTGATAAACTCTGCTTATTAGCGGAGTTTTTTTATTTTGTCTCCAGCCAAATGGTATGGGGACCCCACAAATTAAAATTTTGAAGGGGAAAAGATTTTTAAAGCATAAACTAAATTAACCAATAAACAATCAATTAGAGCATATGACAAAAGATTTCTTATAATAAAAGGTATCATTAGACTGATAGCTCAGTAAATTAGCCAAGTTTTTAAGTAATATATAAGAATAAATCCTTAGACTTTTTAAAAAAAGATTTTAATTAAATCAACTAAAATGTAAGATTTTGCTTATTTACTTGTTAATTAATGCTAATTTATTCAATATGTTATTTAAATTAATTTAATCTATTGACAATTTTAAAGTATATGTTATAATTATGAGCATAGTTTTACAATAGTCGGAGATATGTATGGAATTAAAACAGTTAATACTTCTAGATAGTGATAAGAACGAAAGAGCCCACATTTTAATTGTTGATGAAGTGGAAGGAATAGATACTAAAGTCAATGTAGTTGTCGAGCAACACGATAATAACGAAGATAAGATAATATCCACTTTTAATAATATAAATTTTAGAGATTCAATAATAATGTTGAGTGGTAAAGACATAAAAACAAATCCCAAACTTAATAAATATAATTATCAAAAAATATTATCATATTTAAAAGATAAAAATTTACCTATAACATTTGATTCGATTGGAACTATAGGTGTCTATGATAAAGAATATAAGATATTTTCTTGGATTACAAATAATTTTGATAATTATTTAGATAAAATCGAGAGTTTAGTAAATAGCGAATATTTGTTATAATTTGTATTGGGAGTATTTATGGAAAATAGAGTGAATAAGAGATATAATAAATATATAGAAAAAAAAGAAGATTTGATTGAATTAGAGAAAAATCTAAAAGAAGAAATAAACCACGCAAAAACGGTTGAAGAATACAGAAAATTAAAAGAAAAACGCATTTGCGTTAGACAAAAAATTATAGTTATCACAAATAAAATTAAGAAATTAAGAAAGCAATACGAAATACCTAAAGAAGATAATTTAGGTGATGGTTTAAACTATTAATTATAAAAATAGAATTTTGAAAAAGTAAAAAAGGAATTTACATATAGTGCAAATTCCTTTTTATTTAATGTTAAAGATTAAACAAGTAGCTATTAATATAAATTAATAAATTATTTATGTATATGTGAAAATTTGAATGAGTAATTACAATTTAAAGTTCTATAATTCGTTGATTAAACAATTTTAGTTGTAAATTAAGATTAAAGGGAAACTAACACTATAGAAAGATATATGAAATATTTGATATTATATGAACATATTTGTAAACTAGTGAATATCTTTTAAAATATTTGCTTTGTGTTTTTCATATAGATTATAGACATACGATTTTTGTAGAGAGTATTTGTCTTTTAATATTTTTATAGCGCTATTTTTGTCATTAGTTTTCAGCAATAAAGAAAATTCACTAATAAGCTCTTTGTCAGTTGGCTGAATGATTGGAGCTTTGTTAGATTTTTCTATTACGATAACATATTCGCCTTTTGGATTAGGTAGAGTGTATGGCAGGGTCACAAGCTCAGTATTTTCGTGCACTTTCGTAATTTCACTAACGATAGCTACTTTAACTTCACCTAAAGCTTTGTATAACGACCCTAAATCTTTATTAATATTATATTTTGAAGAATATAAAATTCTTGTTCCATTAAAATTAGATACGTCATTTAATTGAGTTTTTAATTCTTTATTTTTTTCGCTAAGGAAACCAAAGAAAGCAAATTTAGTCGCATCAAAGCCGGATAAGATAAGTGCACATAATCCTGCATTCGCACCGGGAATAATGGTGTAAGCAATGTTTTCTTCGTGTAAACGAACGGTTAATATAGCGCCGGGATCATTTATTATGGGCATACCTGCGTCACTAATAATTGCAATATTTTTCCCTTCTTTTAGTAAAGAGATAATTCCATCGGCACTATTTTTTTCATTAAATTTATGGTAAGCAATAGTTTTAACTTGGATATCATAATGGTCGAGTAAAATTTTGCTATGACGCGTGTCTTCGCACGCAATAACATCGCACGATTTCAATACATTAATCGCACGCAAACTAATATCATCTAAATTCCCTATAGGTGTTGAAACAAAATATAACATAAAACCTCTATAGTTATTTTAACACTATAATATGATATTGTAAAGCAATTAATTATTTAAGAATAGTTGCAATTATGAACAATTATCTATCAATTCTAATTGAAAGGTTATTTCATAGCAGTTATAATATTGTTATTAATAATAAGCAATTTAATCAAATATAAATAAAAAATATAAGGATAGCTTTCATCCTTATACATAATGAAAAATATAATTTCATAAAACTAATTTTTCATAATACGAACACCAGATTTTGCGCCTTTAACTGCTTCAATTAACACTAAATAAGCATCTTTTTCGCCGTTAAAGATGAATTTCATTTGTTTGATTTCCATATTGTATCTATTACACAAAACTGCTAGTTCTGTAGCCCTTGAAGCAAGATGTACCATATACAAGCGACCTTTATCTTTAAGTAGTTCGCTAGATTTCTTTATAATATCTTCTAAAGTCGCTTCAATTTCGTGACGAGCTAGTGCAATTTCGCGCTTTTCATTAATTAAACTATTGTTATTTACTTTTTGATAGGGTGGGTTGCATATAATAACATCTACAGGTTTTGGAAAATCTAATAACTTTAAATCTTTTAAATTGCAATTAAAGATTTTACTTCTTCTCTTAAAATTATTAAATTTTATATTTTCTTCGATAATCTCGCACATTTCTGGTTGAATTTCATTAAAATATAAATGATTAAAATTACATAGAGAATATGCGTAAAAACTAATGACACCACTTCCAGCACATAATTCAAGAACATCATCGCTATGTTTTATATTGCAAAATTTCGCAAGCAGTATAGCGTCTTGCGTAAATTTATAATAATTGTCACTTTGGTAAATTGCGATACCATTATCAAAGTGTTCTAGTTTAAAGTTATCAATTTTTTTCATAGGCATAAATAAAATTAAGGTTA
>CALWEJ010000010.1 GCA_944377165.1 uncultured Clostridia bacterium | reverse complement strand
AAACTCAAATCTTGTTCAAGCATTTCATTAAGCATTTTTTGAATTGTTAAAGTTGAAATTTCATCTAATTTCATTCCGCCGATTTTAGGTTCTATGTGATTTTTAAATCTTGCAATATTGTTTTCAAAAGTGCGTGGACTTACTTGCGATTTTTTAAACACCATAAGCCATTCTTTCATTAAAACGGATAGGGTGTTTTGAGAAACATATTCATAGTTATTGCTGTTTATTCTGTTGGTTAATTCTGCAAGTTTTTTACTCACTTCAAGTCTTGTTTTGCCATATATTGCCTTTCTTTTTTGTTTGCCATTATCGTCATATCCAAGTGACACCATTCCAACCCAAAGTCCGTCTTGCCTTTGATAGATACTTCCTTCGTTGTTGCCTCGTCTTGTCTTGCTTACAATTTTCTTTTTAGCCATTTTTCACCTCGCTTTGAGCGTTGTTGAGTGTTAGCCAAGTGACAAAATTAAGCACACTTACAACTTGTCTTTTGCCGACTTTTGTTGTTGGAAAGGTTTTGCTTCGCATAAGATTTCGCACATTATCTCTGCCAAGTCCAGTGATTTTGATAAGGTCCTCACAATCTAAAAAATCTTTGTTGTATTTAGTTGAAATTCGGTCAACTTCCGCTTGTATAAGTTCATTTAAATTTAAGTTTGTATAATTCATTTTAGTCTCCTCAAAAAATTAAAATTTTCTTTTCTAAATCTATAAAATCTCTCTATTTAATTTTTGAGAAAGAACGCTGTATTGCCTTACTTCTTTCTGCATAATAACAAATTTTCTATATTTAAAAGAGCGTCTGGGTATCCCAGCAAAGCCCAAAATGACGAGAAAAACAAAAATATTTAAGTGTATCAGTTAAAAGTACTTAATATAGGCACTTTTTGGCACTTAAAATAATTTTTGTTTCTCGCTTATGCTCTTTCTTAAAATCTAATATTCCTTTGTTTTCTGACGCACTACATTTCTTCGTCATAACCATTCAAATAGGCTTGTTGTTTGGCATAATGCTCAATCTTTTCATGCCAACGCGTAAAGGCCTCCATTTCTTGTTGTTCGACAAAAGAATAATATTCAAGCATGTTCAAAAGTCTATCCCATTCAAACTTTCGCATTTGCTTTTTATATGCTTTTTGCTTTCTTCCATAGGTTTTCATTTTCTCAATTTCATCGTGTTGTTTCCCAAGTTCCAAAGCGGTTTGAATGGTCTTATTTCCAAGCCTTCTAAACATATCTTCTTTGTAGTGAATTCCCTCTTCTGCATATCTTTGTTTTTTCCAAGTTTGCAGTTCAGCAAGTTTTTCATTGTAGTTCAAATATGATTTCCAAGTCTGTTCGTTGTGGACTAAAAACCACTCTGTCGTATCGTCAATTTTCTTTTTAAATGGCAGCATATTTTCGCTATCATAGCCAAGCCTTCCAGATTTTGGCAACTCTTTGTAAAGTTCCAACAACAACTTTTTACCTTTCTTGCACAAGTCAAAATTTGAAAAGTTTAAGTTATATTTCTCATACAAATCTTTTCTCGCTTTCACAATTTCCGCACTCGCATTTGTCAATTTTCTTTCAAAGAAAAATTTGCTTTCAAGCAAAATTTTTTTGTTTATCGTTCCACTGTGATATGTCAACTTTCCGCCATTCGCATAATGTGTTGGCTCTTTTTCAAAAAACGAAATGTGAATGTGTTTGTTCTCAGTATTCTCGTGCAAGCCTGCATACCAAACAACATTGTCCGGATCAAGCCCTGCACGCTTAAAAAACTTTGGCAACTCGCTTTTACAAAACTCATACGCTTGGTCATAATCTCTACAATAGGCGTTCCCAAAATCTTCCCTGAAAGATATAACCATATCCCAAATATTGCTTCGTGTTGTCCTTAACATTTCTCGCAACTCTCTTTTCTCTTTGTCTGTCAAAAGGCCATTTTTACTAAACGCACCACAAGATTTTTCTTTATTCCCAACATACATTTCATAGTCCTTTGGCACTTTGTTGGTCGCGCCGGTGTCAACATAACTGACATAATTGTAAGATGAATTGCAACTCACAAAATCTCGTTGTTTGGACAAATCTCTTTTCTTGCCAACATACTTTTCTTTTGGCTGATAAAACTTGCACAATAAAACAATGTTATCTTTTAAAGTTTCCATGCTGCAAGCCCTCAAAAATCGCATTTGTCTTGTCATCTACATTTTCTAATAACGAAATAATCTCATCTTCTTTTGTGTCTTTGAAAGCCGCTGTTTTCAAAACTGCATTCAAAAATTCGTTCACACTTTCATACTTCGTGTTGTCATACATTTCTTGCAGTTTGTCCAAAAGCCGCTTATCTCTTATGCGTAACATAATTTCACTTTTCAATTTGGTCGATTTCATAAGCCCTCCTTTCGTTGAATTTTTTGTTCTATAAATTTTCTATAAAAAATAGGCGCAACAAAAAAAGAACGACCGCAGGAAAATCGTTCTTGTTCTGTTTTGTTCCCTATAATATTGTAAGGACAAATTTTATGAAAAAATTTAGGCAGTAAATTATTTTTGCTCTAAATTTTTGTTTTTTAGGTTGTTTTTTAACTCTTTTATCGTTCCACAAACCACTTTTGACATTTTTTGCCACAATTCTTTTTGTTTTGGAGTAAGTCCGGCATTTAGTTTGTCGCCAATTTTTATATATTGTGTGATCTCTTTTGCAAACTTCTCAATATTGTCCAAAGTTTCCATATTCAGTTTGAATTTATTGTTGGATAATTCGTCTTTTGCGGTATCAATAATATCTTGCGAGATTTCTTTATAATGAGTTTCAAACCAATATGTTTTGACAAATTCTTTGTCATGCGTAAGATAAAAAGCAAAATGTTTGTGTGTTGTGGCCATAAATTGTGTTAGTGCACTTCTTGTCATGTTGTGCTTTTTGGCAATATCACTCATTCGCATATCAAGTATGTATCGTTCTCTCATAATTTCTTGTTGAAGTGGAGTTAATTTTTTCGCCACTGCCCAAATAACTTCGGCGAAAATTTTATCTTCGACCTCTTTTTCAACATCTACATTTGGATCTGCGATTGTTTCTTCAAAAGTTATCTCATCATCATCTTCAAAAATACTGTTATTAAAACTGCGTTCATAAAATCTGGCTTTCAGCATAAGCCTTCGCCATTTTCTGTCGGCCGCCCAAAGATAGCGTGCAACTGCTTCGCTGACCTCAACATCAACGATTTGCCCATGTATTCTATCTCTGTATTTTATCCAAACCACAAATCCATTTTAACACAAAAACAATTAAAAATCTTGCATTTGTGACAACATTCTTTGTCGATTATTGTAGAAGTCCAAATTTTTGGACAGAAAAGTTTTCTTTATATAATGAAAAATCCTTGACATAATAATTTTTATTTTGTATAATAAGTAAGAAATGTAGTAAGGGAGTAATTATGAAAGACGAGCAACAGGACAAATTTATTTGGACAACAAAAATCACAAGCAAAGGACAAATTGTGTTGCCAAAGCAGGCCAGAGATGTTTTTGGCTTTAAAGAAGGCGACACTCTTATTTTGCTTGGAGATTTAAGCAAAGGTATTGCTATCGCAAAGTATGATGACTATTTGAAATTTGCAGAAGAAATTTTTAAGTTGAAAGAAGGCGGAAATGACAACAAATAATATAATTGAAATCCAGCACTTAAAAAAACATTTTAAAGAAGTTAAAGCGGTTGACGACATCTCTTTTTCAGTTAAAAAGGGAGAACTTTTTGCGTTTTTAGGGCTAAATGGCGCAGGAAAATCCACAACAATAAACATTCTTTGCGGACAACTTGACAAAGACAGTGGCAAGATTTATGCGTGTGGTTATGATTTAGACAAAGACATTGAAAAAATCAAGCCAACACTTGGCGTTGTTTTTCAAAATTCAGTGCTTGACAACAAATTGACAGTTTTGGAAAACTTAAAAATTAAAGCCAAACTTTATGATATAAACAATGAAAAATTTAAAGAGAACTTGGAATTTTTGTCCGACAAGTTAGAATTTAAAGATATACTTAATCGCCCACTTTACAAATTAAGTGGTGGACAAAAAAGAAGAATAGACCTTGCACGAGCCCTTATTCACAATCCGCAAATTTTGATATTAGACGAGCCGACAACGGGGCTTGATCCAAAGACAAGAATTTTGGTATGGGAACTTTTGTCATCTTTGAGAAAGACAAAAGAACTTACTATAATTTTGACCACTCACTATATGGAAGAAGCAAACGAAGCGGACACGATTGTTATTATTGATAGTGGAAAGATTGTCGCAAACGACACCCCAAACAATTTGAAAAACAAATATGCAAATGACTTTTTAAGAATTTATAAATATGATAACTCTTTGCCTGAAATTCTTGCAAAGGACAAAGTAAAGTTTACACAAGATGAAAAAACAGTTGAAATCGAAGTTGCCGACATTGAACAAGCAAAAAATTTCATTGTCAAATACCAAAAATTGATTTTCGATTTTGAAGTGCTTAAAGGCAAAATGGATAATGTCTTTCTGAACATAACCGGCAAAGATTTGAAAGAGGTTGCGTATGTTAAGTGAATTTAAAAAACTCTCTGCTCTTGTTGGCAGAAACATTAAGCTTTATTTTAAAGATAAAATGACTTTTTTTATTTCGCTACTCACTCCAATCATTTTGGTTGTGCTATTTTTAACTTTTTTGAAAGGTGTTTACGCAAACTCTATAATAAGCACCCTACCGGAAGGCATGGAAGTAAGCAATAAAGCAATTGAAGCATTTTGTGGCGGTTGGTTGTTTTCTTCAATTGTTTCAGTTTCGTGCGTGACGGTTGCTTTTTGTTCAAATATTATGGTGTTAGACAAAATAAATAAATCTATAAACGATTTGAATATCACGCCTGTAAAAAAATCAACACTTCTCATTTCATATTTTATCTCTAACTTTTTAACAACATTTTTAATATGTGTGATTGTGCTTATTATAAGTTTTATATATCTTGCCTGCGTTGGCTTTTTCTTGACATTTTTTGATGTCTTTATGCTTTTTGTTTCGACAATTTGTATGTGTTTATTTGGCAGTTTGCTGGCGTCTATTGTTGGAATGCTTGTTTCTTCACAAGGCGCACACTCCGCCGTTTCATCACTTGTTTCTTCCATGTATGGATTTATAAGTGGTGCGTATATGCCAATTTCTCAATTCGGCGTGGGGATAAAAACATTTTTAAGTTTTCTTCCAAGCACTTTTGGAACGGTTTTGTTTAGGCAGTATTATATGAACGGAGTTATCAATCACCTGCAAACAACAGAAGATGTGCCTGCCGAAATCGCCGAGCAAATCCGCCTTTCTTTTGACGGTAAACTTGTTTTGTTTGATACTACAATGCCAACTTGGGCACTTTTCACAGTTGTTGTAGGCACGAGTTTATTGCTATTAGGGCTTTATATTTTAATTTCACATTTAAAAAAGCGCAAACTACACCAAAAAGAATACAAAAAAGCCCCAAACTCTACGGATAGTGGGACAAAATAATAAAATCTTCGTGATATAATATGTTTATCAAGGAGGTAAATTATGGATTTACAAATCATAGGCAAATTTATTAAAGAAAGACGAAAAGTTAAGGGTTTGACGCAATTAGAACTATCTCAAAAATTAAATGTTAGCGAAAAAACAATTTCAAAATGGGAATGTGGAAATGGATTCCCTGATACAACTCTTATGTTGCCGCTTTGCAAAGAGCTTGATATAACCGCAAACGAACTTCTCTCGGGAAAACTCTTGACAAATGAAGAATACAAAGAAAAAGCAGAGAGCAATTTGATTGAGTTAAAAGACAAAGTGCAAAAAGCAAACAAACACCTTTTGACTATTGAATGGGTTTTGGGATACATGACGTCATTATGCTTTATTATTTGTATTTTTGTCGCTTCATTTGTTAAAATGTTTTGGGCTTGGAGAGTGCTGCTTATCGTTTTTGGTTTAATCAATTTTATTGTTGGCATGATTTTTGGAATTCGCATAGAGCAAACAGCAGGATTTTATGAATGCACGAATTGTAAGCATAAATATGTTCCAACATATAAATCTGTTTTATTTTCAATGCACTACGGCAGAACAAGATATATGAAATGTCCAAAATGTGGACAGAAAACTTGGCAAAAGAAAACTATAAACGATGACTAAAAAGAGAGATATTTTTATCTCTCTTTTTTGAAAAAGAACTAAAATTTTTACAGTTGAACCATAATTTTTATAAAATTGCTAAAAAACATACTAAATTTTACACTTTTGTGTTATACTGTTTAAGAAATTAAACAAAAACATACAGGAGAAAAAATGGCAACTTCAAAAGAATTTAAAGATTTTATTCTTGAACAATTAGCAGATTTATCACCAATCACCTGCAAGCCCATGATGGGCGAATATTTGCTTTATTACAAAGGAACTTTGGTAGGTGGGCTTTACGATGACAGGCTTCTTGTTAAACCAAATGCAAACAACATAGACTTTGATATGCCATTAGAAATCCCATACAATGGCGCAAAACAAATGTATATGGTAGAAGATGTTGACGATAGCGAAAAGCTTTGCAATATCATCAAATCCACTTACGAAGGCTTAATCAAAAAATAAATCATTTACCTCTCTTCAAACTTTGTTCGTTTTAGGTAGTTTTAGATAGTAAAAAAGCACATTTTTTACGCAAAAATGCCATATTTGCAACAATTTGCAACAGTAATTTACACTCATTTTGTTGCAAATATATTCCAAGTGTGCTGAATTGCTTATTTTGACGAAAGTTTAAGTGGTCGTATCATCACCCGATTTTGCCCGATTTTTACCCTGATAAGGTGGGGGTCGGTGGTTCGAGTCCACTCATCTCTACCACAAAAATAATATACTAATAGCAATCTTATAAATCACTCTTAAACGAGTGTTTTTTCAAAATCTTTAGCTCATTTCGTTTACAAAAAAATAAAAAGAGAGAATATTATCTCTCTTATACCAAATAAAAACAATAATATATTATTTTAAATCTCAGTTTTTAAAAAAACATTCTTATCTATCGTGTTTATTGTGTTAAATTACTATATTATTTAATTTATCTGAATTAATTAATAAGTATTTGTCTATGTGAGTATCACAATTAGCAACATCTACTAATTCAAAAGTTTTTCTTTTGAATACAAAAATATTTAGACCTCTTTTCTTAGAATAATATTTCTTACCATTTAACGATACATATGATATATTGCCAACCAAATAATTCGCAGAACATATTTCGAATTTATTGTCTTTAATAGAAAAAGAATATACAATTTTATCTTGTGATGTTTCTTCATACAAAATGTTATCTTCATTGCTTATAATGCCTATATATGAATCCCTATATCCAAAATTAAAATTTAATTTTAAATTTTTCCTATTTCTAAAGAATTTTAACTTTGAAGATCCCTCGTCACAAACTGAAAAAATAATTATATCATTTTCTAAATCTAACTTATCTATATATTGATTTAAATTTAGACAATGGTTAATTGCAAATTGTAAATCTTTATTAATTTTTATCGCTAAATTTTGTGCTTTAACTACTTCGTATTCCATAGCCTCGATTGGTTGAATATAATAGTCTTTGTAATCAATTTTTAATAACTCTAATAAATTTTTTGAAGTTTTAAAATAATTAGGTTCAATGAAATGATTTGGGTACGGAGTTTTACAATTTATAACTTCGTCATAATTTATGAATCCTGCAATTTTATTAAAATTATCTTCTAATAAAACACTGCCTTTTATTCTATTATGTAAATAAATTGAAAATTTCTTTACTAATTCATATTCACATTTTCCCCTATCAATGATGCTATCATTGAATTTACTAAAATTATTATCTAAATCATAAAAAGTCTGTGCTAACTGTGGAATGTAAATTATAATTTTTTTGCTATCGAATCGAGACTTCGCCCAATCTGCTAATTTATTTAAACCATTATATATTATTGTTTCAGCAATGTTTTGTATTTTGATTGGTTTAAACGTAATAGATTTTAATGATTCAATTTCATACAAAAAATTTATCCTATTTTTTATATTATTTCCAGTTGACTGAGTATAAACAAATTGATTATTATATTGAACTACACCAATTTCCGAATAAATATTATGAAGGTCTATCAAAAGATACTCGCTATTTTGTTTTTCAGCCTCATTAATTGCGACTTTATTTAATTCATACCAAAACATTCTAGCTATAAACTCTTCAATATTAGCTTTATATAATTCATTTTTATCAATATTTAAACCTTTATCAAAAAGTGCAAAAGGACAAATTTGGCAAGCATAAAAATCTATATTGAATACATCCCTTAGTAGAGATGTATTAAATAAATTTCTTGAGCAACACGTTCCTATAATTGAAATATGTTTTTTGTCCATTTTAGTCTCTCCCATATATGTCTCGTGTAAAAATTTTATCCTTTACATCTAATATATTTTTGTCTATACGATTAGCAATTATAATTTTTGATATAGTTTTAAAATTATTTAAATTACTTTCAATATAACAATTCTCAACTGAAAGAGATTTTATTCTCGGTTCAAAAATGATTAATTTTCGATCTTTTGCAATTTTATTTATGATATCAAATATTGCGCTTGAGCGACAATTGTCTGATTCGGATTTCATTATAAGTCTATAAATACCAATTATGTCGTCAGGATTTGTCTCAGATATAATGTAGTCTGCTATAAAATTTTTTCTAGTAGTATTGCTTTCCACAATGGCAGTTATTAAACTATTTGGAATACCTTCATAATTAGCTTTTAATTGTTTTGTATCTTTAGGAAAACAATAACCTCCATATCCAAAAGAAGGATTATTATAAAAATTACCAATTCTAGGGTCAGCACACATTCCTTCAATAATTTGCTTTGTATTTAAATTGTTTTTAATGGCAAAATTATCAAGCTCATTAATATAAGCAACACGCATTGCAAGATATGTGTTAGAAAAGAGTTTAACACATTCTGCTTCTGTGTAATCCATAATTAAAATTGGCATATCACTTTTTAGAGCCCCATTTTTTAAAAGTTCAGCAAATTCATTAGCTTGCTCTTTATCTTGTTTGTCTAATATATTGCAACCAACTATAATTCTCGATGGATATAAATTATCATATAGGGCTTTTCCTTCACGCAAAAATTCAGGTGAAAATAGTATTGTCAAGTTCTTGTATCTTTCTTTTACTTTTTGGGTATAATAAATTGGTATTGTAGATTTAATGATAACTGTTGCCGTACTTTTTATACTTGACAAATTCTCTAGTACACTATCAACTGAACTAGTATCAAAATAATTTTTATCTTCATCAAAATTTGTTGGTGTCGCAATAATAACATAATCCGCTGTTTTCGCAAAATTTCTATCTGAACTTTTTACGGCAAAATTTAAATCTTTTGTACTTAAATATTCAATTATTTCTTTATCATTAATGGGAGATATTTTTTTGTTTAAAAGATGAACTTTTTCTTGGTTTATTTCAATTCCTAAGACTTCATTATGTTGAGCTAAAAGAATTGCATTTGAAAGCCCCACATATCCCATTCCATAAACTATTATTTTTTTATTCATTTTTACCCTTTTTATTTTTTTTATTTCTTTCTTTCCTAACTTTTATTATAGGATTATTATCCTTGTCAACTTTATGAAATAATCGGTTAAAAGCATACTTCCATTTTATTTTGTTTTCTTTACACGCATATTTAAAATTTTTATCTTTCCAATTTTTGAAGAATAATCTCATTGCCCTAAAAGGCCACGTTATAATTAATTTCTTTTTCTCTTTCTTCTTTGTTTCTTGTTTAGTAGAATTAGATTTAATTAATTTATTAATGGCAAAATCTATATTAGAATATAAAATTTCTTCATATAATGGAGATTTTCGAGCATATTTCCAAAAATATTCTGCAAGAGAATGATTTACACCGTTAAGTTTCCAAGGTTTAACCCCAGTTGTAAAATGGATTATATTATGTGTGTTTTTATATTTATCATAATTGGTTAATGTCAAGTTTTCCCATTGCAAATTCCAACCCGATGGTAAAAACTTTATTTTATCTTTTAAAACTATATTTATAACATCTTGATCTGGGCATAAAAATACATCATGATTGTATAATAATTCTAAACATTTCTCTTTTATGTTTTGAAATAAAAACTTTCGAGTATAAAATACCATAACTCCAGAATTTACATAATCACTTGGATTTATTTTTAACACACTAGATAAATAATTTTCCATCTTTTGATTTTGCACGGGATTTCGAACTGCTCCCACTATATTCTTATCTCCTAAAGGAATATTATATAAGTTAACTATATCATCATTCAAAACAACATCACAGTCTATATATATTACTTTTGTATATTGAGGCAAAACTTCAGGAATTAGCCATCTATAAAACATTTGCTTTGAATAATGAGCCCTTGAATATAATTTGGTTTTATCTATTAAATTTCTAACATCTAAACATTCCACTTTAACATTATTAGTTGATAATTTTTTTAAAACTTCTTTATCCCTTAAAAACATTTCTTCGTCATGAAAAATATAAATTCGATATTCAAATTGATTTGAAGTGATGTTGTCAATAATTGATTGAATTGTGACAGTAGCATATTTTGCATAATTATGGTCAGGACACAACACAATGGGTATTATTTTTTTCTTAATATGCATATCTTCGTCATTTTTTTGTGACAAAAGAATATTTGCTTTTTTATAAGAAATATTAGTTTGTCCATCTAATGAAATCCTATGTAAAGGCTTATCTTTAAGTGGGGACAAATAGTAAGCTTTTACCCATAATTCAGCAAATGGAGCATCATAATAAATCCAAGGTTTTAAGAATGATGAATAGTGAATAATCTTTGCTTGTTCTTTTATCTTGTCAATAGATGAATAATCTTTTTTATAATATTTTTTTAATTTAGAATAGTCCAATCTCTTGGTTGATAAATAATTTGCATAACAAACATTGTATGAAAGATCTAGTTGAACAACTTTATTTTTAAAAGCGATATTAAATACGTTTTGATCCATTAAATTATCATCGGTTTTTTCTTTTTTTAATTTTATAAGCTTTTGTTTTATTTTATCTTCACGAAATTTTTGCAAGTTTAGAAGCATAACCCCTGAATTAAAATAATTTATACCTGATATTTCGCTACCAATTAGCTGAGGCTCTAGAAAAACTTGTGGCAAATCTCTTACAGCTGCTACATAGTTATTATATAGCTCCACTTTATATATTTCTGCGATATCACAATTGACTAATATGTCTCCGTCTAAATACAATACTTTATCTAGACTCTTTAAAATTTCTGCTAGTTTAAACTTAAGTAAAGCTGTTTTATTAGCAACCATATAAATATCTTTCGTTTCATCATCAGTTTCGAGTAAAAAATCTACATTCGAATCTATTAAGGAAATATTAACATTACCAACGTTATAAGAACATGTTTTTATTAAATTTTTATTTATGTCGCTAACATTATCACAAATTACATACAAATTATATTTATTATTTTTATTACAATTATTAACTATCGATTGTATTGCCACCACCGTTGGCGTTATATAATTATCATCAGTTATTAATACGCAATTAATAAATCTGTCCTTTGTATAAGGGCGGTTTTTTTTCTTCATCATCGTTCTCCTAATAATATTTACTTATAGTTTATAATATTATGTCGAAAAAGTCAATAACTTATTTAATATTAAATCATTAGTCAACCAAAATGCTGTAAAATTAATATAGATTAATTTTATTTGTAATTGATGATTTTTAACATACGAAAAAAACCTTCATTTTTGTGAAGGTCTTTTTTTTAGCGCTGGTCGCTGATTGTCGCGTCGCTGTTATTGTTTTGCAAGTCCGTGATTGAGTTGTATGGCACTCCTGAGGTCGTTCCGCTTAATAATGCTATATCTACCGCGTTCTCCGGTTCGCCCCAAGAATTGCCTGAAAATTGATATAGCGCTCTATCTACTACCCATCCGCGCGTATTGTACACCACATTATGCGTTATATTTCCGCTTGAATTTGGATTCAAATATCCGCTCTGGCGCAATGAATATATTAAATTTCCATCTATCCAATTGTCGCTAGTTCCGCCCTGTGTGACTATTCCGCGATTCACTACCCAAGTATCCGAACTTCCGCTTTGTGCTGGTCCGTATATCTTGTTATTGCGTATCACGTTATTATTTCCGCCTATTTGTATAAACTCGACCGGATAAGGATTGTCGCTAGTAAACGTCAATCCCTCGATTTTATTTCCGCTACCCGTTATGAGTAAAGGCACTGTGTTTGCCGTCAAAAGAATGGTTGCGTTTGGCTTGCCTTTTATTGTTATATTGTTTTTTGATAATGTTGCTGTTTCGTCTATAGGATACGTTCCGTCATATAACTCGATTGTGCCGTTATTAGCCACGACGTCGATCGCGTCGCTTAAACTAGGCAAAGGGTTTGACTGTGTACCTATACCGCCCACTGTATTGCTTCGTACATATATATTGTATGGATTAAAAACGGTATTGCCCGCTGGACCGGTTGGGCCCACACTACCGTTTGCACCTGTCGCACCTGTTGGTCCAGTTGGACCAGTTGCACCTATATCACCGCTAGCCCCTGTTGGACCGGTAGGTCCAGTTGGACCAATTATTCCATTACTAGGTCCGGTTGGGCCTGTCGCACCTGTTGGACCGGTTGGGCCTGTTGGTCCTGTCGCACCGCTAATATTCCCACCCATATCAATTTTTGTAATAGGAATATTAGGAATGTACGGCGAACAATAACCTGAACCTATTTTTCTTATTTTATCATCATTATATTTCAAAAATAATCTCCTTATATTTTCTCTAAATTATTATATGAAAAATAGGTTTTTAATGTTTATATCTCTAATTGTATGAATAAGAAATTTAAGCGAACTAGTATTGTTAATACTATATAAATAAAAAAAGAAAAACCGACATTGTAATTTGTCGGTCTTTTTATGAATGTTATTTATGCTAAATAAAATGAAATTTAAAGTAAAGTATTGAATACAATTTATAAATTCTTTAATTCTGACCTTAATTTCATCCAAAGTTTACCTAATTCATTTCTTCCATCGCGCTTTGGCCCAATACCCCAAAACGTATCTTGCGGACTATCTTCACAAATTAGATAATCCTTCGTTTGCAATAATTTCTTTTTAACAAATGGATTTTGCTCCAATTTTGTTCTTAATAGTTTTTCCATTATCTCTAATTTTACGTTATCCCAGTTACTAACTTGTTTATCTTTATTCTGTCGAGCTATTCTTTGCGCGTCATATGCAGAATAACTTTCTATTATCTGTTGTTCAATATTAGGCGCAGTCTTGGAGAATTTCATACTTTGATAAGCGTGCTCAATCGTAGGATAAAATACTCCGTTAATCTTAATTCCAAATGACGAGAAATTGTCAAGGCAGAAAAATTCACGCGTATAAAAGCCTATAAAATCGTTGACTTTTTCTGCTAGCCAAGGATCTCTATATTGTTCTATATCTATCACTTAATGCTCCTTTGAGTTAAAATTATAATTTATTTTAAAAGTTTTTGAAGTTCATTGCACGCATTTTCGTCCATATCTTCCACTCCAGTTAGGCGATAAGGTATGCGCAAATCTTCATATTTATGAACACCTATCGTCTTGTATGGCAAAAGTTCGACTTTGTCCACGTTTTTTAGTTTTGCTACAAAATTTTTCAATTTAAGTACGTGCTCTTTATCGTCGTTTAAATTTGGAACGATGACCTGTCTAATCCATAATTTTTTATTTAACTTTAAGCACGCAGACAAAAACTCATTAAAGCGCTTCATATCTTGCCCCGTGATTTGTTTATATTCGTTTTCATCGACCGCCTTTACGTCGAGAATCACAAGGTCAGTATATTTCAATATTTCTTCATAATCTCCGAACCCTACTCCAGCCGTATCTAGAGCAGTGTTGATACCGCTCTTTTTACACAGACGCAAACATTCAAGCAAAAATTCGGGCTGTAAAAGTGGTTCTCCGCCTGAAAAAGTCACTCCGCCGTCTGAACCAAAATACGATTTAAAGCGGACAATTTTTTTTATCAACTGTTGCGGAGTAATCTGTTCGCATTTTGCATTAATGTCCCACGTCTCTGGATTATGACAATACAAACATCTGAGTTTACAACCCTGCAAAAACACTACGTACCTAATCCCCGGTCCGTCAACAAGCCCCATACTCTCTACACTATTAATATTGCCTACAATCTCTTTCATTTTAATTCTTTAGTTTTTATTCTTTATACGAACTATCATTCGTGTCTTTTTACTACAAATTCATACATTTCCTTGACCGATAATGTGATAAATACACGAACACCGATAATATCAAAACAAATAGCAATAAATACTATTTATTTATTTTTTCGTGGAATGTACGCGCGATAACTTCTTCTTGATGCGCACGTGACAATTTATTGAAATTAACCGCATATCCTGAAACTCTAATTGTAAGAGTAGGATATTTGCCTGGATTATTCATCGCGTCAATCAATTTTTCTCTGTCAAGCACATTTACATTGATATGTTGTGCCTTTTGTATAAAATATCCGTCGAGAATCTTAACAAGGTTATTTACTCTATCATTCATATCGTGCCCTAAAGCATTAGGTACGATTGAGAATGTGTTAGATACTCCGTCTTGACAACAATTAGCATAAGGAATCTTTGCTACAGAGTTAAGTGAAGATAAAGCTCCGCTATTATCTCTGCCGTGCATAGGGTTTGCGCCCGGCGCGAAAGGTTCACCTGCTTTTCTGCCGTCTGGTGTTGTACCTGTCTTTTTGCCATACATTACGTTTGATGTAATTGTTAGTACGGACAATGTATGAATTGCATCGCGATATAATTTATGCTTTCTTAGTGCATTTATAAAGTGCTCTACAATCTCAACCGCGATTTTATCTACTCTATCGTCGTCATTTCCGAATTTAGGGAAATTTCCTTCCGTTTTAAAGTCAACCGCTATTCCGTTTTCATCACGTATAGGGCTCACTTTTGCATAACGTATAGCGGACAGTGAGTCTGCGGCAACAGACAATCCTGCCACTCCGAACGCCATAAGTCGTTCAACGTGTGTATCGTGCAAAGCCATTTGTCCTGCTTCGTATGCGTATTTATCGTGCATATAATGAATGATATTCAACGCGTCAATATAAGTTTTGGCAACCTTGTCTAATACATTAAAATATGCTTTTTTAACCTTAGTGTAATTAAGGACTTCGTCGTCCATTTTACTGATACCTTCGACCACAAGTGCACCACTCTTTTCATCTTTACCTTCGTTTATGCTATAAAGCAGTGACTTAGCAAGATTACATCTAGCGCCAAAAAATTGCATTTGCTTGCCCACTTTCATAGCGGAAACACAGCACGCAATAGCATAATCGTGTCCATATATTGGACGCATAACGTCGTCGTTTTCATATTGAATACTGTCCGTCAATATTGATATTTTAGCACAATATTTCTTGAAATTCTTAGGTAATTTATTTGACCATAATATAGTTAAATTTGGCTCTGGACTAGGGTCAAGATTTATAAGCGAATGTAAGAATCTAAATGAGTTTTTAGTGACTAAACTATGCTTACTATCTAGCATACCGCCTATACTTTCAGTCACCCAAGTAGGGTCGCCTGCAAAAATTTCGTCATATTCTGGTGTACGTAAATGGCGAACAAGGCGCAATTTTATTGTAAATTGGTCAACTAATTCTTGCGCATCAATCTCAGTCATTTTTCCGTCGAGCATATCTTTTTGTAAATATATATCTAAGAACGTAGAAACACGACCTAAACTCATCGCCGCACCATTATTTTCTTTTACTGATGCAAGATAAGCGAAATACGTCCATTGGAAAGCCTCACGCGCATTAGTAGCTGGCAAAGAAATATCATATCCGTACTTGCTAGCCATAGATTTTATTTTACCTAATGCACGTATTTGTTCGCTAACTTCTTCACGCAATCTAATTTTTTCTTCACTGTCAATTTCGAGCAACTCTGGTCTTAATAAATCTGCCTTTTTCTCTTCTACCAATCTATCAATACCATATAATGCAACACGCCTATAATCACCTATAATTCTGCCACGTCCATATGCGTCTGGAAGACCTGTTATTAGTCCTGCTTTTCTAGCGCGCCTAATATCTGGAGTATATGCGTCAAAAACTCCATCGTTATGTGTTTTACGTATTCCATTGTCGAATATCTCTAAATTTTTAGCGCTTAACGTTTTATGATAAGCTACGAGCGCGTTTTTTGCCATACGTATTCCGCCATAAGCATTAACGATACGTTTTAGCGGAGCATCTGTTTGAAGCCCAACTATTGTTTCATTTTTCTTATCGATATACCCTGCTGGAAAGTTGTCTATACCAGACAAATGTTCAGTATCTACGTCGAGCAAATGCACTTTCATTTCTTTTCTCAATAATTTTTCGCACTTATCCCAGACTTTAGTTGTGCGCGGACTTTTACCGCACAAGAAACTGTCATCTCCTGTATATTCAGTATAATTTTTTTCGATAAAGTCAGCGACGTCTATACTCTCTCTCCATTTCTTACCTTTAAAAGAAGAATAGTATTCACTAACTGAATTTGCTTGATTTGTATTTTCATTTTTCATCTTACGAATCCCCCTTGCAAGTTTATTATATCACAACAATAAAAACTTAACAAATATTTTAAATAATAATTTTATTTATATTTTAAAATCATAATTTGTTTACCCTATTATATGCATTTATCAAATTTTAGAAAAATCTTAAAAAGCAAAAATATAGACGTTAATCTATATAATTAAAGTCTATATAAATTACTTCATATAAATTATTTAACAAGTATATATAATCTTAGTAAAATCTCAATAGAAAATTAAAATTGCATATTGACAAGTCTCAAATCTTATGTATAATTATATTAAGAGGTAATTATGAAAGTAAAGAAATCGTTATTTAAAAAAGAATATTATATAGTAAATAATAAAAAAGATAAATTTGGCCCTTTCTCCGAGGCAATTGAATCTGAAAAATCATGGACAAACTATACAGGAAGTCTTCCAAGATTTTTGTCTTTATATTTAGATGAACCATTTTGTATTTATTTTAATGAAAATGAATATTATGTTAAATACCCTATTAACAAATCGAATAAAACATCTAACTATACTGTGATAACGGAAGATGGACCTATATCATTCGTTTGTCAAGATAAAATAATTGCTCATTGTGCAAATCTTGGCTATATAGTTCAATCAGAAAATGATGGTAAATATGGACTTGTAGATTCAAATGGAAATTATATTTTAAAGTGCGAGTATGATTTCATTGGTAGTTCATCAGTACATCACGATATATATTCAAACATTAACTATATCATACCTGTAATTCATAAAAATACAATAGGTTTTTATAATTTAAAAACTAACAAATTAGTAACTTTGGACAATGTTCTTAAAATGTGCGTAATGGGTTCCGTAATTAAAACATGCACTAAAACGGATGATTATCATCATAATACATATTACGATTTGAATGGAAATTGTATTGTGGAAAATGTATATTTAAGCGATCCATCAAGTTTAGTAAATGAAAAAGTTAAATTTTTTGAATCCAAAACAGATCTTTTAGATTATACTTATCAAGATATTAAAAAGTTAAAAGGTTTAAAAAATTTACTGACTTTTGCTTATAAACACGCGATAGCTAAGGAAACTGAAGAGCGTAAAATTGATAGTTTACTTTCTAGATATGAAGAAAAAGTTAAGTTAATCAATAAACGTATCGCTGAATTAACAGTGCCAAAAATAATTGTTGATAGAAAGCGTGAACAAGCATTAGAAAAAATTGATAACACAATAGCAAATAATAACAATTATTAATAATATTGAATGAGTAAATTAAAAAAGAGATTACGAAAATAATCTCTTTTTTATTTCAATCAAATTAGGCAATTACAAGTGGAACGATTATACCTGCAATGACTATTAAAAGGCAAACAAAGTATAAAACTTTCCAAATAAGTTGCTTAGGTCTAACGTATTTCCAAGCGAGTATTGCAACAATAATAATCATTATAGCCGTAGCAATACCTTGAAGAACACTTACAGCCGTCACACTAACTCCACAAGCAGAAAGAATAAGCGCGATAGCATATAAAATTGTCACAGCGACAATTGTCCAAAAAGAGATTTTATTTAATCCCCAAACTGTGCGCTTAGAACTAGTAGATTTAGTTGTCTTAGTAGATTTAGTACTTTTAGTTGAATTTGCCATACCTACCTCCTATTGATTCAATTATATTATTTTTGATTTTTACTGTCAAATATTTTCAAAAAAATATTTTATTTTCGTTTATTTTTTATTAATTTTCATTAAAAATGAATAACTTTTTTAATTTTTTTTTAATTTTCCATTATTTTATTTAAAATCAAATTACGAATTTCATTTGTTTGATTAATTATTTTTCTATTTAAGTAAATGTGACAGGTCTTTTAAATCATCTATTTCAATAATTGTATTCCAAACATTTATATCATCTGTTTTTGTTTCATCTGGATTTATACATATTGTTTTAGCACCAGATAAATATACATATTCATCATTTGCACTATTCCCAACATAATAAATATCTTTCGTTGAAATATTTAACCTACTCGCAATTTTCTCTATATATTTTGCCTTACCTTCATAGTCATAATCCGTCCCATTTATTGAAATAAGATTACCATTATCGTCAAACACAAAATCGTTTGCTTTAATTTCATTAATATACTTTGACTCGTCTTTTAAAACATATTCAATAGCATCTAAAATGTTTCCACTAACTATATTAATTTCTACCCCTTTATTGTAAAGTTCGTCAAACAATTCTTTAACGCCTTTCATTACTTTTATACTACTCACAATCTCATCTAAAATCTTTTTGTTAAAATTTCTATCTTGAAAAGCTTTACAAGTCAAAGCACACCATTGCTTGTAGTTTATTTCTTTGTCCATATACTTATTATATAACTCTTTGTAATATGAATTTTCTCCCACATCATAGCCTAATCTATACCAAATTTCTCTCCAAACATTAGTTCCTTTAACAGTTAATGTCCCATCAAAGTCAAATACAACAACTTTCATTTTATCCCCTAATAATTAATTTCTTTGTTTATTAATTTCATATAAAAATATGCTAGTAGCACACGCTAAATTTAAAGAATCAATGTTATCATTCATTTTAATTTTTAAAATACTATCCGCAATTTCATAATATTTGCTACCAAGCCCTTTTCTTTCATTTCCCATTAAAAGAATAATCGGGCAATTTAGATTTTCATTTTCTAAAAACTTATCAGCCTGCAACGAACTAGCAACTACTTTTAAAGTAGGGTATTTGATTCTTAAATCGTTTATTAAATTTAATAGTTCAACATTCGAGTCTAAATATTTAAACGGGACTTTAAATATTGACCCCATTGACGCAGATATAACTTCGTGGTCAAAAATATCTACACTATGTCCAGTAAAGAGAATTTGATTAACATTTAACGCGTCCGCGCTACGAATAATATTCCCTAAATTCCCCTTTTTGCTAGGTCTATCTAAAAATAATATTATCGGATTTTTGTTAGTAATATAAATTGACATATCTTTCATCTTGAAAATTCCAACAATTTCACTTATATCAGTTTTGTCACTTAATTTTTGCATTAATTCAAAACTAATTTCATAATTATCTTGTTTATTATTTTTAACCACATCTTTAGCCCAATTAGACAATTCGTTAAACGATGTAAATACTAAGCAGTCTATCTCCCAATTATTGCTAATTGCATCTTTTATATTTTGCACTCCTTCTACAAAAAATTTTCTTAAAGTATGCCTTTTATGCCTATTTTCTTTTATCGCTAAAATCTGTTGGAATGTAGCGTTTTCTTTACTTATTTTTTTTATTATCATAATATCTCCGATAGTAGAGTTTAACAAATTAATTGTATATTTGCAAGGATTTCATTTATAGCGCTTTAAAAAAATTATTGTAGTCGTAAGTTCTTAACTTCCATTTATTATACTAATTCTACAAAATTTCTGATTTATCTACATATGCAAATGCTAGACAAAATTTACAATATTTGTTAAAATGTATTCGATATTTTAGTTAAATTAAAAGGTTAAGGATTATTTATGGGACTATTTTCATATTTATTTGCTTCTGATAACAAAAGAAGTTTAAACAAAATCGAAAAAATCGTAAAGGTTATCGAAGATAAAGCGGACACATATTCTAAGATGACAGACGAAGAACTACAAGCACAAACTACCATTTTAAAAGGCAGATTAAATGCAGGCGAAACGCTTGACCAAATTCTACCAGACGCATTTGCTGTTGTGCGAGAAGCTTCCACTCGTGTATTAGGTCAAAGACACTTCCACGTACAATTAATCGGTGGAATAGTTTTGCACCAAGGTCGTATCGCAGAAATGCGTACCGGTGAAGGTAAAACATTGACCGCAACTACAGCTGTTTATCTTAATGCGCTATCAGGCAACAATGTCCACGTTATTACAGTCAATGAATATCTTGCTAAAACTCAGGCTGAACAAATGGGTAAACTCTACAAGTTCTTAGGTCTAACCATTGGCGTCACTTTATCTGGTCAATCGCCGGAAGAAAAGCGAAATGCATATCAATGCGATATCACGTACGGTACTAACAATGAATTCGGTTTTGACTATCTACGCGATAATATGCAAGTAGATAAAAAATACAAAGTTCAGCGCGGTCACCATTTCTGTATTGTGGACGAAGTGGACTCAATTTTAATCGATGAAGCACGTACTCCACTCATAATTTCTGGTATTGGCGGAAAGACTAGCGAATTATACGTGACAGCAAACAATTTCGTAAAGCGCTTACGCGAAGAAGATGTCGATATTGACCAGAAAAGAAAGCAAATCCGCTTAACTGAATCAGGTGTTAGCAAGGCAGAAAATTTCTTTAAATTAGAAAATCTTTCTGATATTAACAACCTTGAAATAAATCATCATATAAATAACGCGTTAAGAGCTAATTTCATTATGAAGCGCGATATTAACTATATCGTTAAAAATGATGAAATCTTAATCGTTGATGAATTTACTGGACGTGTAATGCAAGGTAGGCGCTATTCAGACGGACTTCATCAAGCAATCGAAGCAAAGGAAGGCGTTAAGATTAAGGACGAAAATAAAACACTTGCTACTATAACTCTACAAAACTACTTTAAACTATATTCAAAACTCAGCGGTATGACAGGTACAGCAAAGACTGAAGAAAGCGAATTTAACAAAATCTACAACTTAGACGTAGTCACAATCCCTACTAATAGACCAGTCCAACGTATAGACGAACAAGATATGATTTTCTATACTGAAGACGCAAAATATAAGGCGATTGTTGAAGAAATTAAGTCGAAGTACGAAAAAGGTCAACCTATTCTAGTTGGTACTTCTTCGGTAGAAAAGTCTGAGCGAATAAGTAAAGAAATTAAAAAATTAGGTATTCCGCACAATCTATTGAATGCGAAGAATCACGAACTCGAAAGTCAAATCGTCGCACAATCAGGTAGAATCGGACAAGTGACTATCGCTACAAATATGGCGGGTCGTGGTACAGATATTTTGCTTGGCGGTAATCCTGAATTCTTAGCAAAGCAAAAACTTATTAGTGAAAATGTTGAACCTGCAATAATTGAAAAAATAACCACTTACAACTCTACTCTAACGGACGAAGAACAAGCCGTTAAAGATAAATTTGATAAATATTTTATTGATTTCAAGAAAATAACGGACGAAGAAAAACAAAAAGTCATTGAACTCGGCGGACTGCACATTTTGGGTACTGAGCGCCACGAATCACGTCGTATTGATAATCAGTTGCGTGGTCGTGCCGGTCGTCAAGGTGACCCGGGTAGTAGTATTTTCTTCATCTCGCTTGAAGACGAATTGCCACAACGTTTCGGCGAAGACCGAATGAAAAATTGGTTCTCTATTGCCTTCCGTGGCAATGAAGATATGCCACTCCAATCAAAAATTTTAACACGTTTCTTCGAAAGTGCGCAAAAGAAAGTAGAAGCAATGAACTTCAGTATTCGTAAAAATCTGCTTGAATACGACGACGTATTAAACAAGCAACGTCAAATAATATATGCAGAGCGCGATAAAGTGTTAGACGGTGTTGATATTCACTCTCAAATATTAGAAATGATGAAAGAGTATGTGGACGAACAATGCTCAATCTACCTTGACGAAACAAAGCCAAGTTATGAATGGGATTTAGATTCTATCAACAAAGCGCTTGAAGATAAAATGTTAGATAAGGGCACTAATATGGTCACACCAGAATTAGTTGAAGATAAAGATATTAATCAGGTTAGCCAACAAATCTACGAAAATATTACTGAAATTTACGAAAAGAAAATCGCTGAACTTAAGAAATTAGGTCTTGATTTCTCAATTATTGAGCGCGATAGATTGCTTAGAGTCGTTGATAAATTCTGGACAGACCACATTGATGCTATGAATACATTGCGTAATGAAATAGGTATTCTAGCCTACGGACAAAAAGACCCTATTATCGCTTATAAAAATCAGGGATTTGATATGTTCGATAAGATGATTTCGGATATTCGCGAATATACCGCTTCTGCCCTATTTAGAACACAAGTAAAAGTTAATATTATTCCAGCTAGACCAAAGGGTCCTGTCGCAATGGGAAATGTAAACAAGTCTGAGCAGTCAACTACTAGACGCAATAATTCACACATAGGTAGAAACGACTTATGTCCGTGCGGTAGCGGTAAAAAATACAAAAACTGCTGTATGCTAAAAGAAAATAAATAATCAAAAAAATGAAGTGTTTTCACTTCATTTTTTTATGGATCAATTCCCTTATCGTTGCCTTTGATATAATTTAATGTTTTATTAATTTCACTGACTGTGGTTGCAATTTTCCTTGCCAATAATAATTCTTTTATTAGGTCAAAAGTATTGCCTGTTTTTTTATTTGATTTATTAAATCCTGATAAGATAGTTAAATCATATAAAACTGCTTCCAAACCTGTTAAAGTATTATTTTTTTTATTGATTAATGAACCAATTAATGAACGGCTTATTTTTTGCGCACGAAAATTGAATTCCATACCTAAAACTTCAGGATTTGTTGTATATAGGCTTGGATTATTTTTTATAGCTAAAAATGGCATACCAAAATCTATTTGATTTATCAAATTTGATTTGTCTTCGACCTTTTGTAATAACCTAATATATTGTTTTAAGCTTTCTATATCAATAGCATTTGAAGAATCAGTCGATTTATGTTTGTGAATCAAAAATTGTTCATCTGTAAAATGGAAATGTGGCATATCTCTATCAATGGTCTTAGGAAAAATTTGAGTATATAATTCGTATTCGTTATCACTTAAATATTTCTTTAATGTTTCAAAGTCATTTTCATGACTATTTAGTTGAGTAGTATCATACCTAAAACATGGATAAAAATTCAATAAACTTTTCCTTTTTACTGTATTTAATACATACCCGCACGCTGAAGATTCATATTCTTTTTTCTCAGTTTCTTTACTATATTTTTCTAACATTGAATTTCTATCTGGAACCAAAAAGACCATTGAATAAAGAATATTCTTTTTATCAAAATCTTTAGTTATTTCATAATATTCCCCAATAACGTGTTTGTTAAACTTATCATCAAAACCACGCGAAATGTAAACTAAGTCTTTTGCTAGTAAATTTACTTGCTTAACATCAAAATCTAATTTAAATATTGCGCTACCATTTGTCCATCTACTTTTATCAAAATAACCCAACTTTTCTATTGTGTCAATTTTCTTCTCAATAGTTGAATTATCGCTTTCTATTATTCTAACAATACTCATATTTATATATTAATTAAATTTTCGTTATAAGTCAATATGTTGATGGCTTAATGTTAATTATAAATTTACTAATTAATTGACAAAATCACAGTCCTATAATACAATAAACGTATGAATTATTCGCATGTGACTTTCTTAGTATTAAATTTAAAAAAGCAAATTAAAAATATTGAAGGTTTTTTATTCGATACTGAAGACGAATTTCAAAAAAGTGTTGCGTCTTATTTTAATATCGACTTAGAATACCTAAAAACATTAAATAAATCTGTTAAAAAGAAATATGTAAAAGCTATTGTTGAAAAATCTTATTATGATAATTTAACCTTTATGGAAGAAAAGAAACAAGAATTTCAACGTATTTGGGATGAAAATGAAAAAGAAATAAATCTAGAGTTTGAAAAAATTTTTAATACAGAATTTACTAAAACTAAAAATCATATAGCTTACATAAATTTAAACAATGTTTGCCCTAGATTTTTAGACTCTCAAAGTTTTTATGTTAATGCTTTTAGCGACTCCGACTTTTTGTTAAATGTCTGTGTCCACGAATTAATTCACTTCTATTGGTTTGAATTATTTGCTAAGGAATTTACTAATATATCTAAATCTAATTATGAATACCCTAATGTAGAATGGCTACTTAGTGAAATTGCAGTTGACCCAATAATTTACTATAGCAAGTTAAAAAATATTGTAAGAAATACCGTCCTGCATATGACAAATTCTATGAAAAAGATTTGGACGGAACAAGTGATATTGATAGAATAAGAAAACTATATAAAAAGTATGATTTAATAACATTTATGCATAAAGGGTTAGAATATTATAAAAATAAAATTTCTTGTAAAAAAATGAGTTCTAAATAAGCTCATTTTTTACTACCCATAATTAACATAATTAATATTTACATCTCACGCCGAGAAGATAGTGCTTTTGATAGGGTCGCTGGGTCGGTATATTCTAGCTCGCTACCCATTGCTACTCCTTGTGCAATACGGCTAACTTTAACTCCAAGCGGTTTTAAAAGGTTAGCTATATACATTGCTGTAGCTTCTCCCTCTACGTCTGGATTAGTAGCGACAATCACTTCCTCAATCTTTTCATTATTTATGCGCTCTAAAAGTGAACGAATGTTAATATCATTAGGACCTTTACCCTCGAGCGGATTAATTACACCGTGCAACACGTGATAACTACCATTAAATTCGCGAACTTTCTCTAGCGCGCTGACGTCTTTAGGTTCTTTCACTACGCAAATAATCGGATCCTTTTTCTCACGCGCGCAAATATCACAAATTTCTTTATCGGTAAAGTTTGCACAAATTTTGCAATAGTGTATTTTATTCTTTGCATCAATTAGTGCATCGGCGAATTCTTTAACTTCTGCTTCAGTCCTAGTAAGAATGAAATATGCATATCTCTGCGCTGTTTTCCTACCGACTGCGGGCAAGCGAGAGAATTCAACAACTAATTTATCCATTGCATCGATTTGATTCATTACATTAACCCGCCTAATCCGCCAAATCCACCAAGTTTGCTATTCTTTAATTCATCCGCTTTATTTGATGCATCTTTAATAGCGACGATAATTAAATCTTCTAGCATTTCAATATCGTCTGGGTCAACAGCTGTTTTATCTAGTTTGATTGACTTAATTTCCTTTTCTCCGTTCATAGTGACGACGACCATTTCTCCGCCTGCTTTACCTACAACTTCCGCGTTCTTTAATTCTTCTTGTGCCTTTTGCATTTGCTCTTGCATTTTTCTTGCTTGTTGCATAATGGCGTTCATATTCATTCCGCCACCGAAACCACCGTATGCCATATAATTTACTCCTTTAATTATTTATTCTTTAAATTTAATTTTCGACTTAAATATATCTTTTAATTCATCTTTAATGTCAGTAGTCGAAGCATTTGATTTATCATATTCAACTTTGACATCAGTTATACTTTCGTCAAACAATTTAACTAAGTCTAATATTACTCTAATTCGGTCAGCATTGTCAATCATTTCGTACGACCCTAAGTCGTTAGTATGAATAACTAATGTGTTAAATTGCCTAGCCACCTTATTTACGCTAGTGAGTGCGTTAGCTAGTGCAAACAAATTTTTCTCTTTGACTTTTAATAGGACATTCCCCCAAATCTTGTCAAGTTCGTTAGACTCTTCCGCCTTAGCGCCTTGCTGTGACGATTTATTTTCATTAGATTTTGTTTGCTCTAATTGTGAATCTTGCTTACTTTTTATTCCTTGTTTTGCGCCATTTACACTTTCAACTTTAAATGAACTATCTTTATCTGTACTAGTTATTTGCAAACAAGCGGATTCAAATAAATTCTCTGGATTGATACTATATTTTAATTCTAATTCAATTTCAGCGAATTTTGAGAAAGCAGATTTAAGATAATTAATGTCAAATTTAGAGGCAATTTCAGAGTATTGTGCATACTCTCCCGGCATAATATCTAATATCGAATAATCAGCAATACCTACCTTAATCATAATTAAATTTTTTATAAAATCTGCCATTTCTTTGCAAAGTACTTGAATGTTCTTGCCTCTACCTAATGCACTCTTTACCGCTTCAAATACATTTTTTACATTTCCTTCTGAAATAGATAGTAAAATATCTTTTATACTATCCTTATCAGATAGTCCGATAACCTTTTCAGTTAAAGAATATTCTATTTTATAGTCGCAAAATGATGCAACGCTGTCAGCGATAGAGAGCATATCACGTACGCTTCCTTCTCCTGCTTTTGCAATTGCGTGAAGACTTTTTTCATCATAAGTTATACCCTTTTTGTCAAATATGTTTTTAAGATGTTCAGTCAAAATTGAAATAGGCAACAACTTAAAATCAAAGCGCATACATCGTGATAAAATAGTTGCAGGTAGTTTATGAATCTCAGTAGTCGCAAGTATGAAAATGACGTGTTTAGGCGGTTCTTCAAGTGTTTTTAAAAGTGCATTAAAAGCGCTATCTGTAAGCATATGCACTTCATCTATAATATAAATTTTGTATTTACCGATTAGTGGCGGATAACTAACTTTCTCGCGTAAGTCACGTATCTCTTCCACTCTATTATTAGAAGCCGCATCTATTTCAAATATGTCAGTATTTGGTTCACTAAGTGCCACACATTCAGCGCACAAACCGCAAGGATTGCCGTCTATGGAATGTGTACAGTTGACTGCTCTAGCAAAAATCTTAGCAGTACTTGTTTTACCTGTTCCACGCGGACCGCAAAACAAATATGCGTGTGATAATCTATCCGTTTTAATTTGATTTTTCAGTGTCTTAACGATATAATCCTGTCCTACAATTTCATCAAAATTTTTAGGCCTAAATTCTCTATATAATGCAAGATTCATCACAATTCTCCTTTAATCGATTTTAGTTTCTTTTTTATTGCTTGAACGGTATTATCGACCTGTTTTACAGTCATATTTGTTCGTTGTGCCATATCAGCATATGAATGGCCACATAAAAACATTTTCAATAATTTATATTGTTCATTAGATAAAACGTCTTTAACTTTACTAATGACAATGGTTTTAAGCTCTTTATCTAAGAAATATTCTTCTACATTACTGTTATCGTCCGCTATTACGAAATTTAAATTGTCGTCATCATCGCCCTTATCATCAAAATTATTTATAGGGACATAAGTGTTCAATGGTTCGTTCTTCTTCCTACTAGCAATTTTAACCGCGTTTTGCATTTTCCTATGAATAAATAGTGAGGCAAATGCATTAAAACTTTTATTTTTTGTTTCGTCAAAGACGCATATTGCTCGATATAACCCTATCATTCCTTCTTGTATCAAATCATCGACCTCTGCGCCTAGCAAAAAGTATTCACGTGCGATTGCCGTTAACTTAGGTTTAAATATTATAAAGAGTTGCTCCATAGCACTCTCGTCGTGGTTTTGCGCGCGTTTAACAAGCGCAAAAATCTCATCTTCCACTATTTTCTCCTTTGACGTATGACCTCATAAATTGCGATAGCACTAGCGCACGAAGCATTTAGGCTATTAACTTTGCCATTCATATCAAGCGCTAATACTTCGTCCGACGATTCTCTAACTAAGCGCGAAACACCTTTTCCCTCACTTCCTATAACTAATGCCGTAGGATAAGTAAAATCTGCTTGATAAATATCTTTGTTCCCTGCTTCTAAAGCATATACCCAAATGCCTTTTTCTTTAAGTTCATTAATAGTTCTAGTTAAATTCTTAACCATAGCTACTTTCATATGTGCCACTGCTCCAGCACTCGTCTTATATACTGTTGCGTTTATTTCGCACGCTCTATTTTCTGGTATAATGACACCGTCAACCCCTGCACATTCACACGTACGTATAATAGCACCTAAATTGTGTGGGTCTTCAATTCCGTCCAATAAGACTATAAATGGCTTACTACCCTTTCTATCCGATTCTAGTAATATGTCCGCCACCTCGCAATACTTAAAATTAGGAATAAAAGCAATAATTCTCTGAGCTTCACCTTTCGAAATACGCAATAAGTCTTGTTTGCTAACTACCTCTACTGGTACTGCATACCTATTTGCTTTATCTAAAATCTCATTAATGCTCTTATTTTCTTTCTCACCCTTCGCTAGTAAGATTTTATCTATCTTAGCGTGTGAGTTCAATAATTCATTTATAGTATTAATTCCTTCAACAATCATAAATCTTCCACCACATATTTTTTAAAAATTTCGTCAATCTTATCATACTCTTTTAACATAAACCAATATCCAATTAGCGCTTCGAATTGAGTTGCTAAACTATATTCGGCTAGAGTACTATTTTTCGCCCTGCTGTTTAGATGTGCATTCCTAGTTCTATTCACAATATCTAATTCTTCTGCTGTTAGATTATCCTTTATCTTTTCCATAAATTTCGCTTGCGCACGTGCACATACGACCATATTAGCGCGCTTGTTTAGGGTATTTGGCTTTGTGTCAAACGTACTAAGTAGATAATTGCGCACAAATAATGTGAATACACTATCACCTAAATATGCAAGTGACAATACATTTTTTTGTTTAATGCTGTTTCCCAATGGATTTTCCATATAAAAAATATAGCATAAAACAACAAATTTGTAAAGAAAGTATTGTAAGTCTTTGACAAAATGCTAAAAATACTTTATAATGAGATTAATTGTAGTCAATTACTTTAGGAGAGAAAATGGAATTTATTAAGCGTATGCGCAAACGTGAATTCATCGAAATGACGTTAAAAACACTTATGGCGTTATTCTTTTCGTTCGTCGCTATAATTTTAATGGAAGGTATGATTTATGGTGTTGAGTTGAATGCGCTATATAAGAATGCCACTGTTGCTTATACTCAAAGTGATAAGACAATCGCTTATTGTATTGAAGTCGCAGACGACCAATATTTTGTTGTTTATTATAACGAAGGTGACGAAAATGAATGGTCTGCATCGCGCTCTGACCTTAAGACAAAAGAAGAATGTGAGAAAATCACTGCGCTTGAAATTGTGTACCACGCTCCTAACGCATTTAAATTCTCTATAACTCCAGTACATTATGCTGTTATGGCTGTATTTGTTCTAGCGGTAAGTGGATATTTCGTTTATAGATTTATAGCTTTAAACAACGAGTATAAGAAGATTATTGACAAATACGAAAAAGAAGGAATTATCGAATTCTAATTATCTTGATAAATATCTTATATGAATTTTAAAAAGGACTTTAGTAATATTTAAAGTCCTTTTTATTTTTTCTATTTTTATTGCAGTTGATTCATATATTATAAATTATTATAACGTTATTTTAAATATTTATGTTATCTTTCGCCTAAATTTTTTATTCAACTTTGTTATCTAATTTATAATTTTTTAAAATTTTTACACATAATATGATATGCCTTATTATAATTATCACGCAATAGCAAAAAATTTACTCTTAAGCGGACATTGTATAGGTGCTAGCAAATACAAGCGATACCGCCATATCTATCCTGCTCTTGTGTTATACTTTGACAATCATAGACCTATTCCAATACGCGAATATAGGTGGCACGAATACTTGCCTATATTATATGCATTAAATATCACAATAAACGAAAATGATGAATTATACTAACTCCCCTGTTTCAATAGAATAAATTAGCATTTTATTAACTGGCTTTTTGTATGCTTTTTCTACTGCAAGTTTATATAAATTTAATTGTTCTTTGTACTTTTGTTTTAGAATGTTTGCATTGAGTTTCGAGAATTTGTAATCAACTATGGTTATATCATTTTCGTACTCTATTATCAAATCTACCACACCTTGAACTAATACTTTGTCTGTTAGTTCGCTTGAAACAAGTTGATTATATGGAACGTACATCATAAATTCTGCTTCTTTTTTTATTGCTACCGAATTTTTAACTAACACCGATAACGTTTTATGTGCTTTCTCAATTTTTTTATAATCCACATCTTCGAATTCAGTATTCTGTTCGTATGGTAGAAGGAAATCTAGTTTTTCTAGCGTCTTATGATAATGCGTACCAACAACCGCTCTGTCTTCTTGGTCTAGTAATTGGACTTCTTGCCTTAATTGTTGTTTTGTGACAAAGCTAGTTTTTTCATTTTCTTGACTATTTAATCCTGTGACAGTGTTTTTAAATGGAATATTGAATTTATCAGTATTCGCATATTTAAAATTGGGATTCAAAAATTGAATTTCATTCACCCTTGTTTCTTTTGAAGATGCCAAATCTTCAACTTTATCATAAAAATCTATCGTACAATTTTCAAATTCATTATGACATTCACTTATCCTATCTTTGAAACAAGATAAAATTGTGTTCATAAAATTATTTTTGCTTACGTCCTTATCTTCGTCAAATAATTTATCACTATATAAACCTGTTATTATTAACTTATTCTTAGCACGCGTCAGTGCGACATATAATAGCCTTAATTCTTCCCTATACCCTTTGTCCATATTTTCTAATTTTATTGCATATTTAACGAGTGAGGGAGATTTTGTTCTATTTGCCACGTCAAAATAATCTAATCCAAGGCCTATATCACGATTAAAATTTATTGCTGAATTTTCATTAATAAAGCCATATTGCTTACTAGCATTGTACAAAATTACGACAGGGTATTCTAAGCCTTTACTCTTATGAATAGTCTGAACAGTCACACTATCAACTCTATCTTCACTTCTAAAATCTGTGTTATTAGATACGTTGCTTTCAACTACTGCTATGAATTCAGTTAAATCAAGATTATTTTCCACAATAGAAATTTTTTGCAAAAATTCGTCAATTAACTGTAATTCCTTTTCGCCATCTGGTTTTAGTAGAAGATAATATCTAAGTCTAATCTCATTTAAAATAAATCTTATTAACTCAGTATTCGTCTTTGTTAGATGCGCATTCTTAATCTTCTCTATATTAATAAAGCCTTTTTTAGCTAAATTGTCTTTGTGCTCTAACAAATTTTCATATAAACTGTCGTCAACATTTCGTATCGAAACAAAATCGTCTATAGTCATATCACTTAGTGCCATAAATGTAGCAAAATAGTCTGTATCATCGCCAATATTTTCGACGCATTTTAAAATGGAAAGTATAAGTCGTACACCTTCACTATTATGAATATCTAATTTATTATTTGAATTGACAGGAATATTATAGATTTTTAAAAGTTCTATTAAATTTTGAGTTTTATCGTCCTTTTCTGTCCTTGACAAAATCGCTATGTCTGAATATCTTAGTTTTCGATAAGTCCTAGTTTTCGAATCATAAAACTCACTATTAATTAATTTACTTATTTCATTTACAACTGACATATCTTCGTAATCACACTCTAATGGTTCATTTTCTAGTGCGTGTGATTTTACACTGTATAATCCGCTAGCTTTGCTCTTATTCTCAGCCTCCTTAGTTAAAATGATTTTCACTTTATCATCAATAATGTCGTCGCGCTTAGGTTCGATTAAAGCGTCTGTTAGGTAGTCAATTCCGCTAGAAGCTTTAGTCATAAGTTTACTAAAAATTTCATTTATAAACTGCAAAATAATAGGGTTTGACCTAAAATTAATATTCATATCATACTTAGTGCCGAGTGTAGGATTTTTTGCATAAACATCATATTTTTTTAAGAACCATTCAGGACTTGCGCCTCTAAAAGCATAAATTGATTGTTTAACATCTCCTACTGTAAATAAGTGTGTATTCTCGTTCACTAACGCACTCATTAGCGAGTCTTGTAAAGGATTAACGTCTTGATATTCGTCTATAAATATATAGCGGTATTTAGCTTGCAATTCAGCTCGTACTCTATCGTTTTTTAATAATTTAAGCATTAATCTATTGAGGTCATTGAAGTCGATTAAATTATTATTTTCTTTAAGTTTTTGATAATTTTTTATAAAATCGCGTAAAATTTCATTAAAAATATCATAATATGCAATAATTTTTTCATTTTTTATATCAAAATTTTCATCAATACCATTTTTCGTTAATGCCGACTTTAAATTATTAAAATTACTAATTTCTTTATTTAAGTTTATTAATTGTGGGTATTCATTATATTCTTTTTTAGAAAAAGCTTCAATGTCGCATTTGTTTAATTCAATCAAATTCGCTTTTAAATTTAAATTGTTATTAAATTTGTTTAGTAAATCATAATAATTGTCTATCCTAGAAATTAATTCAGTTGATAGATTTCTATCGGTATGTATTAAACTCAATTTTAGTTTTTCTACTCTATCAATAATTTTTTGTAAGATGATATTTTGACACAACTCACCGTTTAGATATTCATCTCTAGATTTTGTTAAAAATGATTCGTAATCTTCAATATTTATAATGTTATAATATACGTCAAGTATCATTTCTTGCAGTTGCTCAAAGTTTCGTCTATTTCCACCATAAAAGTCCAACATTAAGTTTGCTTTCTCTACATCTGATGATAGTTTATCTATTGTCCTTTTCATAGCAAGTGTTAGATAATAATCTTTTGTCGCGTCGCTAACTATTTCTATATTTGGTGATATATTTAATTCATAGAAATATTTTTTTATTGTCTTTGAGCTAAAACCATCAATCGTATCTATACTCGCTGTCTTAACTTTACTTATTAATTCGAGAATCTGCTCTTTTTCATTTGTTTGTGATAATATTTCATTTAGTTTGTCAATAAGACGGGTTTTCATTTCTTCGCCCGCCAGTACAGTAAAGGTGACGACCAAAAGTGAATCAATATCAATCTTATCGTTGATAATTAAGTTCGCTATTTTTTCAATCATTACTGTAGTCTTACCGCTACCAGCGCCCGCGCTAACGAGTTGATTTTTTGATTTAGAATTAAGAATTTCTAATTGTACCTTTTCAAACTTAGCCATTTTCACCTCCAAAACTATCTAGGCGAACGTCACTCGCTCCACGCAAGGCAATTTTATTGCACGATTTAAGGCAAACATTTATGTATGGGCAATACCTACAAGGCTCACTTACTCCACTTGGCGAAGGCAAAATAAATCCGGACTTAATTTCGTCCACTGCTTTTTCTGAAATCTGCTTAGCATAGTTTTTCATATCGTTCATTTCATTAGGTGATAATTCTTTATATCCGTTTGTTTTTCGTGCTGTACCTTGCTTAGTCATTTTTACATTTACTATATCGCTCTTTTCTCCCGGAGTTAATCGCTTATCTAGTGCGCGCACAACTTCCTCACTATTTTCGAAAAATCCGTTTAACGCATATCCGCCTTGCTCTAAAGACGTATAAGCATTGTGTAGCGGAAGGTAGAATCCTCCTACTACCTGCTTTTTTAATTCATTTTCCATAGCGGAAGAATATAGGAATAATTGCAATTTGTTGCCGTAATATAATTCTTTTAAATTGGCATTTGCTCGCCCTGATTTGTAGTCGATAATTCTTAATAGGTTATTATAAGAATCTACTCTATCGACCGTCCCTATAATATCAATATTTTTTAATTTTAGCGCGCTTTCTCCATAAAATTTATGTTCAAGAAGTTTTGGCTCAGGTTGGAAACACGAGTTTTCATCAATGTAGTTTAATCCATTAATAACGCGCACACTTTCGTCAATTAAATTCGTTATAACGGGGCTATTAGCTTTTAACTTTAATCTTTCATTTTTATCAATAAAAGCAAACACCTCATTTCTACAAAATTCGTAAATGTCGCCCACATTTTTCTTGCGTGAATAATATTTGAATAGCAATTCGTGTAAAATATTACCTACATCAAACGATTGTATTTCACTATCTTCTCTCTTTCTAATTTTAAGAATATTATTAGCAAAATAGTAAAACGGACATTTAAAATAACTCTCTAGTGACGAAGCTGAAATTGATTTTAAATTTTCATATATATTCAAATTTTCTTTAGAAATTTGCTTAAGATTTTTATTATTTGCATAAATTTGCTTTATTTTGCTATAAATTTCATCGTTTTTAGTATAAATTTTACTAATTTCTAAATTTTCTCTACATATTTTATCAATATAATCCCATTCGCTTAATGCAACATTTTTTGATAGCTCACCTATTTCTATAGGTTTTAATTGAACTTCCCCTAATTTCGTGTTAACCTTTATTCGCTTACAAATATCTGTAATTAGTTCGCTAGGAGATTTAGAATAACTGATTGTTAAACTGTCATTAAACTGTAAGCACGTGTTATATAATCTAAGTTTTGAAAGCCTGTTAATATGTGCAATAGTAGGCGCAAGTTTGTGCGAAAAATTCAATTCTCCAATCTCTTTATCTAATATTATTCCGCAATCACTCTTTATCTTTGGCGCGTTTTCATTAGTGCAATTAACCAAATAAAGATTGTTAAATATTTCAAGACAATCATACGCGTCAACAATTTTTACTGCATCAATTGTCTGAGGTAAATTATTTATTTTTATAACATTTGCAACGTGTGAAAAAATATCAAACAAATCGCGAATATTTATATTAGGATAAAATTTTGAGATTTCACTAAATAGGTTATTCACCAATTCTTTTGATTTTGTTATTAATATTTTGTCTTGCAATTTAACGCAAGTATTTGCTAAATTATTTAATATTCCATCTATATCTAAAAGATTATTCGCGTTATCAAAAAGTTTAATTACGTCTTCTAGTGTGCTGTCCATATCAATAATAAATAAGTTAACAAACTCTTTTAACTTTTCAACTTCATCTTTTAATTCTTTATCAAAATTAATCCAATCAAATTTAGTACCTCTAAAATTTAACTTAATTAATGCGTCGCAAAGTTTCGATTTTTTCTCGTCATCTATTTTAAAAAACGGAGAATTTATCATATCGATTAAGTTTACGTTGTTATATCCGTCAAGATTAAATTTAAGCATACTAACAATAAATTTATAAAAAATGCTCTTATTTAATGAAAAATCAGTGTCAATATAGTAATTAATTTCATATTTTGAAAAAATTTCTTCAATTATTTCATTCTTGTTTTCTAAATCAAATATTGCAATACCAAAATCTTGGAAATTTTTCCCTTCAATAATTTTTTCACGAATATTGCGTGCAACAAAATCTAATTCAGAATATAGAGAATTAGCAACAAATAATTTCACTTCATCTTTTTCCGTAATAGTTTCATTACAAGTAGAGAATAAGTTATCTGTTAAAAAGTCCTTAATCCCTACCGATGATTTTTCTGTATCAGTTGTTTTAAAAGGTATTTCATTTATGTTAGCGATATTATATAACTGTGAAACAATTTCTGAATTGTATATGTATTTATTATTCATTTTGCTTGAATAATTAAAAATGTAAACATCGTTTGATAGCGCTAAACGTTCAATGATTGTATATTCAACCGCGGTAAAGTCGTCGAATCCTACGAATAATATTTTATTCCCACTTACATCGTCCGATATTGCTAATGCAGATAGTAAAAAGGTATCTAATGCGTCTAACAGCCCTGCCTTATTTTTTTCGTATTCTTCATAGATGAAACTAAGGTCTAATATTTTATCTTTTAATTGCTCATTACTAGAGTCAAAATTCTCCATTTCTTGCGGATATATTTTGCTGGCTTTCAACTGCTGAATTGTATGAAAAATTTCTTCTGCATATGAAAAAGAATATGATTTACTACTTAAAACTCTAAGGTTATTTATATTTTCATTTAAAATCTTGTGAATTAACAAAATACTTCCAACTTCGCTTATTGTTTTATCGCTTGATAGTGTTATATTTCGTTTTGCAAATCGGTTTAGAGTGTTAACCTTTATATTAAAACTAGATTCTATATTTAATTTTTCAAAAACATATTTTTCCATAAACAAACTAAGTTTGTCCGGAACAATTATATTTATATCTTCCGTTTTTGAATTGCAAAAATTAACTGCTTCATTTAAAGCATCTGACAAAGACGGAGTATTAATAACATTTATCATAGGTGTATTATATCATATAAAATTTTATTATGCAAGTTTGTTTAAAAAAGTATATTTTTTATCTACCTACACAATATACTTACGGAGGTGCTAAATGTCTAAAAGTAAACAATGGCGCCCAGGGGAAACTGTCCCTGAATCAGCTACTTATGTAGCTTACGATTCTATGGGTCATAATGGCGGAAGCTTATACCTTGAGAAAGGTAAGAGATTCCCTGCCACTCAACACTCTGGAAGCTACTACACTTTAGGTGAATAGACCTACGAAAAAAGACTGCATACGATTTGTTGCGGTCTTTTTTAATTTTATAAAATTGATAATTAAAACCAAGAATTTATGTTTGGGTCATTGTCATAATTAAATTTTTTACTTCGAGCAATAATTTTGTCTATATCCTCAAATGTGACCAATCTAAAAAAATTAACATCTACACCCACATTTACTCCGTAAGATTTTACTAATCCTGTAGATAAATGGACGTGTCCAAATAAATTTATATAACCATCTTTATGATTTTTAGGCTGATGAGTCAAATAATATTTTTTGCCATTTTCTTTTATAATTTTATTTTTACAAACGTCACTTATCCCTATTGAAAGTGCCCATTTCTTAAAGTTTTGAAAATTGTTATTAAAAAAGTATTTTACGATTCGTTCTTCGTTATTCCCCATAATAAGTATTATTTTAGCATTTATTTTTTTGATATATTTAGGCGCTTCATCTCTCCAACTTGTCGAGGTCTCATTATCGCAATCTAATAAATCTCCTACACAGAAAATAATATCATTTCTACTCGCTACTTTATTAAAATTTTTAATAATACATTTATCGTATTGCTCAATATTTTTGAACGGTCTTCTTTCAGTCTCTAATGTCTTTTTGTCAGAGAAATGAACATCTGCTGTAAAATAATACATAATAACTCCTATAACATTAATTATTAAAAATTATAGTTAGTTTTGTCAAATTTCATCAATTAAACATTAAAAGCGATTAATTTATTTCTATTTCAAATAAATATGAAAGAATTTAACCTACCCTTTGAAACTAACATAAATTTAATTTGTTTTAAATTGCTTTCATTTTTATTCTGCTAGTTATAAATGAATTAGCTTTATTGAAAAACTTTGATTTTACTCTATTTGCAAAAAGATATTAAGATATTAAAAAATATAGATATATCAACTAATGAAATTATATAAAAGTTAATGTTTAAAAAATTCTAAAATATTTTATTTAAAATAATTTTAACTAAATCTTTAACTATGCTTGACAATGCTATAATTTATGTGATATAATCAGCAAGTCAATAAAAGTTGCATATAATAAAATTTGATAAGTGATTTTGCTTATGTCTATATTAGCAAAATGTAGCAACATATTGATAAACTTATTAATAAGACAAATATTCGGTATGGAGAGTTACTCAAGAGGTCGAAGAGGCGTCCCTGCTAAGGATGTAGGCGTCGTAAGGCGCGCGAGGGTTCAAATCCCTCACTCTCCGCCACTATGTACCTAACTGAACACCTTAGTTTATTCGGGTATTTTTTGGGGAAATCTATAGCCAACTTTAAAACTATCGGTAAAACCCTAAAGATGTAATGAATTATACGGATTCTTTTACTCGAGGTTGACTAGACGTAAATAACGTTAAACATATTAATTATCTTGAAAAATAGTATCGTATATCAAGCTTTAATAAAATTGCAGAGACATTAATTAGTGAATGTCTTGATCAAGATCAAGTGGAATTTGAACACAAAGTATTTTTAGAATTTTACAAAGTAAAATTTTTATGAGCTATTTTAAGAAAATAGTCCATACCTTTGCAGTTCTCTTTGACATTGGTAAATATATTTATTTTGAACATTCCAGTTAAAAAAATAAAGGCATATATGAATTAGATAATTTGTGCGTCTGCTTGCAATTTGCAATACAAAAATATATAAATAATCACAAGGTACACAACATTTCAAATTTGACTGTTATTGAATATAAAATTAAATGCTAACACCATTATAGCAAAAATTAAAAATTTAGTACAAAACAATAAAAAAATTAATTTATCTGAATTTAAATTAAAACCTTATCTCAATATTAAAGTTAAGTCAAATCTCATAGCATATTATTTATAATAAAATTAACTCTGTACAATTCGTTTTTGTAAGTTTTATTAATTTAGTTATATTATGTAAATATAAATGGTTTTTAAAAATTTTAATATTATTAAAAAATTCAAGATTAAACCATATAGACTTACTAATCATAACTATTAGGAACCGCTATTAATACTATTTCTGTTGCAAAATAACATCCTCCATAATATCTTAAATACAAATTGTAATTTTCATTATAATTTAATATCATTTTAGGTATTTTTAATAAATCTGTATTGTTATGATAAACGGAAATTAACAAGGTAGGATTATCATTTTTAATATGATTCATCATACCTTTTAATGCTCTTTTTTCTCCTCCTTCTATGTCCATTTTAACCATAGTAATTTTTTCTTTAATATCATCATCTAAACAAACAGCTTTAACTAATTTGCTTCCATTATTCGTAATTCTGTTTGCTGAAGAGTCTTCATTTAAATCATAATACAGATCTGCATTAGTATCTGAAACTGCTTTTTCAATAATTTTACTATTTTTATAATTGATTAAATTTTTACTCATTTTATCTACATTCTCATTATCAATTTCGTAGCAATATATTTTGCAATACGCTGTTTCGCTGAAACTTTCGATATAATCAATACAACTATCACCGACGAAAGCTCCGACGTCAACATAAATATCATTTTTTCGTTCAGGTAAAATCTCTAAATCAAAGTAATGTTTATATATATTCTCCATACAGTGCTTTAATGCTATAAAATCGAAATTATAAAAATTATTTATTATAGCAAATAAAATATATTTTGATTTATAATCTTTCAAATTTTCATAAAGCCAAATATAATCTTCCGCATTATCATAAAAAACTTTTGCCTTATTTTTCAACATATCAAATTTTTTATTTTCTACTTCAAGCCTACCCCAATATTCAAATTTATTTAAAAATTGTTGTATGGAAATTTGTGTAATAAATGGTAAAGACAAAAATTTATTGACCATATGTTTGTAAATATCATCTTCTGAATGTGATTTTATTTCATTTACAAGCGAATAAAATTTTTTATCAATATAGTTTAGCATATATTCTCCACATAAATCTCAATAATCTATTCTATGATTAAAACTCAATTAATGTCTTATATTACAAATATTTTAACTGTATATCTATATAAATTTTTTTTACGATGTCTTTATTTATATTTTAATGCTTTATTAATTAATAAAAATCAATCTATATTCTAGTTGTCTAATTTATAAATCACTTTATGTTATAAAAAACGCATATTATAAATTTATATATACAAAAAAGAGGGATTAATCCCTCTTTTTAATTATATAGCATTATTGAGAATGAGTTTGGTCCTATATCTACTGCTGTATCATTATATCTTTCTTCTATAGCAGTTTTCAATGAGCTTACTGTCTCTTCATCTACATCTACAGTCTCTACCGTTATAGTCCAATTCCCTTCAAACATTGTAAAGTTGTTATTGCTATTACCTACGATTATCGTCCTAGTAAAGCCTAAACTTGATACAAATTTTAATGTTAATCCTTCATATGCAGATAATATGCTTGAATCAAATTCGAGCTGTCTTTCTACCATCAATTCTATACTTTCTATAGTTATACCACTTGCTGTATATATATAACTATCTTCTCCATTTATTACTGCAAAGTTTCCGTCAGTTGAACCGTCGCTAAATACCTCGTCAGTTTCACCTGTATCCTTTGTAGTATATTTGAAGCCTACATAGAAATATTCATTTCCTTGTATATATGGTATCTCTATTTGTATCTCTGAATCTTGTGCAATTACTGTTTGTCCGCTTAAGTCTGCGCTGTTCGTGCTATCTGTTGATGTTATTGTCACATCTATCAATGCATCACCAGAGACTTCCGTCACATACGCATCTACGAACTTCAACTCTATCGTCTTATTTGCATTCATTATAAACGATGAACCTGGTTTTCCATTTATATTGTCTGCAACTGGAGAAATTGTTGTCAATTCGCCGTCAACTAATGTGTACAATAACTGATATACCTTGCTGTCCGCATCTGTTATAGTTGCTCCGCTTATTATTACTTCGTTTCCGTCTTTAACTTTTATGCTTCCGCCTAGTTTCATATCTTCTCTTGTTATTGTTTGTATCGTTTCTCCAAGCGAATCTGAAACTGTTAATGAATATTCATTACCAGTTTTATCTCCTAATACCGAATATGTTAAGTCATATAGTCTAGCAAAATGTACATAAATTGTCATTTCACCATTTACTGTACTACTTGGTATCTCCCAATAATCAAATGTATAATTTCCACTTGTAGCTGTTGCTGTTATTGTGTTAGTTCCAATAACCAAAGTGTTATTTTCTTCTATTATACTTGTTCCGTAATTTACAATCACATTTGTAGAATTTACTGTTCCATACCCCGTACTATCTGATGCTACTTCTATTGTCACTTTGTATTGTCTTAATGCTCTATTGAAGTTTACTATTAAGTTTACATCTCCATTCACTGTTCCACTCGTTATTTCTAAACCTTCACTGTCTGTCCAGTTCTCAAAGTAGAATGTGTATTGCACTGTATCTGTCTTAGCATTTGCCGTGATGGTAGTGCTTGGAGTTGTATCTATTGTTAAGACATTGTCTGACATACTGTAAGTAGTTCCGTATGGTACATTCTTAACTATAGACTGTGTCACTGTTCCATATTCAGTATTATTTACTTTTATGTTAATTACATAATTATTAATAGTATATTTAAAGTTAGCTGTGATTGTCGTATCTCCAGTTATACTTCCACTTTCTACTGACCAATCTACAAAACTGTATGCATATTGAGCCGTATCTTCACTTGCTATAGCAGTCACTGAAGATTGTCCTGAAATTGTTAACACATTTCCATTAGTTGAGAACGTTGTTCCGTATGGCACTGTTAAAGTTAAGCTATCCTCTCCATTCACTGTTCCATACTCACTATTATTTACGTTAACGATTAATTTATAGTTATTAATCTCTTTCTCGAAATTAGCAGTTATTGTCCTTGCGCCTGTCACTGTTCCGCTTGCATTGCTCCACCCTGTGAATGTTATTGTATAACCTTCTATTGCTTTTGGTGTAGCTGTGATAGTATTGCTTCCTATAGTCAATATATTTCCACTTGTATTGATTGCTGTACCGTATGGTACTGTAATACTTGTTTTATCTACTGAACCTAGTGTACTATCATTCACTTCAATCGTCACTTCATAGTTGTTTATTACTCTATCAAAGGTTGCAATTATTGTTATTGCTCCCGTTATAGTTTGTTCATCACTTACAGACCAACCTATAAAGATATATGTATATTGCTCATCTCTATCTTTAGGTGTCGCTATTATCGTAAAGTCTCCAATTGTTATTGTGTCACCATCTACGTAAATTACTGTTCCGTGTGGCACTCCGCTGATTTCAAACTGATTAATTGTACCATAGCCATCTGGTCTAAGTGCAATATCTATGTCGTAAGTATTTATTAACCAATGAGCATAAAGGGTCATACTTGAACCATTTGCTCCTAAATCTTTAATCCATTGCTTACTACTATTCCAGTATGTTCCTGCTACTGCGTTGCCATTAGCATCATATACTTTTTCTCCGCCACTTGTAGCTGTGTACCAACCTGCGAATGTATATCCTGTAGGTGGAGTCAACGTCACACTTGCTGAAATCGCACTATATGCTGTGCTATCATATGTGACTGTCACACTTTGTCTGCCTGTCAAAGTGCCACCATTAGCATCAAAGTTTACAGTGTAATCTTCTGCTATCCAAATAGCCGTTACTGTAGCATCTCCAATTCCAAATGTGAATTTATTATCTTCTAATTCACCTATTCCAGTCAATTTCCATCCACCGAATACATATCCTGTACGAGTAGGAATAAGCAATTCATAAATTGTGCCAAATTCTTGCGTTATAATAACATTCTCTGAACTATCATCATAAATTCCTCCGTCAGGAATAATGGTTAAGTCGTATTCATTTTTTACATACTCTGCAACAAATGTGCCACTAGATACTGTTAAAGTCCCCACTTTTCCATTTGCTGAAGCTCCTTGTGTCGTAGTAGTCCAGCCTACAAATGTATATCCATCTATTGTAGGTGGAGTATATGATTGAGAATAACTTGCACTTTCTGTTGCCAAATATGGATAATATGCAATTATTGTGTTTGTATTCTCTCCATTTAATCCGTATTTGAAAATCCAAGTCCTACCATACACAATATATACTGTTGTATTTTCGCTATTTGTAGGTATGCTTACATTATTACCTGTCAACTCTGGTTTAGATGTTGTGTTTGATGTTATGTTATTTAATTTTGTATAACCAACAAACTCATAACTTCCTGTCCTTTCAGTATCTGGTATGATTATATTATGCGCCTCATTCGCTTTTGAATTGTATGGATAGTATGCTGTCACTGTCGATTCGCTTTCGTTGTTATAATATGTCACCGTTCTTTCAAACACTGCATAGAAAGTTGCATTTGTAGATTCGTCATAAATATAACTTCCACTTGTCCACTCTGCTACAGAATCAATTCCATTTGTGCTCCAGCCTGTGAATTTGTATCCTTCTAATTTCGCAGTGGTCCACGGTATTGTTATTAATAATGTAGGTTCATTATTTTCTATCCAAGAGCCTTCTACACTATTGTCAACTAATCTATAGTAAACGTTTGTAGTAAGGTTTGATTCACCTTTAGAATGCTTAGTTAAATCAAAGTTGTGATATGAATCAAAATACCCTGTATTATATGTGTAATATGTTTCGCGATATGATTTGTATGTACCGATCATATCGTTCTCATAATCTCTTATGGAAATATTAATGACTGTACCATCTACTGTTGCATTAATGTATTTTCCATATTTAGTCTCTGGTGAAACATAACCTGATCTTGTCACATATGATCCAACGTAAACAGCATAGAATACCGGATTTGTACTTCCTGCTGTATATGTATAACTTTGCTTATCTGTCCATTCTGCAGACGTATCATCTCCGTTTGTGCTCCAACCTGCAAAGGTGTATCCTTCTACATATCCTTCTACCCAAGGAATTGTCACTTGTAATGCTGGCTCTGTTTTAGTCCAAGTTCCTACATTACCATTATTTACTAATCTATAATAAGTTGCTGTTGATGACGATGGAGTTTCGTCTTCTGAGTGTTTTGTCAAATTATAGTTGTGATATTGATTGTAATATCCTTTGTTGTATGTATAATATGTTTCTCTGTACGAATTGAATGTCCCCAATTCATCTTTTGTTTTTTGCAAAGTAAGTAGCAATTCGTCCCCGTATCTTGTTTCAGGTGATGTATAGCCTGTTCCAGTTATATACGAGCCTTGATATACCGCATAATATATCGGATTTAAATCTCCAGCCGTATATGTATGGTTTCCGTTTGTCCATTCTGCCGAGGTATCATCTCCGTTTGTACTCCAACCTGTAAATGTGTATCCGTTTTGACTTGCAGTTGTCCAAGGTAATGTTATTTGTAGGCTAGGTACACTCGTCTGCCAATCGCCAATAGCTCCATTATTTACTAATCTATAGTAATCTTGAACATTCCTTGAAGTTTCAGATCCTGAATGTGCTGTTAAATTATAGTTGTGATATTGATTGTAATATCCTGTTTCGGAATCATAATAAGTTTCTCTATACGAGTTAAATTCTTCTGAAGTCGTGGCTGTAGCTTGTAAAATTAATGTAAGTTTATCTCCATATGGACTAACTCCACTGCTTCCTCCACCTGTAATAATTGAGCCATAATATACCGCATATATAGTTTTCTCACAAGTATCAAGTGTGTCGTGTACAAATGTACTACCAATGTATTCCGCATATGCATCATTGCCTGTTGACCATCCATAAAATACATATCCGCTCGGTGATGAAGGTGTTATGGTTATACTTTTATTTCCACTTACACTATAAGGGTAATAATACGTAGAAGTATATTTTGTTAGGTAGTCATAATACGTCACCACTTTTTTATAAACTGCATAGAATGTTGCATTTGACGTCACGGTATATCCTCCGCTTGTCCATTCCGCAGATGTATCTGCGCCGTTTGTACTCCACCCGACAAAACAATATCCTGTCAAAGGAGATTCTATCCAAGGGATATCCAATTTTAACTCTGGAATACTAGTTTGCCATGCGCCTACCGAACCATTGTTAATTAGTCTATAATATCTGTTTTTAATATTACTACTTGACGACTCAACAGTAGATCTTAGAATATAATTATAAGCATATGTAATTTCTCTATCATATATATAATAAGTTTCCATATATGAGCTATAAGTAAAGTTATTTAGCAATGTTGCTGAAATACTATTACCATACCTTGTAGTGCTAGATGATATGTTTTTTCCACTTTCTGTAGTTCTATAGGTTGGATAAAATGCGTGATCTCCTTCTTCAGTTATGGTATATGATCCACTTGTCCATTCAGGTTCAGAATCTGCGCCATTCGTACTCCAGCCAGAGAATTCATAATTCAACATATTAGCAGTTAGCCAAGGCACGGTTAGTCTAACATCATTATCTGATGGAATAGAGGTTGACCACGTCCCAAAACTACCATTATTTAAAACCGCATAATAAACGGCTGTGACATTTTCTGTCTCAGCACCTGAATGAACAGTTAAATCGTAGTTATGATATTGATTAAAATATCCGACATCATAATTATATCGCGTCATAATCCCAGCGAAATATATAGATGATCTCATACGCCAATTTAAAGTTAAACGTATTGTTTTACCTTCAGTATAATTTGAAGCTGGCGAGCTACGCCCTGTACTTGTCACATAACTACCATACCAAACAGGATAATAACTTTTTATTGTACTGGATACTGAATTACAAGCATAAGAGGTGATTCTATTTGACACATTTGTAGAAGATGTTGACCACCCAGCAAACGTATAAGATGTTTTAGTTAGGGAAGGTAAGCTTAATACATCAAGGAAATATAATTCATAATCTGTATAATTGCTTCCATCTGTATATAATCTTATTCTTTGAGTGCCTAGACCATATGTATTATCTCCTGCTATTCTTGCTCTATTTCTATATACTCGAGATACTGTCCAACCATCGCCTAACATTGTAGGAATCGCGTACTGCGTATCGACAGCTATTCCTCCGCCATAATATTCTGCTATATTGTTCAACACACCTGAATCTTGACTGATAGTCACATTAACGCGTCCACCAGTTAGAAAGATCCCTCCTCCTTGTTCAGTTGCAGTATTTGATAGAATACCTGCGTATTGAATAATTAACTCTGCGACTACTCTTGATGTCGCGCCTCCAATAGCTATTCCTCCACCTAATCTTGCAGTATTGTCAGCTACTTGTGCTCCATTATCAAGAGTGATTGACGAAACATAATTACCTTGAAGACTAGCAAATATCCCTCCGCCTGCTACTTCGGCAGTATTTGATAAAATGCCTCCATATATATAAACTGTACAATATCCGCTAGGAACATAACAAAATATTCCACCTCCATAAGACGCAGAGCCTCCAGTTATTGCTGTCCTTGCTGTAAGGGTATAGCTACCTGTATTTATTTCTACTCTAGCGGGCTCAATTTGTTGTGAAGATTTTATTTCTTCTATGTGATTGCTTACCGTCTCAACTTCTTCAGCTTCTTCACTCTCCATTATTGAGATTATCCCGCCTTTCCCATCTATATTGTTTACATTATTTTGCAGTGTCACATTATCTATTATTGCGCCATACCCATCAACGATTACTACTAGCGCAGATGATTGCAAATTATTTGCTTCTACGTATTCTCTATTTCCGTCTATAGTTATATGCTCTGATGTCTCAGAATTGCCTAACGCTAATTTAGAATCTTCGCCTGCTAATATTACTGCATCCGTTAAATCTTTGCCTCTAACTATTTTTGTCTCTTTCTCTGCTAAAACTTCAATTTCTGCGTTGGCTTTAGCTACTGCCGATTCATTTACATATATTTCTTCTACTATTAAGCAAACTTGTGCACTTTCTCCCGCTTCAGCGGTAGCGAATGCGTCTGAGATTGTCTCTACGTTTGTCACTTCGCCCGTCTCTTCGTCTGTCACTGTGTTCTCATAGCA
>CALWEJ010000009.1 GCA_944377165.1 uncultured Clostridia bacterium | reverse complement strand
GTTACTATATTCACTCCCCATCATCACTTATAGTTAATAATTTGGCGTACTTTACTACCTAATCCTACTCATGATTTAGCCGTGGATTTCCGTTCCCACGGATACACTATCCTTCTGCGTCCCTGCCTCGACTCTTGGTCTATATTAAGTGGTACAGGAATATCTACCTGTTATCCATCACCTACGGCATTCGCCCTCGGCTTAGGTCCCGACTTACTCTGGGTGGTTCAACCTTCCCCAGAAAACCTTGGACATTCGACCGCGTAGATTGTATCTACGCTCGCGCTACTCATACCGGCATTCTCTCTTCTATACAGTCCACATACCCTTACGATTATGCTTCTGCCCGTATAGATTGCTCCTCTACCAATGTATAAAATATACATTCCTAAACTTCGGTTTACAGTTTTAGCCCCGATTATTGTCGGCGCATACCCACTCGACCAGTGAGCTATTACGCACTCTTTTAATGAATGGCTGCTTCTGAGCCAACATCCTGGTTGTCTATGCGTTTACACATCCTTCCACACTTAACTGTACATTAGGGACCTTAGTTGTAGGTCTGGGCTGTTTCCCTTTTGACTACGGAACTTATCTCTCGCAGTCTGACTCCCTGCTATCGATACGTTGGTATTCGGAGTTTGATAAGTTTCGGTAGGCCGCGAAGCCCCCTAGACCATTCAGTGCTCTACCCCCAACTATCTTTACACAGAGGCTAGCCCTAAAGCTATTTCGAGGAGAACCAGCTATATCGAGATTCGATTGGAATTTCTCCGCTATCCACAAGTCATCACCTACTATTTCCACAGGAGTGTGTTCGGTCCTCCACAGAGTGTTACCTCTGCTTCAACCTGCTCATGGATAGGTCGTCTCGTTTCGGGTCTACTGCATGCAACTAAGTCGCCCTATTAAGACTCGCTTTCGCTTCGGCTCCGTGACTTAATCACTTAACCTCGCTACATACGGTAACTCGCCGGTCCGTTCTACAAAAAGTACGAGATCGCTCTGTATTGCTACGTAGAGCTTTCTCTGCTTGTAAACATATAGTTTCAGGTTCTATTTCACTCCCCTCCCGGGGTTCTTTTCACCGTTCCCTCACGGTACTATTCGCTATCGGTCACTAAATCGTATTTAGCCTTTGGAGATGGTCCTCCTATCTTCGCGCAGGATTCCTCGTGTCCCACGCTACTCTGGATACTCATTCGCTTGATACTTGTTTCGTCTACGAGACTTTTACTCTGTGTCGTCCATCTTTCCAGATATGTTCGACTACAAGTACTTCTACTACTCACTGAGTCCTAAACCCCATCGATATTGCTACCAATGGTTTGGGCTTTTACCCGTTCGCTCGCCGCTACTAAGGTAATCGTTAGATTACTTTCTTTTCCTTCAGGTACTTAGATGTTTCAGTTCCCTGAGTTCCCCTCATAACACTATGTATTTGTGCTATGATACTATGGCTTCACCATAGTGCGTTTCCGCATTCGGAAATCTACGGATCATAGTTCATTTACAACTCCCCGTAGCTTATCGCAGTTAGTCACGTCCTTCTTCGGCGTTCAGTGCCAAGGCATCCTCTATATGCTCTTTGTAGCTTGATCGTCTTTTTGTTCCTTTGATTAATGTTCTTTGGCAAAATTACAAATGAAATTGAAATAAATTGCTAAGTGCAATTACTTCTCGTATTTGTATTTTATCAAAATATGCAGTTGTCATTGTTCTCAAACTGTATAATTTAAGCAACGAAAGTCACTATTATACAGGCGCTATCGCGAATTATTTTTGTTCCTTCACGGTAGTTGCATTGTAATCATAACACACTTTAAAACTTTTGTCAACAGTTTTTTCAAACTTTTTTATAAATTTTTTAATTTTTTTTAAAATTTTTATATTATTCGACAATTTTCGTTTTTTTGTGTAATTTATGACTGCGGTCATTCGTTGTGACCGTGAGTTATATTATCATATGTTTTAAATAAATGCAAGCGTTTTTAATAAAAATTTTAAAATTTTTTGAATTTTTTTAATTTTAGCAGAATTCCCAAACATAAGAATAAAAAATTATCTCTAAAGACTATCAAATTTATTAAATGTTTCCGCTTGATTATTCCTTTTTGATTTATTATCGCATATCCTTATCAGTACAATATTTTATTAACAGTTGCAACACCTATTAGTATTTGTTATTAATAATGTACCTTTAATATGATAAACATAATTAATATGTATTCATTAATATATATTATACATATTATATATATTATATATATTATATATTTGTATTATAATAAGTTTTACTTTATAATAACTATCATCAACATAGTCCAAAATTTTCCTCTTTAACACTTGAGAATAGAATACAATAATATTATTGATTAGTAATTTTGTACGTCTAATATTCAAATGTAGCAATATTATTATATAAAGTTATTCCCTTTTGCACACCATTTAGACCTAATATAATAACTACACAAACAAAAAAAGAAGAGTACTTCTACTCTCCATCATAATCTTTTTTATCTAGCGCACCAGAAAGAATTAAAGCTTTTAGTTCAGGACTAAGTGAATTTATTTCTTCAGCTAAACTTGATGAATTTTCCTGACCAGTTTTATTTAATCTTGAATTTGGATTATATCTGGTAGATAAATCTCTAAAATCATCAGGTAAAATTTTCATCTGAGGCTTAGACACCCGTGCACTTTTATCCTTTAAATAATCTTTAAAATTATCTGGCTCATATTTAAATGATTCTTCTTTCTTCTCCATCTTAGGTTCTTCTGCGATTGGTGTTTCTGGTATATATTTCTCAGTCTCTTGCTCTTTTACTTCTGATTTTACTTTTTTCTCTCTCTTTTTGAACTTAAACTTAGGAAAAAGGATAACCAATGCCACGATTGGAATTAAACATACACATATAATGATGAAAATTTCCATATTAGACATAGATTATCCTTTTAAAGTAAGTTGATTATATGTTTTTCATATTGATTATTTTATTTATCAGTATTAAGTTAAATGTAATATAAATCAAATAACGTATTTTTGATTCAAATTTTTCCATAACCACTTTTTATTGCGATATTTATTGGACATATGATATGTAGATTATGTACGTAATTTAATATCCTAAAAATATTATAACTGCAATTAATTATCAAAAGTTGGACGACCGTTTCCGTTATTGGACTTATTATCTTTATCTTTAGCACTACCGATAGAGTTGCGCATATTTGTATCCGCCACCATATTTTGCAATTTATAATAGTCCATTACGCCAAACTTACCATTTTTCATTGCTGTAGCCATAGCTTCGTGGACTTTACTCTCAGCGGCAAGAACTATTGCTTTCATCTCTTGTGTCTTAGCTTTCATTTCTTGCTCTAGTGCTATTGCTTGTGCTTTTCTTTCTTCTGCCGCTGCCTGACTAATCTTCTTCTTAGCCTCAGCATCTTCAATCTTTAATTTTGCACCAATGTTTTGACCAATATCAACGTCACAAATATCTATTGATACAATTTCATACGCTGTTTGTTTATCAAGATTATCTTGTAAAATTGTTTTAGATATGATTGACGGGTCTGCCATAATATCAGAATGAGTATTTGCTTTACCGATAGCTGTGACAATTCCTTCGCCAACACGCGCTAAAATTGTCTCAGTATCTGCCATACCAATTTGTTTATCTAGCCTTGCACGAATTGTCACTTGAGCAATAGCTTTTAACTGAATACCATTTTTTGCGACTGCTTCTATCCAATTAGTTTTTATAACTCTAGGTGTGACACTTGTCTTAACAGCTTCCACCACATCACGTCCAGCTAAGTCGATAGCTTTAGCCTGCTCCAAAGTTAAGTCCATTTTTGCGCTGTGTGCTGCAATTAATGCGTCAACAACTTTCTCTATATCTCCGCCTGCCATTAAGTGCGTCTCTAATTCAGAAATAGGAATATCTAGACCAGCCTTCTGTGAAACGATATAAATATTAACTAATTTTTTATAATCGACCTTACGCATCTTCATACCGATTAATCTAAACATCGAAACGTGCGCACCAGATGCAAGCGCTCTAAACCATACGTTAATAGGTACTAAGCAAAGTATTCCTACAAGTATAGCAACCACACAAGCAAGAACAATAAGCCATATTCCCCACGCAGGTATAGCTAAAATCATTGAATTTGTCATTCTTTCCTCCTATTCGAACCACTTTCTGACCATAATGGTATTATCTTTAATTTCGACAACTTTGATATGCGAACCCGGTTCTATGTATGAATTAATTGATTGTACATCATATATCTTGCCATTTATTTTAGCTTTTCCGCCTAAATTTAATTGACTAATTGCTTTACCTGACCTTCCTACAAGCTTTCTTAGTTCTTTACTTACTTTGTTGTAATCTTCAGACAATGTAGAACTGTTTTCGAATAAGCTCGAAGATATTAGACCGCTCTTTGCACCAATCACCATAAATATAAAGCATACGATGAAGAAAAGCAATACAATTAAGATAAGCATAATACTTTGTAGTAGTGATAAACCTTCAATTATACGCACAATAATTCCTGCAACAATTAAAACACTACCTGAAATACCGAAAAATCCGAATCCTGGCATAAACACTTCGATAACTATGAAAATCGCACCCACACAAAGCAAAACAGCGGGAATCCAACTCATTTCGGTAAATATTAATGTAAAATCCATATTCATCTCCTATTGCTTGAATTATACAACGAAAAATTCTACTCGTCAATACCCTTTTTCAAAATCACGTAAAAAACGCTCGTAGTGAGCGTCTATTCTTCAATCTTATGTTTTTTATTATAAACCATTTTGGTAATTGAAATAATTATATATAAAATTAATGACGATAAACTGATAATACTAAAAGTTAATTGTAGATTATCGACTGTAAAAAATGTGACAATTAAGAAAACTATACCTATTAAAAGTAAAATACCTAAAATAATATTGAAAATTAAATTAGTCTTCTTTATTTTTAAGTTCTTAATATGTGTGTTATTTACATCATCTGGCATAACTAAATTTTCTCTTGGCTTAGTATAATCGCGCAAAGGCGCACCGCAATTAGCGCAAAACTTTCTATCATTTCGATTTTCTTCACCACATTCTTGACAAAACATAATTTCTCCTTTGAACCGTAATTTAAACTATAAAATTAAAATATTAAGTCTATCAATAATCTCTACAATTTATATTATCATATTAAGAAAATTTTTGCAACACATACAAAATCATTTTAAGTTTTATTTAATTCTATTGTTAAATTTAATTAAGACAATTCTTAATAGCTATTGATTATGATTAACTAAGTTTACTAAACCATTGTTATTATAGCAATATCATCAAAATGAAAGGCCTAATTAAAATAAAGTTAAAAAACTGTGACTAATTTCAATCAAAATAGATTAATCTTTAATTTTGTTTTCGCGGTAGTAGTAGAAAAAGTACTGTTGAGCGAATCCTGATAGTTCGCCGTAGCGAGCAGTTAGTTCACGTGTTATCTTTTTTCTATCGTGTTCGTTCGATTTAGTAAGGTTGTTATAGACTTTATTTATCCAAGTGTCAACAGGGAAAACGTCTTTAGCCCCTAATCCAAACAGCAATATACAATTAGCAACCTTCTCTCCTATTCCTTTTAATGATACTAAATAATTGAATTGTTCAGCGCGTGTTAGTGACTTTAAATTTTCAATAGCATCTAAAGTAAGCACTTGTACTGTTTCATACATTTGCTCGGCGCGATAGCCTAATCCTGCACTCTTAAAATCATCTATGGTTGCAGATTTTAGTTCTTCAAGGGTCGGGAATGCGTAATATTCGCCCATATTTTTCCCGAAATGTGAACACAAATATTCGATAGAGCGCTTGATTCTACCTATATTGTTATTCGCAGAAATTATGAAACTAATAATCATTTCATATGTATCATTATTTAAAATTCTAATGCCATATCCATATTTGATAGCTGGAGATAAAAAGGCATCGTTATTTAATTTACTTTTTATCTTTGCATAGTCGCGCGCTAAGTCGAAAAAATTGTAAAAATAATCTAAATCATTTGATATTATTTCTATTCTATCTTCAAAAGTAAAAAGCTTAGCAAATTTATCTTTTGAATAAACTAAAGCGGTATCTCCCATTATTTGATAACGAAAAATTTGACCGCAATTAAGTGTTTGTTCTACATTAAAGTCGTGCGGTTTACTTACTATTATTTTATCTTTCAAACGTTCTATATTCATAATTACTCTTTCATTAGTTTATATACTGCAACTGTGCCATATTTCTTTTTAGTACAATTCAAAGGAATTTCAGAAAAATCAAATTCTTTTGCTTCGCTTGTTTCAAAAATGATTATTCCTTCGTCATTCAGAAGATTATGTTCAACAATGTATTTAATTGATTTTATTCCGTAATCAGTTTTAAATGGAGGGTCTAAAAGAAAAATATCAGCTTTAATATTCATTGCTAGAAAATCAAGATAATTCATCTTTAAAATATCATAATCCCCTTCAATCTTTTCGCAATTAGATTTAATTAAATTAATAGCTTTATCCGAATTATCAATCATATAAACTTTCTTAGCGCCACGTGATATAGATTCTATTCCGAGTGCACCTGTACCTGAAAACAAATCGCATACAACCGCACCTTGCACATCAAATTGAATCAAATTAAAAATAGACTCTTTTACGCGGTCGAGTGTAGGTCTAGTTGTTTCAATATCAAATTCTTTTAATTTTTTCCCACGATATTTTCCTGAAATACCTCTCATAGAAATATATTAGATGAATTTTAGAAAATTTTCAACTCTTTTAAATAAAAAATCTGGATAACCCAGATTGTATTTTAATTATTGTTTTTTTGTTTTCTTTGTCGTAGTCTTGTTTACTTTAGTTTCCTCACTATCCGGAACAATTTCTACCGCGTTATTTGACTCTTCTTCAGAATTATTAGCAATAAATTCTTCAATCAATGCTCTATCTTTTTTATCCATCTTAAAGAATACAACTGCGAGAGCAATAATAGCAATTATCAATATAGCTAAAACAATATACCAATTTGAATATACAAAAAACATATCTAACCTCTATAAAGATTATATAATAATTTAATTTTTTTGTCTAGCAAATTAAAAAAGTTCTTGAAATATCAAGAACTAATTTTATTATTTTGTTGTTTTCTTAGTAGTTGTCTTTGCCTTAGATGTAGATTTAGCACTTGTTGATTTAGCTGTTGAAGTTTTACTAGTAGCTGTCTTACTTACTGCCTTAGTTGTAGATTTAGTCGCAGTCTTTGGTGCTTTAGTCGTAGAAACTTTAGCATTAGTTGTATTAGTTTTCTTTTCAGTGCTTGATTTAACGGCAGGTTTAACTTCTTCAACCTTCGTAGCTTTCTTAGGCTCAGCCTTTACTACTACAGTTTTTGATTTTGTTGCACTAGTAGCTTTAGCGCTTTTAGTAGTCTTCTTTGCAGGTTCTTTAGATACAACGTCTTTCACTTCTCCTTTTTTAGCAGGTTCAACAATATTCTCAGTTGTTTCACTACTAGAAGTTGTTGCTACATTAACGTCCTTAGCGATTGTCGATTTCTTCGACGTTGTAGTTTTTGTTGTAGATTTAGCCTTCGCTGTTGAACTTTTTGTAGCAGTTTTAGAACTTGCTTTAGAAGGTTTGCTTTCAACTTTAAGAACTGGAGTTGACTCTACATTCTCAACCACTTCTGTCTTAGTATCAACAGTATTATCTTTTACTTCACTTACCTTTTTATCATTTGCTGATTTAGTAGTCTTTTTTGTAGCAGTAGCTTTTGCAGTTGTCTTAGCACTTGATTTAGAAGCAGATTTAGTACTTGCTGATTTAGCATTTGTACCCTTAGCTTTTTTAGAAGATGTTGAATTAGTATCTACTTTAGTTTCGTCAACTTTAGCTTCAACAGGTTTCGTTTCTTCAAGTTTTACTTCTTCTTTCTTAACCTCATTATTAGGCTTCAATGCGCTATCACTTTCCACTGCTAAAATCTTATCTTGGAAATCGCGCATAATCTTCTTATCCTTTCTATCCATTACGATAAGAACAACTATTAGTGCAATGATTATTGCTACAATGATGATAACCATCCACCACCAATTATTTGCTATAAAATCCATAATTTTTAACCCCTTTTAACTTACCCTTATATTTTATCACATTGTTTTGACAAATACAAACATTTTTCGCTATATTTTTCAAAAAAATTTATGTATTTTACGTTTGTTAACTAATAAATTATTGTTCGTACTAATTTAGTATAATTTTTCGTACTGATTTGCAATTTCAAAATAAGTAAAAAGAGCGAAACATTCGCTCCTAATTCTTTATAAAAGTATGCACAATATTCCGCCCTTGCCTTCATTTACAATTCGTGATAAAGTTCTGCGCAATTTGTTTTGCAAGTTGACAGGCATTGATGTAAGTTTATTATTTAATCCTTCATTAACTAAGCTTTCAAGCGATTTGCCGAACATATTTGTCTGCCAAATTCCTTGCGGATTGTTTTCGAATTCTTGCAATAAGTATTTCGCTAAGTCTTCGCTCTGCTCATAACCGCCCATAATTGGACTTACTTCCGTTTCTACATCAACGCGCATTATATGTAAGCTAGGCGCTTGCGCTTTTAATTTGACTCCACATTTCCCGCCTTGATGCACAATCTCCGGTTCTTTTAATTCCATTTCGTCAAGTGAAGGTATGACAATCCCGTATCCCGTTTCGTTGACTTGATTTAGTGCTGAACTAATCTTATCAAATTTCTTTTTAGCACTAGTCAAATCTTTTAAGCAGTTTACTAACTCATAATCGTCTTTAATCTCAGTACCACACTGCTCGCTCAGTACTCGATAAAATAATCCTTGTTTTGGTACAACCTCAAAAGTTATTGAACCATTACCCATTTCGGTCGCGCTGTTTAAAATCGGCTCGAATGATTCGCTATTTTCAAATAAAACTTTGTTTGAATCATACTCACCTATTGCGTTCGTTTCGCTGACAGCATTAGTAATTGTATCTACGACTTCTTTAATAGTCGGATTATCTAGTGGCAGTGGTTTAAGCCATTTAGGCACACGAATATTAACTACTTCTAATGGGAATTGCTTTAATAATTCAGTCATAATATTATCTACATTCTCCTTATTTAATTCATTTACATTCATAGGTAGCACGCTTATTTTATATTTCTCAGCCAAATTTTTACATAACTTAATTGTGTTTTCGTCATTAGGATTAACACTATTCAATATCATAATAAAAGGTTTATTCGTTGACTTTAATTGACTGATAGTGCGTTCCTCTGCTGAAACATAATTCTCTCGCGGTATGTCGCATATAGTGCCGTCCGTCGAAAGCGCAATCGCCACTGTGGAATGTTCATTTATTACCTTGTCTGTACCAATAACTGCCGCTTGAGTGAACGGAATAGGCTCGTCGTCCCATGGAGTATTTACTAATCGCGGTTTATCTCCGTCAAGCGCTCCCACCGCTCCGTCCACCATATACCCTACACTGTCGATTAAGCGCACGGACATAGTCGCATTGCCAACCTTGATTTTAACCGCTTCGTTAGGTACAAATTGCGGTTTTGTCGTCATTACCATATTGCCTGCACTTGCTTGAGGTAATTCGTCTTTTGCACGTTCGCGGTCGTGTTTGTTAGTAATGTTTGCTAAAACAAAGTTTTGGATAAACTTTTGAATGAATGTAGATTTTCCGCACCTAACTGGGCCGACCACTCCAATATAAACATCTCCATTCGTTCGCTTTGCGATATCTGAGTAGATGTTTGTGTAATTGTCCATCATTTCCTCCAATTTAGTTTAACTTATGTTGTAGATTTAATGATTATGACAATTCAGAGAAAATTAAATGCGTATAACAATTTTTTATGAGAAAAACATAAATGTTTTATTTAAAATTCACATTAAACATCTGCTATCTAATTAAATAGCAAACTAACTAGCGCACTCACAAAATTGCATTTACAAATAAAAAAGGTATAACGTTTTACATTATACCTAAATATTAATTTTACATCGTTATTTTTTCTATACTCAATGAAATTTTCATTTATTCATTACATAATCTTTTTATCATTAAATATACAAAGAAGAATATTAAATATAAGAACAATTTGCAAATATAAATAATATACAAACAACATATATAAATAACATAATGTTAGTATTCAATAATAAATATTATTATATAAATTTAATAATTAATGCAATAATATAATAAACAACAAATGTAGATACAAATAAACTATATATTAATATTATCTTTACTAACTTTGTTTGTATGTGATTAACATTAATGTGATTTTGTTAATTTACACTTTATTATAAAATTCATAACTTAATTATATATATAATTATATTTTTTTAATTTTACACAAAACAAAAATTTAATTTAATCATTATTGCTTACATTCTTTTTAACGCTAAGGTTAAATGATTTCATTATCTCTTCAAGTCCCATTGTAGGATGCAATGCTTCATTAAAATCAAATCCACTTTTAGAACTATTATTAATCAATTCTTCACTAGGTCCGCCCCTTTGATAATCTCCGCCTTCAGATTTCTTGTTATCAATGCAATCGATAATGTTATGAAGAAGTTTCTTGATAGGGTCTTCAGTCATTGTATTACGTCTAAGAGTTTGAGAAGGAATTTTATTTGTGCTATTTTCATTAAGCTCGTTATATACCATTGATTTGAATCGAGCTGAGATGTCTGCTAAGTTAGGGTCAGCTCTTAACTCTGGATAACGTTGATATAGAGTATCAATAACCTGTTGCATACGTAAATACATAAGTCTGCTTCGTTGAATATCTAACGAATACAACTTCTTTCTACTCGCCTCAAGTTGATTTGCGTGCTCCATACTAGCAATGATTGCGCTCGAAATTGACTGTTCCTTTTTCTTAAATTCCTCAATTGTCACGCGTTGACGAGCGATAGTTTCGTTCAATTCATTAATCTTTAATTTAAGAGAATCAATTTCGTTTTGCATAACATCTCTTTTATCCATTATTTCTTCCTCCTTTTTGCGATTATGATATTTATTACAAAATATAGAATGAACCATAATGCAAGTAGCGCAACAAATACATAAACATTAATCAAATTTTGGACAAATATAAGCGAAATAAACCCAAATCCTAAAAATAAAACAAACAATTTTGCTTGCAACTTATCTTTAAAGTAAATTGCAGTTATCATACTTGCTATTGCTAGTACGAAAAAGTAGTATGGCCAAAATTGATTTTGATCTACACCCAAATAGGTTTGTAAAAAGTATAACACAAAATTAATTACACCGCAACCAAATAGAGTAAATCCAAAGAACATACTGCTATCAATTTTTAGCCCAAAAGCGCGAATTAACAGCAAAATTCCTATTAAAATTAACGAAACCGCAAAACTTATTCTAAAAAATGGAAAATCTATTGGCAACAAGTCAAGTACGAAACAAACAATGTTTACGAATAAAACTGAAAAGTAAAAGATTCTAGACTTTTTGCCCATTTTGTTTTCTCCTTCTTATAATATTGAACACTAGTAGCACTAATCCAATTATAATTAAAATCACACTTAGTAATTGTGAAACTCTAATACCAGAATTCCCTATATATAAACTGTCTGACCTTAACCCTTCTATAATTGCTCTACCAATTCCATACCAAATGAAGTAGCAAGCTGTAGTAGAACCGGTAAATTTAGATTTATTAAATGCTAACACGAGTAAGAATACGCCGATAAAATTCCATAGACTTTCATAAAAGAAAGTCGCTTGATACCACGCGTTTTCGTCCTCAATAAATACTGCATAAGGGAAAAACTGCAAATTCGTGTTTGTGACTAAATTGCCGTAAGCTTCTTGGTTAAAGAAATTACCCCATCTACCTATGGCTTGCCCTAAAATTAAACAAGGTGCACATATGTCGAAAAGTACTCCAATGAGTTTAAAATTTTTCTTAATTAAACAAAAAATAATTACGCCTAATATTCCGCCGATAACTCCGCCATATATTGCTAGTCCGCCTTCTTTTAGATTAAACAACTCAGTAAAACTATAATCGTGAGTATAGAAGAAACAATAATATAATCTTGCACCAACAACAGCTAGTGGAATTGCAATCACTGCAAGCAATATTATGTCGTCGCTGGTTAAACCTCTTTTCTTTGCTAATTTACAAGCAAGGACTATACCGGCGAGCATAGAAAGAGCCATGATTATGCCATAAAACCTAATCTCAAAATCAAAAATATAAAATCCTTTAGGTGGTATATAGTAAAGATTCATTTCTCGATTATATTATGATAAAACAAAATAAAATGCAACTATTTAAAAAAGATTATTTATACAATCTATAATTTTCGACTTAATTTTTTAATTTAATATAAATATAACAATATTTTAAATAAAAACATATTAAAATATATGAAATATTTCGGAACTGACGGCATTCGTGGAAGATTAAACAAAAGCGGAATTAATAAAAAAATTTTACACTCTCTTGCGCGTGCTTTAGTTAAATTTTATGACAAACATAAATTAAACAAAGTTTTATTAGTTGGAAACGACAGCAGGAAATCAAGCGACTACATTCTATCTGAAATTTCTACAATCTTGCTGTCATACGGAATATCTATAGACAATTTAGGAGTATGCTCTAGCCCTGCTCTTGCTTATACAACTAGGTCTTTTCATTATCCGTTGTCTATGATGATATCCGCTTCGCATAACCCTAGCGAATATAACGGTATAAAATTTTTTAATAGTTTAGGCGAAAAGATTTCTCTTGATAGTGAGAAAGAAATTGAACAATATATGGACAATACTAGACTATACAAAAGAAAAGAATATGCCTCAATGAAATCAGTAAAAAATCACATAAATACATACATTAATTATTTAAAGGAACTAAAGCGCTCTAATTTACCTGTAATAATAGATTGCGCTTATGGTGGCGCAAGCGATATTTGTAAAAACATTTTTACTAATAACCAAATCATTAATTCTACATATAACGGAACAAATATAAATCATATGGCTGGCTGTACAAATATCGAAATATTAAAAAAGAAATGTATTGAAAAACATTTGATAGGATTTGCCTTAGACGGCGACGGAGATAGATTAATTGTAGTAAGCGAAACTGGAGAGATAATTTCAGGTGATAAAATTTTATATATTCTATCACGATATTTCTTAAAGTCTGGCGATGTATGTGTAGGGACAATTTATTCGAACATCGGCTTAGAAAAGTCACTGCAAAAAAAGAATATAAAATTAATTCGAAGTCAAGTCGGCGATAAAAATGTATATTTAAATATGGGAAAAAACAATTCTTTGCTCGGCGGAGAAAACTCAGGTCACATTATTATTAAACAATATTCAAACACTGGAGATGGATTGTTAACCGCTATTGTTCTATTAAATATTTTGTCCGTCACTTCGCACTCTTTAAATGAACTTTTAAAAGATTATTGCGAATATTATCAAATATATGACAATATTGAGTCAAACGAAGATTTCAAATTATCTAACGAATTAAAGACAATAATTAAGATTTACGAATTAATGGGTATAAAAATAATTATTAGAAAAAGTGGAACAGAACCTGTAATTCGTTTAATGGTAGAATCAAATAATGAAGAAAAATCAAAAAATATTTTAAAAAATTTTAAATTTTTATTAAATTTACTGTAAAAATCATTAAATTTTCACTAATTTTACTTAAAATTAAAAAATTTTTCTATTTTTTGATTTATTTAATTTGGTAGTCAAACTTATTTTTCTATTTTACTTTTTATTAGAAACGTGCTATAATTTATATATGGAATATGTATTATCAAAAGATTGGAGCGAAAAATTAAATCCACATTTTACTATTGAATACAAACGAACGTTATTTAATTGGTTGGAAAACGAATATAATAAAAACACAATTTTCCCGCCAAAAGAAAAAATTTTTAATGCACTAAATTTAGTGCCTATAAAAAATGTTAAAGCGGTGATTGTAGGTCAAGACCCGTATCACGTATATGGTCAAGCGGACGGTCTTGCATTTAGTTGTCACAACGGCACTCCGCAACCAAGTCTAAAAAATATCTTTAAAGAAATACACAACGATTTGGGAATTGAAATGTCCGGGAAAACTGACTTAACTAATTGGGCAAAACAAGGAGTTTTACTTTTAAACACAAGTTTAACCGTAATAGAGCACAAACCTGCAAGTCACTCAAATGAATTGTGGCATACATTTACAAAAGAAATAATAAAGATACTTAATTCGCTCGACCAACCTATCGTATTTATGCTTTGGGGTAATCACGCAAAGCAATTTTTACCTTTACTGAATAATCCTAATCACTTGATTTTAACTTCTGCCCACCCTAGTCCATTCTCTGCTTATAATGGGTTTTTCGGTTGCAAACATTTTTCTAAATGCAATGAATTTCTCATAAAAAACGGTGTTAGTGCGATTGATTGGAAATTATAAATCTAGTTTATTATATTTAAAATAAAGATACACTATAAGTCTATTCAATATGCGACAATGAAAAGACTAGACTTGTCAAATATCATTACGTAAGAAGAGCAAAATATATCGTCTAAAATTAATATTAATAAAATAATTGATAAAATAATAATTAAAAACATATTTATAATTTGTACATATAACATAACCATTGATGCGTAGCAAGAGACAGGTTATTAATTAAAATTTTATCTTGACAAATCTATTTTATATGTGTAGAATAATGTTATGTCAATATTTCAATTTATTTTATTAGTGGTTATGGCCGCTTGGGCATTCCTACCTATCAAATTTTAATTACATTTTAATGCTTGTATGATAGATATTTATTTGACAAATCTATCATTTTTTGATAATATATAACTATGAATATGAAACATATAATTATTATCAATGGCGAAATAATTGCATCTAAATTTTAGATGTGCGTTTTGCTGTGATAATGTTGACCAGCAAGCGCTGGCATTTTTTAAAATCTTTTAAAGGAGTTAATATGAAAAAAGAACAAAGCAGTCTAGATTATGTGAAAATGGAAGAAGGAATCCTAAAATTCTGGGACGACAACCAAATTTTTAACAAGTTAAAAGAAAAAAATAAAAAAACTGGTAAATATTTTGCTACTCTTGACGGACCTATTACTGCAAACTATAATATGGGTCTTCACCACGCATACAATAGAACTTTTAAAGATGCTATGATTAAATTTGAGGCGCTATCAGGTTATGACCAACACTATCAAAATGGTTTTGACGCGCACGGTCTCCCTGTGGAAAAGAAAGTAGAAGAAGCCTTAGGTTTAGACAGCAAAAAAGATATTGAAAAATATGGTATCGATAAATTCGTACAAGCTTGTATGGATTCTGTGAAAAAATATTCCGCTAGTCAAACGAAATCTTCTATCCGCTTAGGTCAATGGATGAATTGGGATGATAGTTATTATACTAACAGCGACAGCAACATAACTGCAATTTGGTACTTTTTGAAGAAATGTCACGAAAAGGGCTGGATTCAACAATCATACCGACCTACCCCTTGGTGTACACGTTGCGGAACAAGTATTGCGGAAAATGATATGTCAGGCGACGATGTTTACCGCGATGATACTTGTCAAGCCATCTTCTTTAAATGTCCAATTAAGAATTCAAATAATGATATGCTAGTTTGGACAACAACTCCTTGGACTTTGTGCGCGAACGTAGCAGTCGCTGTAAATCCTGAATTTGATTATAACATTGTCAAAATTAAATCTAGTGATAGAAATTTAATTGTTATGTCTAGTTTAATGAAGGTTTTAAAAGATGACGTCGATAAGGTTATCAAAACTGTTAAAGGTAGCGACCTTGTAGGACTTGGTTATGAAACTTGTTTCCCTGAATTAGATGAACAACAATTTGAACATAAAATCGTGGCTTGGGACGAAGTTGATGCGACCGAAGGTGCTGGTGCGGTACACATTGCGCCCGGTTGTGGCGAAAGCGACTACGATTTAGGTAAGTCTTTAAACTTAAAAAATATTATTCCTATCGACGAAGCTGGTCTATTTTACCCTAATTTCGGTGTTTTGGCTGGTAAAAACGCAAATAGCGATGAAACACGCGACTTTATATTTGAAGTCTTGAAGGAACGCGGAAAAGTTTATTATACTCACAAATATACTCACCGCTATCCGCATTGCCATAGATGTAAACGTCCATTAGTTTATAGATTGATTACTCAATGGGTTATAAAAATGGACGAAATTCGTCCTGAATTAATTTCCGCAATTGATAATGTAGAATTCAATCCGCCTTTTATGAAAAAACGTATGTTAGATTGGCTTAACAATATGGGCGATTGGTCTATAAGTAGAAATAGATATTATGGTCTTCCTCTACCTTTCTACAAATGCAAAAAATGTGGTGAACTAACAGTTGTAGGTTCGTTGGACGAATTAAAAGCACTATCTAGCAGTGAAGAAGTTGACAAAATGCCACACATTCACCGTCCTTATATAGACAATATTAAAATCAATTGTCCGCATTGTGGCGAAAAAGTAGAACGCATTAAAGAAGTCGGCGACGCGTGGTTGGACGCAGGTATAACTCCTTTCAGCACGAAAAGATACTTTACTGATAAAGAATTTTTTAATAAAAATTTCCCTATCGAATGCGTTATTGAGGGTAAAGAGCAAATTAGATTGTGGTTCTATTCCCTACTCGTTATGAGCGTTGTTTTAACAGGCAAAGCGCCATACAAACGCATAGGCACTACTCCAATGTTGCTTGCGCAAGATGGTAAAAAATTATCTAAATCTAGCCCTAATAATATTCCGCTTGATGACGCGTTTAAAGAGATAGGCGCAGACATTATTCGTTATAATTTCGTTGCTACTCCACTAACTAGTGACGTTAAATTCGGACGTGAGTCGTGCGACGAAGTTAAGAAAAAGTTATTAGGTTTATGGAACGCATACATTTTCTTAAATACTTATGCATATCTTGACAATCCAGACCTAACAAACTACAAACCTGATGAAGAAAAATTGACATTTATGGATAAATGGTTAATTACGCGTGTAAATGAGTTCACTAAGTCCGCACAAAGCGCTTATCAAGTGCAAGATTTTGGTAGTGTTGCGAAAGATTTCGAAAATCTAGTTGACGAACTCACTAACTGGTATATTAGAAACAACCGACGTCGTTTCTACAAGAGCGAAAATAATTATGATACTATGAACGCATATTTCTGTCTAAATTATGCAATTAAAAATATTTGTATGGTTATGTTCCCTATTGTTCCATTCATAAGCGAATATCTATGGCAAAATGCTGTGCGTGAATTAGACAAAAATGCACCTTCAAGCGTCGCCCTACACGGCTATGTAGTAGATGAATTCACAGTTAAAGATTTTGGCTACGTAGAAAAAACTAATAAGGTTAGAACAATCTTTACTATGGCTAGTAAATTAAGAAACGAAAATCAAATTAAAGTAAAACAACCGCTTAAAACAATGTATATTAACGGAAATAGTTTAGTAGCCGACGCAGTTAACTTGTATCGAGATATAATTGAAAGTGAGTTGAACATTAAAAATGTTGTTATTGAGCACGATAACACTATATTCAATGATGAATTCTTGTCACTTGATTTTAGACGCGCAGGCGCACAATTAAAGTCAAACGTTCAAACTGTAAAGCAACTTCTACTCGACGCAGATAGCGAAAGTATGAAAACTATGGTTAGCGAATATAAAGCAGGTAAAGTAAATGTTGGAGAATTTAAAGATTTAGATAGTTCATTATTCATTCTTACAACTAAACCAAAGCAAGAATATGTAATTGCTAGCGAAGATGATATAACAGTGGTGCTAGATATTACAATCAACCGCGAATTAATGTTAGAAGGTTTGGCACGTGAATTAATTCGTTCGGCACAAGTTATGCGAAAAGAAGCGAATTTCAATGTTGACGATAGAATTTATATTGAATTTGAAACAACAGGCGAAGATTTAAAAGAAATTTTAAGCAAATTCAATGACAAAATCAAAAGCGAACTTCTCGTTAAAGATATAGTAAAAATTGATAATCCAGAATACTCTCAAACTGTTGAAATAGCGGACGAAACAATCACAATCAAAATGAAAAGATAAAAATACCGACAAACGTCGGTATTTTTATATTATTTATGTGAATTAGTTATTTAATTAGATACATTTTTACATAAAATTATTTTTTAGAAAAATTATAAATTTTAACTAAATCTAAATTGATTTTACAACAAATATAATTTATGCTCTACAATTTTGAACTTTTTGTCTGCTAATTTTTCAAATAATGATGCGCTCTTATCCATAGGCATAATAGCAAATAATGTTATTGAACCAGCATTCTCTCCGTCTTTCGTCACAGACATTAAATTCTTAGTTAAACTCATATCGTCATTATCTATACCTATAACAGATTTTACGTCATCTACTGCGATAATTACGTCATCTCCGCGCTCTAATATGCGTTTAGCTCGCTCTATGGCAAGATTAACTACGTGTTGTGCATTCTCTGAAGTGTCTGTCACGCACGAAGTAAATAATTCAACCGCTCCATTTATGTCATCTAAATAAATTTTATTCTTCTCAGCAAGAACAGTATTTATATAGATTTTTTTAGTCGCACTACTTGAATTTAACATATTAATTATTGTGGAAGTATTGCAATTATTGTCATTTCCATAGATATAAACACTTTCGCCTAATTTTATATCTAATTCTTCATATTCGGTTTTATCAAAATGAATGAGTTTAGAAGGTAATATATGTCGAATATCTGAATAATCAAGTCGCTTATTCTTCTCATATTTTTTAATAGGGCAATTATTAATGTTTGATATACTACCTACAATAGTTTGACCTTCTTCTTGCTCAAGGTGTGCGTGGATGAAATCACCTGTTTTTAGTCCATACATATTAACTAAACTATTCGGTATATAAATGCAGTTAAATGCTGTATTCTCTCTAACCCATAGGCAAGCAGATACAGGAGAAACAATCTCGACATACCCGCTAATTAGCCCATTAGTTTCATATTTAAATGTTGGAACATTTTGTGACAGTACAGGGCCTTGATAAGCTTGTTGCGTTGGAGTATGATAAAGGACGTCAGCGAATGTATATCCATAATTCTTAGGTGGACGACCTTGGCGCGTCTTGGCGACGTGTGGTTCTTTCCTACCCTCGAGAATATCTAGAATATCGTTGATAAGTTCATCTTTCTTCTTACTTGTCGGAGAATAAACTCCTGTACGTCTAGCGAGTTCTCTTAGCGCAAATATGCTAAGTTCGTTTAATTGTTCGTAATTCATAATATTTTCCTTTCGCTACATTCTAGCACATAAAAAAAATAAAGTAAAGTATTTTTGTACAAAAATCCGTCCTTTATTCTTTGAACCACCGTTCCAATTATTCCCAAAATTTTGTTTAATTTATGCGGTAATACCTAAACTTATTAAAATCGCAACATCTACTTTTTGCATAGTTTTATTGTCAAGAGTGGATAATTTATCTTTTAATCTACGTTTATCTAGTGTGCGTATTTGTTCTAAAAGAACTACACTATCTTTAGGAAGATTATAATTTGTTTTGTCTAATTCAATATGAGTTGGTAATTTTGCTTTAGTTAATTGGCTTGTAATTGCGGCGATAATTACTGTAGGGCTATATTTATTTCCCACGTCGTTTTGCACAACCAAAACAGGACGAACACCACCTTGTTCGCTCCCCACTACAGGACTTAAATCTGCATAGAATATATCGCCACGATTGATTTCCATTGAAGTTTAGTTTTCCCCTTTTATGAATTGCACAGTTAACTCGAAATCATCGACTAAGTCGTACGCGTCCATAAGTTCTTTAATAGTGTCCACGTATTCACTTTCAGTATATGCTGATAGATTGAAATTTGGCATTTCGGGTCGTTTGATTTCTTCTAAATGCGCGATATAATTTATATATTCGCGTATCAATTCATCCATATTTTCCCCCTTAATTTAACAATTAAACCTTTGAAAGTTGTTTTTTTAATTTTCCGTAAAAATCTTCCTGCATTTTCAAAAAATCGTCAAACAATTTGGAAATATCTTCGTTTTTTGTCTTTAAGTCTTTACCGGCTTTAATTGTATCTACAATACCCATTACAGTGCCTTGAATCATCATTTCGACAATGTGACGCGGAGTCTTGTCCGTCCATAATGCTAAATAAATCATAACTGTTTGTTTAATTTTTTTGAATACATTGTTGTCTTTTAATTCTTTATTCGAACTCATAGCTAAAGCATCTGCCCTATTTAAAATCTTTTCATATGCTTCAAATTGAGTTTTGAATTGATTTTTTAATGTTTCATTCTCTATCTTTTTCAATACTTTATCTATCGACTGCATTCCGACTTCGCAATCTTGATATATTCTATTTAATAATAGATAATCATTTTTTTCCATACTTTCCTCCACTCTTAGTGTTCGCTAGCGCATTAGAATTATGCAGTGTTTATATAATTAAACAAAAAACTAAATTATATTTATCATTTTTAGTGATTGAAAAAGTACTAGAAACTAAAAATAATATGTATCTTTTATTTTTTATAAAGATTTTGAAATCAAGAAAAAAATAAAAGAACTCTACAAATATAGTAAAGTTCTTTTTTATCACAAATATTGACTACAAAATGACTAATTTAGATTTCTATTTAAATAAAGTTCAAAGTATATCCTACTACTAAGCTAGAAACAACTAAAATAGTAAGAATAAATATGTTTTCTTTAACTCGCTTGTTTTGTTTAAATAATACCACTAACCCTAGTCCTGCGTTTACGCACAATCCTGTTATGAGTGCACCAAATGTAAGTCCCCCACTTATGAATAATTGAGTCAAAACTACACTTGATGCGCAGTTAGGTATTAATCCAATAACTAAGGCTAATAATGGCTGTAAAGCTCTACTATTAGATAAGAAACTTGTGAGCGCATCTTCTCCTATCCATACGTGAGTTATTAATGTAAATAAAATGTTAATAACTAAAATAAAGGCGCTAATCTTCAAGCAATGCAATAAAGGATGTAGCCAGTCAAACGATTTTGTACTCACGTGATGATGACAGCAACCGCCGTGTTCTGAAACCTCGACTTTACACTCGTTTGCTTCACTCTCTATTTCGTGAGCGTGTGTATCTTCCAATTCGTTGTGAATATGATTATGTTCTTCTGCGTGCGAATCGGTTAATTCCTGTCTATTTTGTGCGACTTCTACGTTAGACTTTTTGAATATAATTTTATACAAATAGTTCGCTAAATAACCTACTACGATACCCATAACGATTTTTATGCCAATCATTGCGAGCATCCAAGGAATATATTTATAATCCATTATCATTAAAGGTATGGCTTCATCGCTTGTAGCTAGATAAACGGCTATCAACGCACCCACCGAAATAGCACGTTTAGTATATAAATCAGTTGATATTACAGAGAATCCGCATTGCGGTATGCAACCAACCACTGCACCAAAAACTGGACTTGCCTTACCCTTTAGCCACTTACTATTCTGAATTTTAAATGCGTACTTAAATTCAAGCAATTCAATTAAATAATAGACAATAAAAAGAATAGGCAACAAACGTGCCGTATCAATTAAAGCTTCTAAAATCGCGTGCCAATATTCTTCCATAACACCACCTTAAACTCTATTATTATACTACATATAGACGAAAATGTCAAGATATGCGCTATATAAACACCAAATTTATATAAATCGACAACAAAAGCAAGCAATTATTGCACAAGCAACATTACAGATTAACGCAATAGGAATAGTAAGAAGCGTTTTTTTAACACTAGTAGAAGCAAAATAAATACTGCTAACATAAAAAATTGTATCACTACTGCCCATTATCACGCTTGCGCATTTCCCTATATAACTGTCCGCTCCATATGTGGAAAAAATATCTCGAAGTAATACATATGCAGCATTTGAGCTGAATGGTCTTATTAGGGTTAGTTCGCATACTTCGGGCGGTATCCCTATAAATTTAAACACTGGGGCTAAAAACTCGCATAAATATGCACTAAGTCCGCTATTCCTAAAAAGTTCTACCGCAACAAACATCGCTATAATAAAAGGCATTAATGACGCCATTAGCGGAAGCGCACCTTTCGCTCCATTCACGAACGAAGTATAAGCATCAACACCTTTTATAGTTGCGTAAATCATTATAAATGCAACTAATATAGGTATAAACAAATCAGCCATTTTGCTTTCTCCTACGATAAATTGCTGAAACAAGCAAAATTCCTAATATGGTCGGTAAAAAGGTAGATACAATCGTAGGCCACAAAATAGCGCTCGGACTTACACTGCCCGCTATTGCGCGCATTCCTATAACAGTTGTAGGCAAAAGTTGTATTCCGGTAGAATTAATTACGACTAGCATTATCATTGCACGTGTAGCGCGCTTGTCCCCTTTGTCTAACCCCTGCATTGCTTTTATTCCATACGGAGTTGCTGCGCTACCTATTCCGATAATATTAGATGCAATATTTAGACAAATGTTTTTCTCTGTTTCTTGGTCTGTTTTACCAAAAATATATTGTACTGGTTTACTTAATATTTTAGATAATTTATGACTTAATTTGCAGTCGTCTAACACTTGCATAATGCCCATCCATACGGCATAAATTCCTATAAATTCAATGCACATTGTCACACCCATTTTTGCCGCTTCCATCATTGTACCAACAATTGTAGAAGGCGCAAAAATAGCGGTCATCGCTAGACTTAAGACAATCATCACTACCCAAATTTTGCTCATACCTAATTTATGCTTAAAAAAATTAAACTATGAAAGTTTGTCCTATTTTATTAATTATTTTTATACTTTTCTAATCTAAATTAATAAAAATAAAAAATAGGCAATATTGCCTATTAGATATTAAAATCAAATTTAACTGATTCGTGCAATCTTTCCATAATAATTTCGCATTTCTCGTCATTCGTTTTACTATCAAAGTCCGTTATATCAGAAAATGATTGTTGTGCTATTGCATATGCTTGGAATGTAAAATTAATTCGTTTAGATTGGAATTCATTGCCGACTTTATTGTATAATCTTAGTTGATTTTCCTCTATAACTGTAATACTTTCATCTTGCGGTTTAAACGGTGTAAGATTAACAAAACAACGAACTCGCTCCATATCTTCAATAGTTTCTTCACCTTCCTGCACGTCTTCATCTTTATCGATATTTGAATAGCAATAAATATAATCCATCCAAGAATCATTGCCTATATCTATAACTTTTTCTTGCATTGTTGTATCGACCGTAATTGATGGGTCATTAACATCAATAGCTGTTAAAGAATAAACTACAACTATATATATATTTACATTTGAACCATTTTGAATTGTTAATGGACTATTCTGAAGTGATTGACCAGGAACACATAAACCATTAGTCACATAGATTTGGCTTGAACCACTATCACCAGAATTCCCCGACATAGATATTTTCAAATTACCTAAAGTTATATAACCAGATATTCTATTCGAATTGTAGCTATAGTAAGCGTAAACTCCGCCACATACTGAAACGAAAATCAGCAAAATTGCCAGCACAATAATAGTAATAGTTTGTCCTGAAAGTTTCCTCGTCATATTTTCCCCTTATGTATAGTTTATAAATATAACGAATTAATGTCAAATAAATATTAAAAAATTCTAAAATTCTACAAAATTTTTATTAAATATGATTTAAATTAATTAAAGCTGATTAAATAGATATTTTCTTAGCACTATTTTTATTAATTTTTAAATAACATTGATTTGTAATAATTATTTTTAAACTTAATACAAAAACAATTTAATTTACCATAATTAAATTTTATAAACTTAAAAAAATTTTTGTGTAATCAAATCTAAAATCCAAAACAATAATAAGTTTTAATACTACGCAATTTCGTTCAACAAATAATTTCTTATTAGGTAAATAAATTTACAACAAGTAGGCTTAGTGTTTACGTCCCAATACGGATTTAATTTTATCCGCATTTTATCATTCCAAAATATATTAATGACATTTCTTATATCGCGCTCTACTGTGCAATCGCTTTTATTGTATTTCTTAGCAAGAAATGGATAAATTTCCTTAGAAAAAGAATGGACCCTTTTATCTTCATTTATTAATACATCTAAAATATCAACTAAATAATAATAAGCGATATATTCTCCACTTATGCCCAAATCTTTAACACGTTTTTTTACATAATAATTCGCACAAACTATCTTTGCGCACTGCTCTTTTTTTAATCCCATAATTGTCCTTTTATTACTAAAATTAATTAATTTAATTTAATTTAGCGGTATGGGATTTAAATTAACACAAAAAAAATTTCAAGTCAACTAATTTTGTACAAAATATTATAATTTTTTACAAAATATTTTATTTTGTTTAAAAAATAGAATTTTCATAACGTGTAAATAAAAAAACTAAACTAAAATTAGTTTAGCTATAAATTATAGTTTAGAAAGTCTAAAATATGAATTTTATAATATATTTAATACATTTTATAAATCATTCTTGTTTATATCATTTATACAAACAGCTTTATTGTAATCATACATATTAATTTCTTGTATAATTTCATTAATAACAAATCTCTCTATCTCTTCAATTAATGCTATAGCGTTAATAAAATCTAATTCACCCACTTCAAATTCTTTATTTAAATTTTCATCAAAATCGGAAAACTTGAAGCATAAATTTTCTTCATCTGCGACATAATTCCCATGAGCTATAGAATTCCGCAAAGTCCTTAATTTATTTGAAATAGATTTTTTATTATATTTATCTTTAAATAGCGGTAATTTTTCAAATAAACGATTATCATATAAATATTGGGCGAATAATTTTGTTTTATTTTCTTTTTTTAAAACCGAAAGAGCTTTAAATAAGAAAATTATGTCAGAAAACTGTAATAATAATACACCATCTTTTACGTTTAAGACATTTTTATTCCTATTTGAATTCAAATCTTTTTCTATAAACCTTGATAAATGAACATATTTAATAAAATTGACAAAACTAGGTGATTTTGTATAAGCAAATAAATTATTTAATTTTTCATTATCATAATTAATGTTGTCAATATTATGCGTATTACTATCTTGACATATGGCAGGCTTTAAATCTTTATATAAATCGCTTTTTTCATTGAGTACACTTAAATCAAGCGCAGGTTGAATGAGATTATCTAAAATTTCACCATTCAAATATATACATTTTGAATTATCTTTACTTTTTATTTTGATAAATGACTTATGTTTTAATTCTTGCATACTTAATGCTTTATTGTGATAAACGTCAATTAAAGAATTATGAGCAAGCCCATTACGAATAATATTTAATATTTCTGAAGGATGTAATGAAATATAATTATTATCGATATTCTTATTTATCTCATTAATTTCATTACAAGTTTTTATTATATTTGGCAATTTACTCAATTGCCTCTCTAACGAATTAAAATTAAAAACTTGAACAAATAATATGTATTCATAATACATTACAAGTTCATAAAATCCGAAAATAATGCCATTTAGTCTAAAAGTAAGATTTGATTTATCATTTTCTGAAGCTTGCAACCAAGCATTTTTCAATGAAATTCTATTTTTACTATTTAATATATTAGAAATTACACTGAACAATCCATTTCCAACATCTATATTCCCTTGTAGTTTCATACATTTTTTGAAATTATTTAATAAATGTATAAATTCATCATCATTAAAAATTTTGTCCAAATCTTTCGACAATATTAAATTTTGAAAATATTCTACAACTTTTGTATCAAAGAAAGGATACAATTTAATAAATTCATTTATATTTTTAATGATTTCTTGTTGGACTTCTTGACTAGCTTGTTTCAATCCCTCTAGATTTGAATCATCTATATAAAATTTCAAATTTATTTCCATATTATTTATCCTAAAGGTTTTATTATTATTCAATCCCTTTCATTGTTAGAGAAATACGTTTCTTTGTTAAGTCAACAGATAAAACTTTGACTTTAACCTTATCTCCTACTTTTAATACATCACTAGGGTGCGAAATATAACTATCACTAATTTGTGAAATATGAACAAGTCCGTCTTGGTGCACACCAATATCTACGAAAGCACCGAAATCTATTACATTGCGGACAGTGCCGTCTAGTACCATATCCGGCTTTAAGTCTTCCATAGACAAAATATCGCTTCTAAGTTCAGGCAAAGGCATATTTTCACGAACGTCACGACCCGGCTTTAATAATTCGCTAACAATATCGTTAAGAGTAGGAACTCCAACTCCGATTTCTTCCGCCACCTTATTTTCACCTTTCTCGTGAATTAATTGAGGAAGGACAGTCAATTCTCCTGATTTAATATGTTCGTCTGTTAGATTAAACAATTTTAATAGCTTTTCAACTGCTTGATAACTCTCTGGGTGAACGGCTGTGTTATCTAAGATATTTTTACCGTCCGTAATGCGCAAGAAGCCTGCGCATTGCTCATACGCTTTAGGCCCCATTTTCTTAACATTTAACAATTCTTCACGCGTATTAATATGCTTTACTTGTGAACGATAATCAACTATGTTTTCTGCAAGGCTTCCTGAAATTCCTGAAACAAAACTAAGTAGGCTTACAGAGGCGGTATTTAAGTCAACTCCCACGCTATTAACGCAGTCTTCTACCGTTCCATTTAAGACTTCAGTTAAGCGGTTTTGTGGCATATCGTGCTGATATTGACCTACTCCGATTGATTTTACGTCAATCTTAATTAATTCAGCTAGTGGGTCTTGCAATCTACGGGCGATTGATACCGCGCTACGCAAATTTACGTCATAATCTGGGAACTCTTTGGCAGCAAGTTTTGATGCGCTATATACAGAGGCTCCTGCTTCATTTACCATAGCATAACTTACTTTCCTTGGGCAATGCTTGATTAAGTCAGCGACTAAAATTTCACTTTCTTTGCTAGCTGTTCCATTACCTATTGCAATTATATCGACGTTGTTCTTAACAATCATATCTGTTAATTTTTTCTTTGCTTCTTCCGTCTTATTTTGAGGAGGAGTTGGATAAACAACGGTTGTATCTAAAACGTCACCTTTCTTATCTATAACCGCGATTTTACAGCCGTTATAATATCCAGGGTCATAACCCATAATGACATTGTTTTTAAGAGGTGCTTGTAAAAGTAGTGGTTTTAAATTCAATTCGAACATTTTAATTGCTTGCTCGTTTGCGCGGTCTGTTAAGCTCGACCTACATTCACGTTCTAGCGAAGGGAAAAGCAACCTATCATAACTATCTTGTATCGTATCTAATATAATTTGGTCAGTATATTCATTTTCTTTTTTATATACTTTTTCAATTTCTCCGATAGTTAATTTTGGATTAATCTCGATATCAACCTTTAAGCATTTTTCTTTTTCTCCGCGATTTAATGCTAAAATTCTATGAGAAGGGATTTTAGCGACTTCGCCTTTGAAATCTTTATAATTTTCATATGTCTTTTTCTCGTCCGCTTCTTCGTCCCATACTGCTAAAATGTTTGCTTTCTTAGCGATAATTTCACGCAAAGTTTTTCTTAAATTTGCGTCATCACTGATTCTTTCAGCAATTATATCTTTAGCGCCCGCGATTGCATCTTCTACACTCGCTACGCCCTTTTCTTCATCTATATATGCCTTAGCTATTTCACTAACTGGCTCGCTTACTTCTTGCGCTTGAATAATGTCAGCAAGTGGTTCAAGCCCTTTAGCGATTGCAATAGTAGCACGCGTCTTTCTCTTTGGTTTATATGGTCTATAGATATCTTCCACTTCGGTTAAAGTGAGTGCATCTTCTAGCGCTTTTGCTATCTCGTCCGTCCATTTATCTTGCTCACGAATAACCTTTTCGACTTTTTCCTTTTCTTTATTTAAGTTTCTTAGATAGTTTAATCTATCTGCAAAATCACGCAATACTTGGTCATCGCACGCGCCGTGCATCTCTTTTCTATAACGCGCTATGAAAGGAATTGTGTTCCCTTCGTCAATTAAGTTAATAATGTTTTCTGCATAAATTTCTTTTAAATTAAATTCGTATGCTAACTGCTTTTGTATTTCCATAAAATTTAAAATTCTCCTTATAATATATGTAATTTGAAATTACATTTTTAATTATATCAAATTAAAATTTATTTTACAAACAATTTTAAAAAACTGCGACAACTTATCGCAGTTTTTAGTTTATTTGATTATTCTTCTTTTGGCTTTGAATGTGATTTGCTTGAATCCTCTCCTGTTTTCTTACTAGCAGATTTATTTTCTAATTCCATACTTATTTTTTGTTGATTTAAATAAGTTGCTCTCCTTGACTTCGCGTCAAGCTCGCTTTGCTTTAACAATTTGTTTTTATTTTTGCTATTTACCTTTGATAAAATTGAAAATCTATTTTCACTCTCAACATAATCTCTATAATTCATTGTAGGCTCATAACTATCTACGTGCATAGGTTCTTTCGCTTTTGGATTATATCTAAATAGTGTATTGTATCCGCTCTTTACTGAATTGAACGAATGTTGCTGACTGTATCTCATATCATAACCGTGATTTATGCACGGTGCATAAGCAATTATAACACTAGGGCCGGGATAATTTTCCGCCTCTATAAATGCTGATACGCACTGGTCAGGATTTGCTCCCATAGCTACAGTTGCAACATATACATCTTTATATGTCATAAGCATACTAGCAAGGTCTTTCTTTCTACTCTCCTTTCCTGTCATATTAAATTTGGCAGTAGCTCCGCGCGGAGTTGATTTACTTGTTTGTCCACCCGTATTTGAATACACCTCAGTGTCAAGTATCAAAATATTTACATTTTCACCGCTAGCAACTACGTGGTCAAGTCCGCCGAAACCTATATCGTATGCCCATCCGTCACCACCGATAATCCACACACTCGGGCTAGTAATTAGACTAAGGTTATTATAAATATATGAATCATCATTCTTCAAAGCGTGCCCACGTCTATAATCTTTCAAGGCTAATATTAATTTTTTATTATATTCGTGATTTTCAGGATTTTCTAAAAATTTATCAATAAATTCAGCAATTTTCTTAGAAAAATGCTTATTTTTTAGATTTTTTATAAAATTTTTGCGTTCATTTCTTCGAGCAATAGCAATTCCATAACCGAATTCTGTATTGTCTTCGAATAGAGAATTTGCCCAACTTGGACCGAACCCTTGCTTATCTTTAGAGTATGGACAAATAGGGAATGTACCACCATAAATTGATGAACAGCCAGTAGCATTTGCTATTAACATTCTGTCACCAAAAAGTTGAGTAGCGAGTTTTATGTAAGGTGTTTCACCGCAACCAGCGCACGCACCACTAAATTCAAAATATGGTTGTTTAAACTGTACACCTTTAACAGTATTAGGTACAAACGGTGTGTTCGTAGGCAAGGTTAGCATAAATTCTTCGTTCGCCACTTCCTTATCTCTTATCTTTTCGCTCTCTGTCATTATTAATGCTTTCACAGGACAAACTTCGCTACAAACTCCGCAACCCGTACAATCAAGAGTGTTTACCTGCATACGATAATTTCCTTCGCATATATATGCTTTCTTGCTAGTAAACGTCTTTGGTACACGTTTTTTACTATCAAATATCACCGGCCTTATAGCTGCGTGCGGACACATTAATGTGCACCTTCCGCATTGAATACATTTTTCACTTATCCAATTAGGGAGTTGAGTCGCGAATGCTCTCTTTTCATATTTTGCTGTATCTGTAGGCATATGTCCGAACTCATTAAATCTGCTTACCGGAATTTCGTCCCCTTCTTGATTTGATGTAGGTACTATCACGTTTTCGTAATAATCATCACGCATAACTCTGCACGACAAAGCATTTGCAATATGGAGCATATTAGTGTCTATAACCTTTATTTCGCCTTCTACATCGTGAATAGCTTTTAGGTTAGCATCAACTATAGTTTGACCCTTTTTAGAATAGGTTTTAATGATAGTATTTTCAATATTTTTTAATGCTACGTCGAATGGTAATAAATCACTTATTAAGAATAGCGCTGTTTGCATAATCGTGTTTATTTTTACACCTAAATTGTGTTCGCGCGCAATTTTATTTGCGTCTATTGTGTAAACTTTGATTCTCTTGCCGATTATATCTTGTTTCATTTTATCTGACATTTTCTTATCTAGTGTCTCTATATCATAAGGAGAATTAATAAGGAAAATTCCATTATCTTTTAAGCACTCTGTTAAGTCATATTTTTCAATAAATGCAACATTATTGCACATACAGAAATCAACCTTTCTAGGATTAAACGGCGCATTAATTGGTAGGAAACTGGAACGTAGATGACTAATTGTTAGACTACCAGATTTCTTTGAATCATAGTCGAAATATCCCTGCATAAAGCTAGTCGTTTCTTCGCCTAAAATCTTTAACGTGTTTTTGACTGAACTAACACTTCCGTCACTTCCAAAGCCATAGACGCGCATACTGAAGTCGCTTACATTATCTTTGAATTTATCTTTTACCTCAAGGCTTGTTTGATTAACATCATCATATACTCCTAAAGTGAAAAATCCTTTTTCTCTACCCTTCATATTGTCGAATACAGCGATAGCCATATCCGGAGTAAATTCTTTACCTCCTAATCCGTACGAACCTGAATAAATGTTAGCGGTTATCTTATTCTTTTCAAGCGCTGTACACACCATACTTGTTAAAGTGTCAGTACCATTTATATCTAGATTTCGCTCCAATATTGTAATATTTTTTACATTATTAGGAAGCTTTTCAATGAATGTCTTTTCATCAAATGGTTTTAATAACCTAACTTTGATTATTCCAACTTTTTCATCGTATTGTGTTTTTGCAAGTTTCAAGACATCAGCGCACGTACCTATAGCAACAACTACGTCTTTAGCTCCTTTATCTCCATAATATTCAACGGTCTCATATTGGCGTGAAGTAATTTCGCTTTGTTTTGAAAACGCATTCTTTACTTCCTGAATTACGTTTTTGTATCTAGTTAGCGCGCGCAACCTATTTTGCATAAATACGTCTGGATTTTGGTTCGTACCCGATAAATATGGATTATGGTTATTTAGTGCGTTTGATTTGAAATCAGATATGTCGTCAAAATCAACAATCTTTTTTAAATCTTCTAATTCGCTAACATAAACAGTATTTAATTCGTGACTTGTCCTGAACCCATCAAAGAAACAAATAAAAGGCGTTTTTGTCCTTTGACTAGCAAGTTCACAAGCTATAGCCATATCATTCACTTCTTGTACAGACGAACAATTAATTATATTAAATCCCGTCTTCATACAAGCATATATATCACTATAATCGCAGAATATGCTAAGTGCGTGTGTAGCCACTGTACGCGCCGCCACATAAAACACCGTAGGCAATCCCTCTCCTGCAATTTTGTACATATTAGGTATCATTAACAATAAGCCTTGACTTGAAGTAAATGTGGTAGTCTTAGCACCTGAAATCAAACTTCCGTGAACCGCACCTGCCACCCCTGCTTCACTCTGCATTTGAGTGATTAAGAGTTTATTGTCAAAAATATTTTTCTTATCTTCATACGCGAATTGGTCGCAATTTTCTGCCATTGGACTACTTGGCGTAATCGGATAAATTACAGCAACATCATTCATCATATAAGCAATGTTTGATGCTACATAATTACCATCAACAGTCATCTTTTTCATTTCTTCACCTCTATAAAAAATATTATCATATTACAAAATTTTTTACAAATAATTTAATCTTAGATTAATTTAATTTTTTTAGATATAAAATATGTATTAATACTATTTAACGATTTTATCGATATCCAATCTTAAAAAATTCAAAAATTTTTATAATTTTTATAAAATTTTACTAAAAATCAACACATTTTCATTAAAATCAACACATTTTTGAAAAATTTTCAAATTCTCTTACGTTCAACTTTAGCGGATAAAATATTTTGTCATTTATTCTATTGATAAAATATTAAAAATATGTTAACATTAACTTATGAGATATTTAATGATTGTTTCGTACTTTGGCAAGAATTTTTCCGGTTGGCAAAAGCAAAAAAATACGTCTTCAATTCAAGAAGAAATTGAACGTGCCATTTTTACTATAACTAAAAAGGAAGTCGAATGTGTAGCAAGTGGACGAACAGACGCAAAAGTAAATGCTTATTGTCAGCCTGTACATTTTAATATTGACACCAATATAAATGAAGAAAAATTTTTACGTTCTATAAATGGAATCTTGCCCGAAGATATTAGGGTTCTTTCGATAAAAAAGACAAATATACACGCTCGTTTTTCTGCTAAGAAAAAAACTTATCTATATAAAATGTATATTTCAAATATATCACTACCGCTTTGCCGTGATGCTTTGCAAATTAGTCCTAATTTAAATTTTAAAGATATGAAAAAATTTCTAAAACTACTTATTGGCGAACACGATTTCGAAGGCTTTAAAGCAAGCGGTAGTTCAACTGAATCTAGTATCAGAAGAATTTATAAAGCAAAATTAAAACGCGAAGGTATATACTTTAATCTTTACATTACAGGCAACGGCTTTTTATACAAAATGGTACGAAACATTGTTGGTACTATGCTAAGAATTGGTGAAGGAAAATTGGAATTAAATCAGTTAAAACATACACTTTTCAAAACATATAAATCCACATACACCGCTAAGCCAGAATACTTATATTTGCTAAACGTTCGATATAACAAAACAGCTTGAGTTATCCATATCTTTTAAAATAGCAATAAAAAAGGACTTCGTTAAAAGCCCTTTTCTTTATTATTTTAAAACAACAATCTTTACAACATTTACTATTTAACCTTAGTTAATAACATAATTTACTTTAAATTTTTAATATCATTTTCATCGTTAGTGCCGTCTTCAACTTTACTATCTAAGCCTTTATTGTCGATATAATGTCTAAGTGACTTACTGAGCCCTCTTGCTCCTAACACGGAAAAGATAAAATCTCCGTAATCTCTTATTCTACATTTTTCTATCAAGTTTATCGAATCATATCTAGAAAGCATATCCAAATTTCTTGCATATAAATATTGTAGTACAACATTATTCGAATCGTTATTTAATGCTAATTCTAACTTTTTATGAATATTTTTTATATCTGAAATATTTATATCGCAATTAATGAATTCGCGATATTCAATCATTAATGAAAATATATATTGAAGTCTTAAAGTTTTAGTTATTAGTGATGACGCTTTATCATTATATTCTTTTATTCCTAAATCAACTGTTTCCCTTAATTCTTTGATAAAGTCAGTTTTCTCTAATTTAGCGCAAGTTTCTTTAAATCTTTGCAAGCCGTCATAATATTTATAATTTTGACTATCTATTACGCCCTCTAATTCTTCATTTAAAGATTTTTTTAATCTCCAATAATCTCTTATTAAGTCTTGCATACAAGTAAGAGTACCATATTCTTCCTTGAAATCCCCCAACTCGTTAATTGTCTTAAATTCCAATCTTGAGAAGTGAGCATATTTTACCATAAATTTATTATCTCCACTCGTTTCATAAATCTTTGTTAAATTAGAATCTATTTTTTCATTATTAGTTGAATTATTTTTCAATAAATAATAACAATTTATAGCATTAATATGTCCTAGTTCAGCTAATGCTTCTATATAATTATGTATTCTCTTTGCCGAACGATTCACACAATAATTAGACCATAAAGTTATGTAATCATTATCATATTCGTTAAAATCTTTATCTAGCATACTATCTCCTTAAAAGTAATCTGCATATATGATTTACTTAGTGTCATTTTATCATACGCATTTAGGTTTGTCAATATTGAATTAAAATTTTTCTTTTAATAGAGAAAAACTATTGACATTTTATTAAAAATCTTATATACTTTTCAAGTATTGCTAATTAAGTGTTATCCGTTGCCACACGGCGGACAATGCTTAAAGTACCAAAACGCGAAATATGGTACACTTACTACAAATTAAAAAATATTGCAAATGTAATATTTTTAATCGGCTATTAATAATGCTGAAACAATTTTACAATAAACTAAGATAAGGAGAAATTATGAAAACAATTATGGCAAACCCTGCCACAGTTGAAAAGAAATGGTATATTATAGATGCTGAAGGTAAGGCTTTAGGTCGTGTTGCTAGTGAAGCTGCTTCACTTCTTCGCGGGAAGCATAAACCTACTTTCACACCTAATGTTGACTGTGGTGACAATGTTATTATTTTAAATAGTGACAAACTAATTCTTACAGGTAAGAAAGAAGAACAAAAATACTTCAAACGTTATTCTGGTTATCAATCTGGATTAAACCTAACTCAATATAAGCAGATGATGGCTGAACACAGTGATGTTGCATTGCTTCGCGCTATTAAAGGAATGCTTCCAAAAAATAGTTTAGGAAGAAAGATGTCTACTCATTGCCACATCTACAAAGGCGCTGAACACAACAATCAAGCACAAAAACCAGAAGTTTGGAACGGAGGTAAAATCTAATGGCAGAAGTTAAAGAAAAGAAAACTGTTAAAGCTGAAGCTAGTGAGAAAAAAGTAGCTAGCAAGACTACTAAGACGACTAAAACTACTAAAACTTCAAAGGTATCAAAAGCTAAGGCTAAAATTCAAGAATTCTTAGGTACTGGAAGACGTAAATCTTCTGTAGCTCGTGTTCGTATCGCACTAGGTACTGGTAGTATTACTGTTAACGGTTTAGGATTAAAAGAATATTTCGATTTAGACACACTTATTTCAATAGTTAAACAACCACTTGTTTTAACTGAAACTGAAAATACTTTAGATATTGTTGCTAATATTTATGGTGGCGGAAAAGCTGGTCAAGCTGGCGCATTACGTCACGGTATTGCTCGTGCGTTAGTTGAGTTCCGTCCAGAGCTTAGACCTGAATTAAAGAAAGCCGGTCTATTATCTCGTGATGCTCGTAAGAAAGAACGTAAGAAATACGGATTAAAGAAAGCTCGTCGTGCTCCACAATTTAGTAAGAGATAATATAAAGAAAGGACTATTATTAGTCCTTTTTTGTTTGTGAAAAATAAAAATCACCATACATTTGGTGATTTTTATAATCTAAAACAAGCGAATAAGTTTGTAAATTTTAATTATTCCCTTTTCAATTTATACATAATTGTAATTTTAATTTATGTGTTGATTAGCATAACAAAATTTTTAAGTGAAATGTATTATTGATTTACAGTTGTACTTGTTTTCTTCGTGTATTTTAAAAGCTTAATTCTTTTATTTATCTCTTGAATAAAAACGTTTTCGAACTCCGAATAGTCTTTACCCTTTGTTGAGTAGTGATATTTGTCAAGTCCTGCTTTAATCTCATCTTGCTTTTGACTAAAATAAGTTTTTACGTAATCTTTTAATCTCTCCCAATTTTCGATAGTATCAAAAACTTCAGGTATTCTCATAAAATAACCTTCATTTTTATCATAGGTGACATAACGTAGAGAAAATTTGTTAAGCGCTTCTATCTTTTGTTTGATAACTACTTTTGGGTCTTGATTTTCGTCAACAACTGGTAAAATATCTTCCATATCTGTATAAAATTCTGGACCTGTGCCATTTTTGATTTTCTTTCCCATATAATTCTCCTTAATTTAATTAATTTCAACTATTGCGATTGCAATTTCATCTATGTGTGATATGCTAACATCTATTTTTTTTACACCATATTTTGATAAAATATTGCTTAAATATTCATTATTTTCAAAAGACGGTTTGCCACTATCTGAATGTATTACAGATATTTTGTTATAACAAAGAGTTTTATCGTCAAGTGCCTTAACTAAAGCTTCCTTTGCGCAATACATACCGGCAAAATGTTTAGCAAAATCAGAAAAGCGAAAAGCATATTCTTTTTCTTCATTAGAAAATATTCTATCTAATTTTTCAATTTTTAGTTCTCTAATTTTATCAATTCTTTCAATATCTACACCAATCATAAATCTTCCCCTTTAATATTTAATTCATTTAGAGCAGTTCGAATTGTATCCCATTTATAACCCTGATAAGTCAATCTTCTTATCAATTTTTCGCGTAAGACAGCATCTAAAACTTTATTTTTCATAAATTTTTCTACTCGAACTTTACACGACTGAACTTCATCAATTTCGTCTAAAAGATTTGATATAGTATCGTTTTTTACCCCAAAACCTATCAACTTTTGCTTCAATTTAATCTTACTAAAGCTTTTGTTAGCTAAAATGTAATTTTTTGCGAACATCTCGTCGTTTAAAAGATTATAATCTTCTAATTTTTGAATTACTTTATTTAAGTCAGTGTCATTAAAACCTTTTTTCTTGAGATAATCTTTTACTTGCTTTACTGTTTTTATCGTATTTGCAAGATATTTCACAGCATAATCAAGCGCTATTATAACATTACTTTCACTTATAGCAACAAAAAAATTTTCGTCATTAACCTCGCCAAGTTTTATACCATATTTTACTATAATATCGCTATGTAAAATATACTCGCCGTTTGATGAGTAAATGGCAAAAATGTTTGGGTTATTTTTGCTTTTCAATTTTATCGACAAAATCTGCATACTTTTATTATAACACATAATCTCGAATTTGTGTAGTATTAATTTAAAATTTGTTTTTAATAATATTAAAATGCTCTATAATACAATTTAATGTAATAGCTTGAATGTGTATAAAACAAAAATTCACCACCATAGGTGAATTTTTGCTTTATTAATTCGGACTAATTTCCTTTAATTCAGTATAGTAAGCTTCAATAGATATGTCATCTATACTTGTATATCCGATTATTAATCTTCCATTAGTTATTGAAATTTTATAGCTATATTCTACTTCGTCAATAGTGACCGTTAAAACTCCGTCTAAGAATGTAGCATTTTCGCTAACAGAAGTAATTTCGTTATCTTTTATTGACAATTCAAACGAAATGTCTCCGCTATTGAATACAAAGCCTGTTAATATTCTATCTGAACTACTAATAGCAATACTTAAAGAAGCATCCTCATTATAATACTGAGTCGAAGATTGTATAGCATTAACTGTCGTATCCGGAAGTACCGCTCCTCCACTTAAATCCCCAATATTGCTATAAATATATTCATCTATTGCAACAGTATAACTATCAGCTCGAATCTGAATATCTAAGAATTTATCGCTATCTAATTCAATATCTGTATCTATTGTATAGCCACTTGATACCATTGAGCCAAATAATGATATTACATATTTACCCGGTTCAATAGTGTTAATTTTTAGATTAATTACTGTTCCTACATCGTAATATTGAATTTCATCATTTACTTCTACCGGTATACTTGTGCTAATTTCTCCTAAAAATTCGCTTCCAACACTTACTACGTATTCTAATTTATAACGTTTTACTGTCACAACACCGAATTGTAGGGTATTTCCGTCAATGTCTTTTAAGAGTGCTTCATCAACTTTTAACATATTGTCAACTAAGTCAAGTGCAACTTGTTCACCTTCTTTATTGATGTAATAATAATAATCTAAGCGCTCATTAGCAAGGTCTTCTACTTGATTAAATATAATAGTTTTACCAATATAAATATTGTCTAAAGAAATCATACTTTTATCTGTATTTTGTGTCTTGATACTTCCTGCACTCTCTATTTGATAATTCTTTGAACTATTTTCGTCAATACTTAATACTGCAGAATACAAATCTTTAGATATATAAATTGTGTAATATCCACCGTCTCCTGTATTTTCATTTGCATTGAATGATTCAGTAATTGTGAAACGAGTGGTAGTAGTAGGTAATGATACAATTGTTCCAATATTTTGTCTATATCCTCTTAAGGTATAACCGAAATTCAAACTAACTTCAGCTTCAACTAATTGTCCTTCAATTATGCTTGAATTCAAACTGTCTATTTCTTCCCCGTCAACAAATAGTTTTAGATTTCCATAGACATCGTCCTGAAGTCCTCTAGTATTTGTAAGCGTCGAGCTTTCTTTTGTCCAATATTCTTCATCTGTTAATGTAAACATTATTTCAACACTGTCGTGGCTCTTCATCTTAAGAGTGACATTAAATATGACCTCTCCAGCATTATAATCTATGTAATCACTAACTATATGTTTACCAGTAAATAACCCGTCACTGCCTTCATAATTATTAGGGACAATTTCTTGTATTACATCGCCGACCGTCACTGAAATGTTATATTTCATATACTCGCGTTCATCAACAGGCGCTATATTAATCGTGACTTCGCTATCTAAATATAACGAACCTGTAGAAGATAGAGTCGTTCTTAGTATGCTGTTGACTTCGCTTTCATCAACCTTCACAACCGAACCATTATCTTCTATATAATATTCAACTCGAGCTTCTAGCGGACGAGGTATATAACTAATCAATATTGTACCCGTTTTATCATCATTGATATTTTCTGAATTAAACAAGATACCACTAACTATGTTCATTCCATTATACTCATAAGAAACACTGGTATATCTTTTGTTGTCGAAACTGCTTAACAATGCAAAGGTCGCACCATTATATGCATAAAACTTCGAGGTTGACTCAAATAGTTTGTTAGTTGCGTCACTTGTTGCTCCTTCATTTAAAGTTAAAGTTGATGTGTACATATATGTCACACTTGAAGCAGTAGTTGTACGCGTTGTACTATTCGTATCGTGATCTAAAGCTTTTGCTTGCATAGTGATTTCATATTGCTCATATACTTCTAATGCAAAATATATTATTCTGTTTTCTTTAGGAACAATTTCGCCTGAACCTGTGACAACCATACTTGATAAAAGGTCACTAGTTATTGGATATTCGCGTGTAGGTATTTCATAATTTGGGAAATTGTATGTCGTATAATAATTCCTATTATCGGTAGGACGTTTAGGTAAATATGCCCAACTTGATAACACTGCGTATTTATTGTCTAAATGAATTAAACCATATATGTTTTTCGTGCCTACAGAACCTGTAGTCTCAAATAACTGCGACAATGTTAATGTTTCGTCATCTAATTTCCACCTGAATGTTTCATCTACTAAATTAATAACAGCAAATTCTTCAGTTCCATTATATAATTTTACCTTGGCTTCGAATTCAATTTGCTTTGTATCAATATTGATTTTACCAATATTTTCTGTATCCGTAGCAGTGTTAGGGACTGTATAATTTGTATTAAATTGTCTGTAATAATTATTATTTAGCCATAACGCATTGAAAAGGAATGTGTATTCTTGATTCTCTATCTCGGAATCGAGTAGTAAGGTGATAGTTGCATTTTTATAAGTTAATGTGACTGCATTTACTTCGAATTCATAACCTATATATGCTGTGTAAAGTACTCTGATTTGTTCATCAAGAACGAAATTTATATCCCCGCTCGAATTTACACGCGTCATCATACTGCCGTCTGGCAAATAGATAGTTAAGTACCCTGCTTTTTCGTTATCAAGATTTATAGAAGTAGTATAAATTATTTTAGTAAATATTGCACTAAAATCTAATATCTCCCCATTTCTAAAATTCATACTTTCAATTGTATCAGCATTAATTGAATATGAATATCTATTATTCCCATTATCGTTAAGATTTCCGAATGAGGTACTTGATATACTATCTAGCCTATATCCAAGCATTTTATATAGATAATTGTTTGATACTGCCTTTGTATCTTTACTTTGGTCATAAATATAGAACGAGTAATTTGAGTCTGCATATAGATAAAAGTTCTCTACAAGATAACCGCTTAAGTTTTGTAAATTATATGAATTAATAGTAAATGTTGATAAATTAAATCCATTAATACCCGAAATTTTATAAACATTATGATAAGTTTGATTATTTTCTATAAAATTAACTAATAAATACGTCGCAGACACACTATCTTCAGTATCGACAGTCGAACTATCTACATCTTCCACATTTAAAATTGCATAACCAGCATCTGATTCTTTGCCGTTAAAGAGAATATGCCAATCTAGATTAAATGTCTTCCTAAAGAAATATGGTTTTAAAGTCACAACATCTATATCTGTAAAGTATGCTTGACTATATTCCCATATCTCATTTGCAGGTATTGTCGTTTCAAGATTCATAATTCCGCTATGGATAGTGTCATCATACGCAGCAGTTAAATATGAATAAATATCTCCATCTAAATTGCCTCCGCCATTCTTATTATAATTATTCCAAGCAATCAAAATTTTGCTTCCAGTAGTATAAACAGGCAGATATCCAATTGATTTATTATTAGTTAGATATATATAAGTTTGTCGTCCGTCGTTGTATATAGTGTAGGCGTAAAAGTCTTGACTTGCACCGACATTTTTATCGTAATTAGATATGTAATTTACTAAAGTATCAACATATTCTTCAATATATTCATATCCTGAATTGAGATAATCTATATATCCAAAGTCTTTAAATGTATAGACAGCAGCTTGTGGCGCACTTTCGCCCTCATAAATGCTGTAATTAGTTTGTTCTGAATTGAGGGTGGCATTTTCAAATCCATTTAAATCTAAATTTACTTTATAAATATTATCTGAATAATGGGTATATTCTAGTGGAATTTCATAGATTTTTGTGTTTGTTTGATAATTAAACTCTTCGCGCCCAATATTATAATAATTCCACGTTCCAGCTACTGCTATATTCGAACCGTTTTCTGTTGTGAAATATGCTATCGATTGCCCAAGATTTGACAACTTATTAATTAAATCAGTTAAATAATAACCTTCTTTACCCGACTCCGCACCCTTGTCATTATAAGTTATTATAGGTCCATCTATCTTTAGACTTCCATCAATAGCATTTGGCCTTATGCTTACAGCTTCCCATACTGGAGTCATTTTTATTTTAATATCGTTGGTTATTATTCCTATCAATATTTGGTCCAAGTCATCAGCATAATATGCCAAATTGTTGGAATTAGTATTTGAAAGATTACCTATACTGTTTATTGAATATAATTGGTCTGTTGTATATGTCCATTCTGCGTTTTCTTCGCTATCATCATTGTTAGAGATAATTAAATAATATATAGTGTCATCATAAGTAAAATATATTTGCCAACCAATTATCCTATAGCCATATGCATAAACATAATAATAGTTGTTGCTACCTTCTATTTTTGGCACATAACTTTCACTGGTAAAATCACTAAATTTAAACATTGATATGCCGTCGCCGTCATTTGTCTCACTAGAGGCAAAAGCATATTGACTATCCGGACTAGCAGATATTGTTATAAGAATGCTGTTAGTTCCTGTGAGACCATTGGTGTATAATTGAGAATTAACACCAGCATAAGTAAACTCTGAATTTAAATCATTTTCGTACCACAAGGTATTTATAGCATCATTTAAAATATTTACGTCGTATGTATTTCCCCAATAACTTCTAATTAAAGGATTTTCTTTATCTTTATCATCTATGTGCGTACTAGGAAGTATGCCGTATGAATAATTATTGTTTGTATCAAGAGCGATAAATGTAGTTATCGAATAATATTTTTTACCTTCGATTGACCTGTCAAAGATAGTAGAATATTTAAACATCCACTGCCCTACGATATTACTGTCTTGTGTAGCCTGTAAGAATAGGACTTTATCTGTTTCATTTATTGAAGATATTGTGTAATTAACACCATCAAATTCATAAGGATTCTCTTGGTTGCAATCTAAAAGCAACCACCCACCAAACGTTTTACCTTCAGGAATAAATTCTGGATCTTCAATAGATGTTTCTTCAGAAGCGATGTTATAAGTATAAGATTTGCTTTGTGCGTATGTATCTTCTCCATTTTTATTATAATCCACATTAAATGAATAATCTATAGGATCTAAATATGCTTGTATTGCTGATATTTCATATATGTACAAGCCCTCAGATGGAAAATCTATTAATTCTCCATTTATATCGTTATATTTCCAATAAGCAACATCTGTATTAAATAGCTTATCTTTTGCTACTACAACGATTTCTGACAAATTCGAAGTATCGTTATCGTATTTCAAAACAACTGAATTACCGTTTATAGTCACTTTTAAATTAAAGTATCCGGTAGTAGTTGACGCATTTGAATAATCAAGCTCTCCAATTAAATCCGAAGGTATAACTTTGTCACTAGTCGAATTCAATATGATAGAAGAAAGAGTATATTCTTCTGCTTCAAATTGCGGAGTTATTACCTCATAATTGTTTTCGTCAGTTGTGACCTCACCAACTTCATGTAAATCGAAATTTATTTTTGTTTCTTTAACAAGTAATCCCGAAGATTTCTGTCTACAAGTAGATAACCAGGATGAACATTGAACAAATTTACTCATATCCACGCCATCTGTTTGTTCAATTGTTAAAGTAAATTCAAATAAAATTACATAATCTGCACGGTATCCAATGATATGAGAATTTTGATATTCAATCACTATACCAGTGGGTATATCCTTTACATAACAACCATCAGAATAATCAAATTGATATTCATTATCATTTTCTAAATTTAAAGTGTAATTAATGGATATATCAGAGTTTATCGTAATTGAACCTTTTGATGGAAATCTGTACTCAATTTTGCGTGCAGTTAGCCAAAAAGTTATTTCTCTATTTGTTTCATCAGTATATGGAGCATTAGATTGGTAATAATAATCTTCATCTTCAACTAAGATTAAACACCACTCTCCTAAATAATAATAATCATTATAACTTGAGGCATCCGCTCCTAAAATTAAATCTTCACAATAATCAGCCATAGGCATTGTGTATACCGGGCTTGCTTGTATAGTGGAAGAATATATTACAGTATCTCCTTCAGCTCTCGGTGAGTTATTATCGTCTAGACCAACATAATACCAAGATATATATCCGCCTTGAACTGTTAAAGTAAATTTATAATCTTTTATTCTTAATAGTGTCATAGGAATAGGATAACCATCATTCACTTTGTCATCTATAAACCAATTGCAACTGGTATCACAATTAGCACCTTCTTCACTTATATTTAAATAAGTCTCACAAGTGGCGAAATTTTTTAAATCAATATCTGCAGAATCTCCATTTTTAGTACTTGTAGGTGCACATCCATCTAAAAGATTAATTCCTGACATCAAAGGTGCGCTTACCCTTGCATACCCTCCTACAGTGTATGAGTCGTTACTGCTATAAAACTTTAAGACAGTATCACCATATCTAGCTAACAATCCAGGAGATATCCTAGATGTTCTCCACGACAAGTCTTCAGAGTTCAAAAAATCAATATCTGCAGAATAGGTATCAACAACTACTACATTGCCATATTTTATTAAATTTGCAATACAATTTGTGAACTGGGCAGGCTTCAACATGGCACCACAAATTCCACCTATAAGCGATATGTTTACAGTATTGTTAACTCCATCCTGAGCATCTCCCCCTAAAGCTGTTGAAGAGTTAGCTTTAACTACGGTAATATATATTTCACCTTCAAAAATACACTGATTAACTGATGAACTTGTACCGTATTTAACGTTAGTAGATGTATCGATAAATTCAGATGTATAAATATCTCCTGAATCAACGTTTCTTATAATGCCTACTATTCCCCCCGCTATCGCGACTCTTGCTGCTGAAGTCACTTGTACAGATATATTCCCTCTAAAAATCACATTAGAAATGTTTAATGTTGCTGAATTAGCAACTGTACCTACTAATCCCCCCACATATTGTGGACTAGAGCTATAAGTTTTCCACCATAATCCGCCAGATTCTTTTACATATAATTCTTTAACTAATATTCCGCAATTAGCATCGTCTTTACCGCTTGCAACTTCTCCTGTCCAATTTGCGGTTGCGCTTTCATTTGCATATGCAGATATATTTGTTATTGCACTTGTACCACTCGCAACTTTCCCACATAGAATACCCACGTTGTCCGTTATACTGCCTTCTGTATCCATACTTTGATACAAATAAATTTTAAATGTGTCTAAGTTTAAATTTTTTATAGTAGCATTTGAAATTACACCAAAAAGACCTATAGCATCGCCAAATCTTGTCTTATCATTAATAAAAATATTTTTTATTGCATATCCTTGTCCGTCAAATGTATATTTAAATGGATTAGTATTTGTTCCTATTCCTCCACCCCAAGGATTACTCTTTCCTCCCATATCTATATCATTCATTAAAAAGTATCTGCCACTGAAGGAGTACTGTCCAGTATTATTTTTTATCCAATATGTTCCATAAGCCGTATTCTCACCTACATAATTCATTTCTTGTCTGCTAGAAATTCCAGAATCTACAGTTGTAGTTCCACTTACTGTAAATATGTTGTCGCTTGCGGCGCTAACATATGCTAAATTTGAATCTGTAGTTATTTTATTATCGTTTAAAGAAAAAATTTGAGTTTCAAAGTTTATTAAAATTTGATCTTTATTATAGGAATTGTAAAATTCTACTTTTTGTTGTTCTGTCATTTTCTCAGAAATTGTCCAGCCAGAAGCTGTTGAATAGTCATCAGTTAAAGCATTCATCATTAATTCATTTACGTCGTCTTTCGTTAGCTCTATCTCTGATTCATCTTTGTCTGTAATAGATTTAGTCAAGATGACATAATCTCCATCATTTTTATACTTAAATCGTACACTAATAGAATCTCCGACAAATTCGCTGACATTAGAATTTACTGGACTTGTACTATTTTTGTTTGCGTTATAAAGGGCTATGCCTATGAAAGAAATCATAACAGCCGTTAGTCCTATAATTAATGAAGTAATTAAATTTTTCTTTAAAACCATTTAATCCCCCTAACTTAGTAATTTTAAAATTAATCGTACTATTTAAAGCAATTTTTATTCTCAATTCAAAGCACAATATTTATGTAATTTAGTATATCAAATTTATTTAAATTTGTGTAGCATTTTAATATATTTTGCCTAGTTTTAAATAAAAAATTATTATTAATGTTAATTAGGTCAAATTTTGTAAAATAAAAAAACATTAATATCATTTTTTATACTTTTACAATAAAAATTTCAACAGCTCAGTAAAATATAGTAAAATTTTATTAAAATTGCAAAAATATTGTTCATTTTACAGTAAATTTATGTCGTTTTTATAAAATTTTTATTTTTTTATTAAAATTTATACATTGAAAATAAATTTAAAGTTAGCAAAAATGATTTTACGATTTTACTTTCTTGTGATATAATAATTAAATGGACAAATGTAAATTATTCTAATAAAAGCATTAATTAAATAATTTACAGAAATAATAAAGTGAGGTATTTATGAAAATTAAAAAAATTGAAGCTTACGAAGTATTGGACAGCAGAGGAAATCCGACTGTTGAATGTAAGTTAACTTTGGAAAACGGAATCACTTCTACTGCAATAGTTCCTAGTGGAGCATCAACTGGAGAACGTGAAGCACTTGAATTGCGTGACGGCGGAAATCGTTATCACGGCAAAGGCGTATTAAAAGCCGTTGAAAATGTAAATAAGATTATAGCCAAAGCGCTTATAGGTAAAGATGTTAGTAAACAAAAAGAAATAGATGAAACTATGATTGTACTCGACGGAACGGAATACAAAACAAAATTAGGTGCTAATGCAATGTTATCTGTAAGCCTTGCTGTAGCGAGAGCTAATGCTCTATTAAAAAATAAGCCCCTTTACAAATCTTTGGGTCAGGGTACTACTCTCCCTATCCCACTAATGAATGTGATTAACGGTGGTGCACACGCAGATTCGAATGTTGACTTTCAGGAATATATGCTTGTGCCTGTAGGTGCAAAAACTTTTAGCGAAGCAATGCAAATGGCAAGCGAAACTTTTGTTGAATTAAAAAAAGTTTTGAAATCAAAAGGATTTGCTACTGCTGTCGGTGATGAAGGCGGTTTTGCTCCTAATTTTAAAAATAATGAAGAACCGCTAGAAGTTATCGTACAAGCAATAAAAAATGCAGGTTATACACCTAAAAGCGATATTGCTATTGCTCTCGACGTAGCATCAAGTGAATTTTACAATAAGACTACTAAAAAATACGATCTAACAAAAAGCAATGGAGGAAGTCTTACTAGTGACGAAATGATAGACTGGTACAGTGAATTAATAAAAAAATATCCTATTATATCAATCGAAGACCCTTTAGGCGAAAATGATTGGTCTGGCTGGAAAAAAATAACGAAGAAATTAGGCAAAAAAATTCAGCTTGTAGGCGACGATATATTTGTCACTAATCCGAAAATTTTAGCGCGTGGCATTGAAGAAAAAGTTGCTAATGCCATACTTATAAAATTAAATCAAATAGGAACACTCACTGAAACACTTGAAACAATTCGACTTGCTCAAGAAAATGGTTATAAGACAATAATATCGCACAGGTCGGGCGAAAGCGAAGACACATTTATAGCTGACCTTGCTGTAGCTGTAAATGCTGGACAAATAAAGTCTGGTTCAATTTGTCGTTCGGAAAGAGTTGCAAAATACAATCAACTCATAAGGATTGAGCGCGAATTAAAAAATAAAGCGAGGTATGGCTTATGATTATAACCATCGACGGACCTGCCGGAAGTGGAAAATCAACCGTCGCTAAATTGCTAGCTGACAAACTTGGATTTATACATTTTAATTCTGGGTCTTTATTTAGAGGAATTACTGCATATTTCTTATCACAAAGTGCAAATATAAATCACATTGATGAAGAAATTTTAAAAAAAATACGTATTTCTACTCGTTATGACGGTAAAAATCAGTTGATTTTTGTAAATTCTCAAAATTTTTCTAAACATTTACGCGATGAAGACGTGACAAAAAATGCACCAATTATAAGTGCTATACCTGAAATTAGAAAAATGATTGACGCCTGTCAACGCAAGTTTGCAGAAAAGAATAATGTCGTTATAGATGGGCGTGATACAGGAAGTCACGTATTCCCTGATGCTGACATAAAATTTTATTTAGACTGCGATGTCAATGAACGCGCTAACCGACGTTTCAATGAAGAAAAAATTAAAAATCCTAACATCTCTTTAGACGAAGTAAAACAATTAATAATAAAACGCGACGAGTTCGATAAAAACAAGCCTATATCTCCATTGATAGTACCAGATGGTGCAATAATTATTGATTCTTCAACTCTCACTCCAGAGCAAGTTGTTGAAAAAATGATTGAACATATCAATTTATAATCACATAATTATAATGCTTTATTTTTGATTTATACACTCCTTTAATATTTATGGAATTTTGATTTCAGAATTAGCAATTATCTTTATTTGTTAAACATATCATTAATAAAAAGATTATAATTTTTAAAACAAAGTACATTTCAATTCTAAACGAAATCCGTGGTAAATCTCGGATTTTTTATTAACTTTAAAGAATTTCAAAATCGCATAATTAGTTAAGATATAAATTGTCTATTTACATAAAATTTGATTAATACAAATTTATTTATTGCAATACACTTAGATTTGATTGAGAACTCGTATAATTTTACTATTAATAAATATTTTGCTATAAATTATCTTTAGAATCATTTTTAAGCTAATGACAATAAATATATAAAAAATAAAAAAATTTTAATATTTTAATAAAATTTGCGATTATTTCTAAATTTATTGGCGATTTTATTAATTTTTGTATTTTTTTGCTAATAAAAATTATAAGTAAAGTTTTGCATCATATATATACAACTCTTTAACCTATTATTCTAACAATAATATTAGTTAGTATTTAGAGATTTAAAATTGTATTTATAAAAGTTTAAAGTTTTATCTTTTTAGATATAGAATTTTTATAAAATTTTTAATCTGATATTGACAACTCTAATAATATAAACTAAAATATTGGCATTCTTAGGAGTTAATATGAAACAAAGCGAAAATCTAACTGCAAATAGTATAACAGAGTTATTGAAAGAATGTAAACAAACAGGCAATAAATATCTACCAATTTTAACTTCGTATCTCGCTAGATTAAATCTTGCTATTAGTAAAGATTCAGATAAAAATAACGACATCAAATTAAAAACAAAATATCAATATGGTGCAATGTTCTATCGTTTTTTACGTATGTCATTAAATTTCTGTGATTTGACAGAATATTTCGATAATACTGAACAATATTTAGTTGATGAAATAAAAACTTCTAGACCATATTACACTTTTTCTAATGGATACCTTTATGATAAGATTATTGATTTTGACGAAATAAATTTTGTATTTATGGATTTTAGTATCTATTTCTTGAAATATGCTAAAAAAATGATTAGTTGTGTTAAAAACGCAAATTGGCTTCATTTTTTAGACAATGTTAGCGACATCATTTACAACATACTTGATAAGTCAAAAGAACATCCGGACGAATCAAGCACGTCTATGTTCTTAGAGTGTCTGCTGTTAAGTAAAATATATGACTACATTCAGCTCTCTTTCAATATCAATCTTTAAGCTTGATTTCAATTTATAATTTTATTCATTATAATCTCACTCATAAATCTACTTTTATATGTAAATATACTACATCTTTCTTTATGGTAAACATCAATTAAATTTCAATATAGTCTTCTATTTTAGAAAAAAAACGGATTTTATTAATAAAAATACATTAAATAATAATATAAATCTAAATAATTTTAAAAAACGGGTATTGACAAAACTGTATATTTAGTATATACTCTTAATATAAACGGAGGGGTTTATGGCAAACAAAAATAAAGTTTTATCACCATATAGCATTACAAAAGCATTTAATAAATACTTAAAAGGCATTAAGAATCGCGGAGTTCTTTACGACTTTGGTGAACATAATGATGAAAAGTCTTTTAAAGATTTTTTAGCGGAAGTAAAAGAAAATGGAGAAAAGTTAGGTTTATTCGCTTATATTCCATCATTAGAAGAGCTAGCTAATCGTCCAGAAGCATACCACGACTACATTGTTGCTATGGTAGAGTCTTTAAAACAATATGCTAAAAGCAGTAAAGGTGCTCAGCTTTCACAAAGAAGATTTGTTGCTAACGCTATCTACCCTATTATTACAGATGCGGTATCTAAAAACGTAGGTTTAGGTTTTTCAGAAAGCAATGCTGACAAGATTTTAAAAATAGTTTTCCCAGAAGATAAGAATGCAAAGCGTAAGGATAAGAAACAAAATATTAAAATAAAGAAAACTCACCCTAAGTTAACTCGTTTTATGAAAAAGTTTGTTGCTCCTACACTTGTGACAGCTGGTGTTATTGCTGCTGCTTTAGGCGTATTCGCAGCTCTCCCTATTGCTAGCGCTATCATACCTCAACTTATTACTGATAGTTTGCTTGTCAATGTCGCAACTTTCGCGACAATTGGTGCTGTAGGTGGTCTTGTACTTACTCCTGCTATTATATTAATCAAAAACGCAGCAACAAAGCACTATTATAACAAACATTACGGCGCAAAATCTAGCAACTTAAGCACTATCTATAGCCAAGAAGAAAGCTTATCTAAAATTAAGAATGCTGAAAAGCTAGAAGAAAAAATAAACGGAATGAATTTACCAATAATGAATTTGTGGAATAAGATACGTCAAACTGAAGATAAAATCAGAGAAACTGAAAAGAAACATCCTCACGCTCATAAATTGTTAAATTATTTCAGACTTAAAACAAATCGTAATCGCATACATACATTAGGTCAAACTATTAATTTCTTCAATGACCAACAATCAGCTCAGCCTAATGAAAATCTACAAGTTATATCTAATTTATTAAAGAAAAATTTAAATAGTTTAATCGCTAGCCCAACAAGATATGGCGACCTAGTTGCTAGATACAATCTTCCTAGATACACTGAAGGTAAACACATTGGTAAACACATAGGCTTTAATGACCCTAAAGTCTTTGTCCCTAAGTTTAGAGAATTAATGCGTGACTCATACAAAAACGCATTAACCGGTGGAAAAGTTGTAGCAGATGAAAAGCCTGAAAAAATTGTTGAGAAGAAAGAAACAAACAAAGAAAAATCAAGCAAAAATCCTGCCTTGGCTCTGCCTTTAAGTCCTGAAGGTGAAAGAAAAATTAAATTAATTAAAGAAGCACAAGAAAGACAAAATCAAGAAGTAAAACGCATAGCTGAAAGCCAAGCTGAAAATACTCAAGAAAAATCTAATACTCCAAAAGCCGTTATTACTCCTCCACCTGTAAATAATTCAAAACAAGAAAAAGAAGATAAATCTGCAGAAGATAATAAGATTAAAACAGAAGAAAATAACAAATTTAATGCTATTACTTCTGACATTAGAGTGATTATTAAGAACATAGACAATTCAATAACAGCTATAAATAGTAAAAATAATATAACTACTAGTGAAAGAGTCAAAGAAATCATATCTATTAACTCTCAATTAACTGTACTAAAAGATAAATTAACTGATATTGACGAAAGAATAGATTATGTAAAAAGCAATAGTTTGTTTGCAGATATAGTTGATAATTATAAAGCTTATCGTAAAACTATTACTTCAAAATACGAGGAATATGACAAATATCTAGAAGGACAACGTGCTATAGTAATAAATCAAGAAGCTAAAGCAAAACAAAAAGCCGAAGAAGAACGCAAGGCTAAAGAAAAAGCTGAGGCTGAACGTATAGCTAAAGAAAAAGCAGAAGCTGAGAAAAAAGCTGAAGCTGAGCGCAAAGCTAAAGAAGCTGAAGAAGCTAAAAAACAAGCTGAAAAAGAACGCAAGGCTAAAGAAAAAGCTGAGGCTGAACGTATAGCTAAAGAAAAAGCAGAAGCTGAGAAAAAAGCTGAA
>CALWEJ010000008.1 GCA_944377165.1 uncultured Clostridia bacterium | reverse complement strand
AAACCTATAATTATTATAATCAATTTCGACAAAAAAACAAATCATTTTCCATATATTTTTTCTTTTAGCAATCTATTAATTTTAGAAATTATAATTTACGATTCGTTAGTGTAAAAATATGGATTATTTATAAAATTAAAATTTTTAAATAATTTTTATAAAAATTATAAAAATAATTAAAAATAATTAAAAATAATTGATTATTATGTTAAAAATTAATAAAAAAACTAAAATTTTAAAAAATTATCTTATATATTTTTTATATGCTATTTATAATGTATATAACATAACGTTAATTAAATTATAAAAATAAATAATATTTTGTTTAATTTAATTTTACATTTGCAACAGTTTTTACTTGTATATAGAATATAATTTTTTTTTATTGCCCAATTATGTAATAATGCTATTATTAAATATCTTTTGTTATATTATTAAATTTTGTTATATTATTAAATTTAAATATATTTTATTTAATATAGTACTATTTCTTAATTTTTCATATTTTTTAAATTTTTAATATTATTTTGTATTTTTTAATATTATTTCTTGAAAATTTAAAATAAATCGGTAATTATAAGAAAATTTTAAATTTTTTTAATATTTTTAATAATTTTTTAGTATTTTTTAACCATTTTAATATCATTTATAATTTTTTTAGTTTTATATATTTATAATTATAAGGTTTTATATATCTAAAGGTCTTAATATTAAATTATATAAATATAAAAATTTTTTAGTTTAGAACGAATGAAACTAATTGGCCTAATATATAGATTAAACACAGAATGTCAATCTTATGAATTCGACATTTTATTAAAACTTAAATTTCTAACTTAAAATTGCGAAAAAAAAGATATAAAAAAATATCTTGACAAATAATCTCTTATATGATACAATGCTTGGAATTAGAAATCGATTTGCGCTATTGGTCGATTTAGTGCTACGGCACGCAGGGGTTAAATAGGCTTTATCTCAAATTGATTAATAAAAATGTGAGGTATAAAATGGAAGGTTATGAAAACAACGAGCTTACGGCTCAAGAAAATCTTATTGTTAAAACAAACAAAAGATTAAAAAATTTACACCCTAAATTCAATAAAGTTAAAAAGGCGGTCATAGGTTTAGTTCTTGCGGGCGGTATGGCAATCACTATGCCTGCTTGTACTTTGTTCGGCGGTGATGTGACTACTCCGGGCGGAGACGGCACTACCCCAGGAGGCAATGGAACTACTCCGGGCGGAAACAATGGCGAATACAGCCAAATTTTAGAAGATGTCTTAAATAGTTCATACTATAATGAAATAATAGACGATTATCTTAATTCAAATAATAAAGATTCTCAAAATGCAGAAGCTCCAATTCCTTATTCTTTCTTAGAAAAAGAAGGGTTAGATGTTGATGCAATTAAAAACGATACCTTAGAATGCATAAGTGTCGCGTATATTTTAAATAATGATACAAGCAAATTGTATTTATCAACTCGTGCAGAAACTAAAGAAGGATATTACGCGAATTACGTATTATCATATCCATTGACTGAACAAGAATATAACGACTTGTATATGTTGCACGAAGATAATTATATTCAATCAGGTTTGTTCATACAAGAATTAGATGCTCAAAAAAGTGCTAAGGTCGAATCTCACGTAAATGTAGAAAAAGATACATTTAACGGTCTAGAAAGTAGAATACAATATTTATGTGACGACTATATCAATAACGAATATGTCTATATAGATGTGACTAGCGCTAACGAAGATGCTGAGTTCACATTAAATGTAAGGTCTGCGCCCCCTAGCAGAAAGAATATGATAATCGAAAATGAAGAATTACGCAAAGCTGAATGCTATTATCCTAAAGCTTCTTACAGTTTTAATAATAACACGATGCATTCTTTATTACCGAATAGAGTTTATTTTGATAACCTTGATGAATTTAAAGAGAATTCTGAACCAATTACATATTTTGATAGCCAAACCTATCATAACCCAAATATTTCAATTGAAAATGAATTAAATAAATAGTGAAATACATAAAAAATCCACAATCAAATTTGTGGATTTTTTATTATTAGACTATAGTAAATGAACCTATTTTTATATTACTACTTGAACCTTTAGTATTGATATAGTATCCGTCTCCTCCTAATATGACACGACAACCTTCGACTAAGTAGGTAGTATATCCTGAATTAGGATTTATACTGCCTCTTCTATAAGCATAATATTCATCAGTGTTAGCCCAAGAACTTCCATTAAAATAGTCTTGATCATATTTATATCGAGTATAGAATTGTCTATCAGCATTCATTAAGTATTTATTCTTATTATACTCTTCAGTAAATACTTCTTGATTAGGATAACTTATTCTAGCCCCTATCAACACGCCAGAATTTAACATTAAAGATTCATCTGTTTTATATAAATTTTCACCATATAGACAGAATTGATCTTTATAAGTTCTATTTAAACTATTGCCTTGATCATAATATAGAGTATATTCATACCCTTTCAATACAGATGTATCACCATTTAACGCTTGAGCTATTTGATAATAAGTAAAGTATTCTACTTCATAATCTCCATTACGATCTACCTTATACAATTGTACGCTAGGGTTATCATCATTTCCTGATAAAGCATTAGCCTTCACAAGTTTATACACTTTATCGCCAACATTTAGTCCCCAACCTCCATTAAAGTAATAGAAAGTAGCTTCTTTTGTAAGTTTAGGTGTATTGCTTTCTGAGGCACCTAATATATGCTCTTCAATTAAGTAAACTGTCGTCTTTGTATTATTTACTGAAATTGTGGTAAATACTTTAGACTTATCAATAGTTGTATTTGAATTATACGGATTGCCGTATGAATATGGATACATATTTATATTAAGGATTGTTCCAGTAGTAGATTCTGTCTTTGTAATATTGAATCCGTCAGTATAATCTGTGCCATTACCATTAGTAGTACCAATATAAGTGAAATAATATGTTGTAGTCATATTTCCGCTATTTGTATATGTAGCACTAATATAATCTATTCCGTCAAGTCCAACAGGTTTACTTGTACCAACACACTCAAATTGACCTACAACCGGTTTAATAGGTGAACCTTTTCCACCCGCATTATATGTCTTCCTTAACGTTCCATTAGCCGTATAATATGCTTTATCTAAATATCCATAACCGTAATAATATATTTCACTATTATCAACTCTATTTCCGTCATTGTCAATAGGATAAAGTTCTCCATTATTTATACTATATAAATAATCTTTTAAATATTCTATGTCTACAGGAACAAAGTTTAGATTCTCTGTGACTGATAACTGTGCACCATAAGTTGCTAAATTAGATTCAGTTATACCTTCTATTTTGTTGTCGTACCTATTCTTTTTACTATAACTGTTTCCATCAAAGGCGCCTGCAACATAATAATATCCATTATTGTAAGTATAGATAGGTAAACTAAAGTTTTCTCCCCAAGCATTAGGCTCGAAGAAACTTTGAGATAACACATCTTTAATTTCGATTACGTCAGCAATTACATAATATTGTCCGTTAGCATAAGTGTAATAATCGTAGGCAACACCATTTATTCCATTGACAGTACAAGCTATACCACCACTATAATCGCCTTCAGAAATAATTGATGTCCCTGTAATGTTGACTTCATCGATAGAGAATATATCGCTCTTTTGATAAACACCGTCACTTAACTCATAGTAAACATAATACTTAGATGTATAGTAGTCTGAAGGACGATTTGCAGAATAATAGGTGTAAGCTACCCCATATTCATTAACGAAACTTGTATCTGTTTGATAGTTCACAATTCCGTCTGACGAATAGGTAAGTTCACGCATATATGTAGGAGTCATATATCCCATAGTTTGATTCCTAATTTCGATATATGTTGAATTTACTACTGTGGTTGATACACCAACTAAACCTATTAAGCCCATAATTTTTGTTATGCCAAATTCTTTAACAGCAAATTTCGTTGCACGCAATAACAACTTACCTGCAGTTTTGATAAAGCCTTTAACAGCTACTTTACCAAATATTTTACCTGCAGCTACAGTTAATCCACCCGCACCTGCAGCGATTGATACTATTTGAATACCTGCTTGTACCCATTCAAGCCAAGGATATAAAGACTCTTCAGTTTTTAAGTCTGTATCCATATCTGAAGTTGCTATACCATTTACTTCAAACAATGAACCACTTGCTGCCCTGTAATCTTTTCTGCCTTTTGACGAATTTTGATAAATCACTTCAAATTGGAAATAAGTTTTATCTGCTATAGTATATCCACTATCTGTTGACTGCCTATACTTTGGAACAGAACAATAATAAATTTTAAGTTCTTGTCCATCCTCGCCTTCATTAGAAATCAAAGATGTTTTATTGTTATTAACAGTCAAATAATCCGTTGCATTTAAATCAAAATTTGTTAATCCTGGATCAGTTTTGGCAATATCAATATTTAATATGTTGGTAGGTGGCTCTGTAATTCCAACCACAGCTCCAGCCCATTGCCAGAATCTTCCAAAGCTGTCCCAGCCATTTTCTCCTGATAAATCTTTTTGATCTTTTAAATCACTATCGGTAGCATAATCTCCATTTTCATTATAATAAACTGAGGCTATACCAATAGATGAATATAATTTTGCTTGTCCTTCTGCAATTTCAACGATTGTATAACAAATGTAATCTGGAGTATATATCTGGTTTCCATTTTCATCTGTTTCTCCTGAATATTGATTATAAATGCCTAGATTTTCCATTGTTCCAACATATGTAATGTATGATGCGTCATAGACTACAGATATTGAATCCCAACTAGCACCGTTATTCTCACTTTTTGGAATATTGCGCTGAACCGTCTTAAACATTGTATAATCTCTAGCCCAACCAAATGTGTTTTCATTTAATGGATTTTTAGCTGTTGTACCACTGTACCAACTTTTATCAGAAGTCGCAGAGATTATAAATCGGTCTTGATTTACGTAGCCAGCGATTGCCGTTAAGTATAATTCTGTACTACTCTGTTCATCAACTGTTGAGTCATACGTAGAATCAACATCTACGTAGTTGCTGTTTTCCACTGTATTAATAGTGAATGCATAGTTATGTTCACCTATTACTGTGACATCTACTCCTCCGTCTTGTTCTGCAACTTTAAGCATTCCGACAAGTCCGCCAAAGTTCTCAACCGAATCGCCATTGACTGCGCCACTAAACTTGTTTTCTCCGGTATTGTAGCTATCATCACCTTTTTGGCTAACTGTTAAATTACCTTCCAATCTACCGATTAAACCACCTATGTAATAACTGCTATCGGTATTTATTGTGACTTTACTTTCTAACCTCAAATTGGTTGCGTCTCCGACGAATTTGCCGAATACTCCGCCGACATACATACCCGTTATTTTAGAATCATCTTGAACTGATATCGTTCCTTTGAAACCTTTAATATCTTCGTCTAAAGAATTAAAATCCTCTGGAGTTGTTTGACTTGTATGGTAGCAACCTACGATTCCACCTATATTATACGCACCCGTGACAGTTGAAACGGAATCTTCTATACTTATAGTAGGTATATACATTGAATATGATGATTGATCCGCTTCAGAATCATAATAATATCCGTAGAATGTACCGACATTTATTCCTAAACTTGCCGATATTGAAACTACATTAATCTCATTAGTCCATATCCCATAATTACGATAACTCTCTTTAAATGTACCTGTAGTCGCATACGTATTTACTGAGCCTATGAATCCGCCAAAGCCTGTAGTCATATCGTTAAATTCTACATAATTTGGTTTATTATTATATAACGAAATTACTTCAGAATATTTATCATCAAATGTTGCAAAATTTTGCGAATACATATTATTTCCGATTGTGGAAATTACTCTAGATGTACTTTCCCAACCTGTATTACTATTAGAACCTTCTTGCGCACTAATTACGTTAACTGATGTAAGCGTATTCTTATATATTGCACCTTGAATATCATCACTCGACTTATAAGCCGAACCTATAAATCCACCGACACTAGTAGGAATATATGTATAACCTGTATTTTCAACATTTCCATTAACTAAACTATCTACGACTAAACAATAATAAATACCATTTACAGTTGTATTGCTAAGTGTAGAATATCCAATGTTCCCGCCAGTATATGTTCCTATAAATCCGCCGACGTTTGAATTTCCGTTAACCGTGACAGATTGAAGCGCTATATGACTAATATTTGTTGTAGCGCTAGAATTTCCAACATAACCGAATGCTCCGCCGACATTCAATACACCGCTTACAGATGCAGTATTTGCTGTCGTCTGTTCATCATTAGTAGAAACATCTATTACATCAATCGTATTAGTGTCTATATCATTAGTTATATTAGCACCAGTCACATATCCGATTAATCCGCCGACGTTTTGATATCCTTCGATATTTCCGGCATTACTTATGTTAGTAATTTCAATTTGTGTATCAACTGAATTGACTTTACCCACAATTCCACCGACATTTAGTGCATAAGTAGCGCGATTAGGATTTCCGCCCAATGAAACGTTAGTTATAACAAATGTATCTGTCTGCAAACCTTCTGCTATACTTTCCATAATAGCGCCACCGGCATATTTGATAGAACCATAGTTATTAACATTTGAAATATTACCGCTAACTTGTCCAGCCACACCGCCGACATTTATTATGTTATGTTGAGCTAAAGTATTCTTACTCCCTAGATAAATCTGATTGTGATTAGTTATAAATTGTGTATTGCCTTCTTCTGAATCTAATGTTAAGTTTCCTTCAAGATTTCCAAATATTCCGCCTATATTACCAGAGTCATCTGTTTGCTGACCAAGGATATATATAGTTGAGAACAGATCTGAACTTTGTAGATAATTGAAATATTCTATATCTGCATTAGAAACATTCCCCGTGCCTGCATTGTTATTTATCAGTGAAGAAAGATTATTTTCACCAACCTTAGCATATCCGATAAATCCACCAACGTTTTTATCTCCATAAACCGTTGTAGAAATTTCAGTTAATGCTAGTGCTCCGCCTTCATATTTACCAATAACACCGCCGACATTCTCGTGTCCTTTAATTGTGAATTTAGAAACTTCACTACCTTGTTGTCCGAATGTTAGTTTTATATCTCCGCCACTTAATGTACCCGCAACGGTCCCTACATTATCAGAATCGGTTGTATTATTAGTAGTGTTAAGTGTAATATTTGTAGCATTATTAATGCTACCATCTATTGTTCCGCCAAGAACAGTACCGAAAAGTACCCCGTATGATGTAGAAGACTTTTCAATATTACTAGAAATAATGATTTCTAAATTTTGATCCGAATTATCATTGAGTGTAATATTATTTAGTGTTATCGCGCCAGAACCATAGACGTTCGCACTTATTAAACCGAATTCTGCGTATCCACTAGTCCAAACTTCCATTTGCCCATCGTTTATAATAGTGCTGTTAGATATAGTTAACTTTCCACCTATCTTACCAACAAATCCGCCTAGCTTTATGGTATGAATTCCAATACCGCCACCGCTAACAAATGATACTTTAACACTGTCAATGGTAGCTTCGCTCGCATCAGAAGACTCACCGACAATACCTCCAAGTATTTCGCTTGGTGCACTATCTTGCGTATTTGAAACTAAGATTTCACTATTACCGCCATTGATTGTACCTCCGGTTAAACTACCGACGATTCCGCCATTTATGCTATTTGCTTCCTCTCCAAGCGCTCCAGCAAAGTCTATTCCTAGCTTATTACTTTCATTTAGATTAAGGACTCCGCCACTCATTGAACTAGCAATCAACCCATTATGACCATCGGCTTGTATTTTAATAAATCTAGTTTTAGTAGTGTGATTACTTGTAATAAAGTTAGATATAGATACTGTGCCCGATTGAATAGTCCCAAATAGTCCACCGACATTAGCACCTGCATACGTTATCGTAGCACTGTCATCGCCTATCCATATATTATTGAGTGTCACATTACCATTGCTTGTATTAGATAATCCGACATTGACACCTAGCGCACCTGAAGATTCTAAATCCTTCATTTGTCCGAACTTTAAGTATTCAAATTTAGCATAATTAATGTTGTCAAATAAGCCTTCTTTCGATAATCCACTAATTGTACATACTTCTTCAGTATTGTTATTGCTCATTGGCCAAGTATCAATAGCATAATTCTTGTTAGAGATGAATCTACCATTAAATTGTACATTTTCTCCAAGATTAAATTCGCTATCATTATCTAGTCCGCCAACCGCAGTATTAATGAAAGTATAATCTGTTGCATCAATATCATAAATAAGCATATAGTTCAACTTAGTATATGTTAATTGATTATTCTGCACAATGTTCGCTAAACCTTGTATTGCGTGCAATGCGCCCAAATGCGGAATTCTATAGAAATTATTTACTTCAGATTCCTTTAAGTCCTCTAAATCTTTTTCAATGTAGTCATCTGTCAGTGCATTATCATCTTTAGAATTTACTACATTTGATAACGTTCCATTACCTGTATATAGTTGATAGTTCACTGAAAGTTTAGTATATGTCGTCGTAGTTGTATCGACCTTATTAAATTCATACACCGGATAACCATAGTTGTAGCCGAAACTAGCACTTGTCATATCAATATAGTATGAAGGGTTTTTTGTGTCGCCACTTGAACTTATTACTGTACTCCAGTTGCCAGAAAGATTATCAGCTTTCATTATTTTTAATGTTGATACACCTATTATGCTATTGATTGTACTATCACTGTAAGCCGTATCAAAACTTGCAAGATTATCAATAAAGTTATTATCACCATAGTCACGCATACTATCAAATACTGCTATGAAACTATTACCTGTATTTGAAACATTAGTAATAACACCGCCCATATAAGAAGTGTGAACGTAGCCTATTGTATCCTCACTTTCACCAGAAGAGTAAATCAATCCACTTGCAGTTATATTCGGATTATTAATATAACCTGTAAAGTATGTTGAATTAATAGTTCCGTTGTTGTTAACAACTATGCCGGATACTGCACCACCTATAGCATTATTTATTTCAAGTATTTCTACTGTAGAATATGAATGTGAAATAAGTCCTGTATTTTCTCCAACCAAAACACCGAAATAATTATTTGTCCCGATATGTCCGTTGAGAGATATGTCCGTTCCTAAAACAGATGAGTTAAAAATTACACCCTCATTCTTACCTGCGATTATAGATGTAATACTGCTTTCTGAAGAAATTGCATAACTAATTTCAGAACCACCTTTTAATACAACGTGTAAATTAGAGATTGCTGAATGTTTTGCGACCAAAGGTATAAATGCAGTATATTTATCTACCAAATCTGTATCTTGATTAGTACTAAATTCTACATTGTAAGTTGTTTCTCCTGCTAACAATACTCCATTTAATTTAGAAATGAATCCTGTAGAATTTTCAACTAAAGTAAGAGGATTATCAACATTGCTTGAAAGAAGATAGAATGTATAATCTTCTCGCAAAGAAATACGTTCATTATTTATTTGTACAGGATTTAAAACACTACCTGAAGCATAGACATTTGTATCTGGAGAATTTGTTATTATCCCGTAATTAATTAAGTTATCGTAAAGACTTGTTATATAAGGAATATAATTTACACCATTAGTAGAGCGCGTCCATACTGACGAATTACCTTGCATAAAGTTTGTATGCCATTGCGATGTCGATACAAATCTATACGCGGACAAATTGTATAATCCGTCCGAATCACTATCTAAATCTTCACTAGATAGTGCAATATCACTCGAATAATATGTTTCAGTTGAGTCAATAGTTGCACTATTCAACATTTCTCCAACAATCGCTCCGATATGTGAAAGATTATAATATTTTCCACTTAATCCATCAGTTAGAATTGTTGTAGCCGAATACGAATTTTCAATAGTTAACTTAGTTGCTAAAGAAACTAAGCCACCAATATAGACTTTGACATCTTCTAAATCAACATCAGTTAAATCTGCACTAATAGCAACAATTTTTACTGCTGAAGCGCAGTTTATAATTGATATTTCTGGTGCAGTCAAATTTTCATTATATGTTCCGCCAGAACCTACAAGTCCGCCGACAAATAATTGCGCTGTTCCATTAGATATATCACTAGAACCAACATTGATATTAGAAGTACTCATAATTTCTTCTAACATCAGCTTGCAACTTGGGTCAACATAACCCACAGCGCCACCAGTCCAAATATTTTTAACACTAGCTAATTTATCACTAATATCTTCGTCATTTGTAGCAATGATTTCACCCGTGAATAGCGACTGAGAAATGGTTGCTATAGCACCAGAAGAACTCATAAAGGCGATACCTGTAGATAAATATATATTATCTATATAACTAATTTCTTGACTACCTACAATTATATTCGCACGTGTAGCATTATCTCTGAATTCCGAACCAGCTCCGTTAGAAATTAAGCGACCTGCGAGTCCTCCTAAGGCAACTTGACTAGCATTTCCATCTATATTTCCGCCTGTTAAATTTATATTCGTTAAACTGTCGGTTGAAATGATTTGAGATTCTTCGCTAAATCCGATTATTCCGCCTAAATATAAATTGTCAATTCCTGAATATCTAACTGAAATATCTACGTCATTATTCGTTTCGTATGTATAATTACCAACATTTACAGCACTAATTGCTGCTCCAGAAGCATAACCGACTGCTCCACCTATGTTGACAGTACTTGCTATATCTTCATTTGATATAAGTTCAAAATTAAATGTTGTCTTAGAATTATCCATACCGACCGTTGAATCAGTCACTATCATTCCGATTGTATCAATTTGCGATTCTGGATTATCGCTTACAGCTCCGCGTCCGATAATTCCGCCTACGTTAATTGTATTTTTACTATTTTCAGTTGCCGATAATTTAGCACTAACATTTCCTGTAAATGTACAACCTACGATATTACTATTTGTGCCTTCTCCTACAATACCACCAAATCCAGCAATAGTTGCATTTTGAGTAGTGACATTGTTATGAATAATATTTCCTGAATTGTTGACTGAGTCATCATCAATATTCGCAACATTCATAGATACATTAATCGAAGTAAATCGCGAACCAGTATCTTCACACGAAACACCGCCGATGTACTCAATATTCTTATTATTTAAATTCAATGTATTCCATTTAAAGTTAAGATTGCTTATAGTCGCACCAGTTGTTCTATTAAAGAACCCTGAATCTTCGTTTGAATATCTTGCATTAATATTTAACCCGCTAATAGTTGGAGTTGTTCCGTCTGGTTTTTCTCCAAGTAATATACCAGTGAAACCATCTCCGCCGATTTCAATTATAAAGTTTCCGTTTGAAGTATAGTTAGTAAAGTCTAGGTCCTCAACTACTTTATAACTCAAACTTGGATTATTCTCAATAGTAGTAATACTTTCTTCTAGATTACTCATATCTATTTCAATATAATCTCTAACATTTCTATCTAGCAATAATGGGAAATACCTTGTACTATCTAATGTCCAATATTCAGTAGGCCAAGATGAGAATATTCGCTGGAATGTTTCTGCTTGTGTACTAGCATTGTCCGTATCAAATATAGTGCTTAAATCTGTACTATATGCTCTCGATTCTGTAGAATGTAATACTAATTCTTGAATAGTATCGTTTACAGATTTATTAGCATAATTTACCTTTCCGCCATAGACTGAAATTAAGTTATTTCCGCCACCATTACCGTGTAGATAATTTTCGCCTGCGTCTTGTCCATAATATCCCGCAATATAATCAAAGTGCTTAATGTACGAAGAATCAGTTGCATTAATAATAGTGTCGATATTGTTTCTTAACTTCTCGTTATCCATTATTAAGGTAGAGAATATGAAACTTAAATTAGATTGTTCCCTTGCATTTGGTATCAAGTTAAACGCACTTATATATCCTGATATTTCATCTGAATAGTATGATTTCTCATACGTTTCACCAATCACTCCGCCTACATTTTCAAAATATGAAATATTATCTAAGTTAATATATGGAATAGCATATGAATAGTTGATTGTAGGAGAGATTGCTAAACCTATCAAACCACCTGCACTAACACCAGAATAAATACCAACTTTAGCATAACTAGAATAAATTTCAGTATTTAATCCAATACCTGCAATACCACCTACATAATTATATCCTTCTAATAGATTTAAGTTGCCAGCTGTAGTCTTATCAAATGGTTTTTCTTCATTTTCAAGCGAAATAATGTATTCACCTATTGCGCTATCGAACGTAAATTGCGTATCTTCAACTGCTGTCACTTGAGAAGCGGTAATCTCACCTAAGAATGCACCGAATAATCCGCCAACTGCTTCTTGTCCGCGAATGCGGTTAGATAAACCTACATTATATTTCAATCTAAAGACCTTGACTTCGCTACCTGCATAACCAGCTACACCGCCTGCATAGTATGCTTGAATATTGGCGTTATAATTTGAACCAACATTCATCTCGTCGCCTTCAATTTGTATGTAAGATAAGTTATATTCTGCATTCTCGCGTGGAGTTATATCAATAAGACCTGCGATACCACCAGCATATGACATATTTGTATAAGTAGTACCTGTATAGAAATCGCCTGTTTCATTATTTGCGATAGCATTTAGATTAGATTTAATACCATAAATTAAACTACTACCTGTTATTGTTCCAGCAAGTCCACCAGCAAAACTTGTGCCGTTAATTGTAGTTGCCGAACCTGATAGATTGATATTAACAATTACACTGTTGTTGATTTTACCAGCAAGTCCACCTGCATAAGTAATGTTTGCTGAACTGAATTCACTCTCAAATTCAAGGTTGACATTTTTCACATACGCATTCTCAATATTTGCGAATAAGCCGATTGATGAGCCAACGTTTTCTTCCGCGTCAAGATATATTCCGCTTATAGTCATACCGTTGCCTTCAAAACTCGTCACATTTAAGTTATCTCTATCACCTAAAGTGAAGTTTAAACGCGTACTTACTGCTGTAGTATCAAAAGCTAAATCGTTTATTAATCTAAAATATCCGCTTGCACTTGTTGTACCATTACCTGTCATAATTGAATTGAAGTCGTCAACGTCTTGAATAATGTATGGATTGTTTGCGCTACCTAAGTTGAATGAGTAAGCGTAATCATAATTATTTCCGTTTTCGCCGACACCAACTAAATATCTATATGAAGTAGCAATAGTATTAGCAGGCATTAATTCAGGTAGGATTCTATAACTTGAATCTGTAGTATAGTATGACCATACTCCTAAATTTCTACTCGTTAACGAATTAGACAAAACAAATACAAAGTTATTTAAGAAGTTAGGGTCTTTAAAGTTAGACTGAGTGACTGCGACAGCTTGATCTTGTCCTTCCACATTAGGTATTTTACTTGTATCAATAACTGTTCCGTCTGAGATAAGGTAATAGCAATTTTCTATTGTTCCGTATGACAACAACTCTGCATTACTACGTCCTACAAACGGCTGTTCGGCAGTAGTATTTTCACCGATTAACTTGCCGTTATAAATACAAGCAGAGTATGATTCGCTAATAACACCACTCGTTGCGTTATAGTAAACGAATCCTGATAATACGTTTGAGTCAGACATTAGTTCCGTGTTGGCATATGAATTCCTAATTGTACCAGCATTGTAATTTACAAAACCTGCCACTGTACCGTTAGTTAAATTCTGAATTCGCGCGCCCCTTGAATATGGATTAGTAGGATTTACTGTGCTTTCTAATGCTTTTACGTACGAATACATAATGCTTGCGCCCGCATTATTTTGACCTACAAATCCTGCCGTCATACTATCATTAGGTGCGGTTGAACTGCTAATAACACTTGTGTTAGCCACATATGAACTAGCAATTTTTCCACTATTTGAACCGACAAATCCACCAGCAACAGCCACAAATCCTTGACCGCTAACTGACGCATCCCCGATATAGAATGCTAAAGGATTAACTGGTCCATAGTTATAATTAATGCTTTCATTACCTGTAGATGAAACATTTACACGAGTGAATGTACTTCTACCTACACGTGAATTTGTGATAGTTCCTGCATTCTCGCCTACAAGTCCTCCAAAATATACCTTAACAGATGAAGAATTCTTAAATGTCAAAGTTATATCTTTAGTGCTAGAACTAAAGTTCATAACATCACAGTTGTAGATTAATCCACCTTCGTTCTTACCAACAAGTCCGCCGAACGAAATTGTTGTTGCGTCGCTGTTGATAAACGAAATTGCGCCTGTTAATGAGCCATAATCTACGACAATGTTCTTTAATATCGTAGGGTATGTTTCGTTAGCTAAAGTGTACGTACCAATATTAGCAAATAATCCATATTCAACTGCGGTTGCGCTCTCGCTTGGAGTAGCAAAACTTGTAATTTTTATAATCTTATTATTTCCGTCGAAACTTGCTACATTTACATCAATAGGTGTAAAGTTTTCAAGAGTAATATCATTCATTAAGATATAATCTTCCCCTTCGTTTAATAAGCAAGCATTAGTATCTGGGTCGAATATATCGTCAGCTGAATAAATCGCCGTTGCGTGCTCTGCGTCTGTGCCCGGCAAAATTTGCAATCTAAACGCAAAGCTCATTTCGTATGCTCCGCCGTCAGTAAAGTTTAATGAATATTTACCATTATTTTTATTAGGCATAAATTCATATTTTACTGAAAATTCAACGTTTACATTTAATGTTTCTAAGCCAAAAATTGCTAGACGCTTTGATGTGGAATTAGCGACTTCAACATACGAAATATTGAACGCACTATTTTCGTCTTCTAAAGTGTAATTTTTGCCATTTAATTGATAACTAAATAGTGATGCAATATCTCCATAGTTTTCCACAAGTCTATCGTAAATTTCTTCACTATAATCATAATTTACCGCGTTAGTATCAAAGACAAATTCAAAAACTTGTGTGCGATTAATAGTCAACTGCATAACTCCGTTATTAATGCGTTCAAGAGTTGTTGCTGAGTTATCCACAATATAGTCAGTAGGGTGGAAAACTATTGTCTGTTCTTCGCTATAGATCTCGCCCGAATCTGTTATTAACGACATATTAGCGGACAATTCAAACGAAGCCGGTATTCCTCCCCGTACAGAGAATATAACCTGAATAGTATATGAGCTGTCCGAATTTGCTCGTATCTCACCTATTGAGCGATTAACATAATCATTTATATTATAATTATGTTTTACATTTTCACTATCAGTATAAATCAACTCGCCGTTTCCATTTATTTCGTAGCCTTCTGCACCTTCAGGCAAAATCCAACTTGAATAAATATTAGGAGTTGCGTTAAATTCATAACCATAAACGGTCAATTCAACGATATTATTGTAAGTATTTTCTTGGACTAAATATCCGCCGTCTGCTTGTATTCCGTCGTAGTTAAAGCTTACACCCGGCAAATACTGAGTTAAGAATGCTTTAGATATAGATTTTTCGCTTGTTTCGCTTGTCTTGACGTCTAATGTGACATTGATATTTCCATCTGTGCCTGAGAATCGCTCTAAGAATACACGGACGTAAATAATTCCTGTATATTCATAAGTTGTGCCATTATATACTGACTCGCGTCGCAAATCTATGATTCCGTTAGTAGAGCTATTAGCTGGATACATAGATTGGAAAATATTTTGACTTTCATTATATATTAATTGCTCAAAATGCAATGTGACAGACCTACCTAAACTTGGTACATAGAGCGAACTACTAGATAATGTAGCAGATAGGACATTAGAATAATTAGGCTCTAAGAAAATGGTCATAAGTCCGCCATATCCGCCTGGAGAAATCACATAAGAAGAAGTCGTTCCGCTAGTGACAAGTGAAGTAAATCCGCCATTTGAAGATACACTAGAAGCATTATAATTTTCTAAACGAATTGTTGATACTTCGGTTGGCTCGAACGTTATATTTGCTTGTCCTGTCACGTTTTCGTTTGTTTGTGCACTTACTGTGAATATAAACTCGATACTATCAGTTAAATACCTATATTCGAATCCATCTTTTAGACTAATGCTAATGTTGTATCTATATCCTGCTATATCTTGAATTGAGGTTGCAATATTACCTTGTGCATCTATTGCATAGTATGAGAAATTATAGTTAAATAAATCTAATATGCTAGACTTTTTAGTCCTTTCAAGCAATGTCGTAATCTTATCAGAATCTTCTAAGTTATAAGATAGTTGTAAATTAATGCTGTCTTTAGTTCCTTCTTCATTTAACTCAATTCTATTTAAATTGTAATTGTAATTAAATGCTACATAATTCGAATTAGTGTTATCGCTAGACACATAACCTGTATATAAATTAGCACTGAAATTCGCTGTAGAAGAACTGTTAACTGATTGTTGTCCGTTATTCATTACGATATAGTTAGCGGACTTTTTAACATATACTTTTAAGTTGATTGTACCAAGAGATAGTAATACGTCTTCAGTTTCTCCGTCAACTATCTGCTCACCCGTAAGCAATGCACCAACAAAACTATCACCATAATAATCTGTAGCATTAAAATACAATGTAAATGTAATAGTTTCGTTAGTCGAATTACCTGTAAACAAATCACTAACTTTAAGTATAAATTCATTAATTTGATTGTTTGTCTTTTCTATTGTTAGAATAGAATCTTCTGTTGGATTAACCGTTTTAATAGATAAGTATTCTGTTAAATTAGTATCAAAAATGTTTTGGAATAACTTATCGCTTAGACCTAAAGCACTACCAAATATATTTTCAGCATCAACTATTATGTGCGTATCTGTAGAGCCTGTATAAGTAGTTATACTATACGTATTCTCATTTTCAAGATACACATCGTCCGTATCTATAATTAATCCGCTTAAACCAATTTGAGTATAGAACACAACATATTCTTCAATATCGCTATTAAATATTGAATAACATCTAACAATAATTCTATTTGTACCACTCACACCTGTAAACACAATTTGGTCATCTGAATTAATATATGCGTAAGATGAGCCTTGAACTATTGAATATCTTACGCCTCCGCTAGCACCATCTGGGACTACTGTTAGATTGATTAATTCGTCTAAATCATATGTATTATATTTATCATTATCTAATATATTATTTATATCATAATGATAATTAATAATTGCTACTGAAGTAATTTCGTCTTCACTGAAAGTATAATCGTAATCTTCTGAATAAACTGAATCAATTTCAATAATATATTCTGAATTAATATCCGCTGATATATCAGTAGGAGCAATAATCATTGTAGGCTCGCCGTCTTTAAGTAGATAAGGCAAATAATAAGTTTTAGGCGAACTGATTTCTCCTTCTAAAATGCTTATTGTAATAGCATTATATTGATTATCTATTCTCCAATCTTCGCTTGAATAGTCAGCACCTAACAATATTGAGCTATCCCAATCGTTAGAATCGACTTCTACCCAACTGCCTGAATTGTTATAATAAATATCGCTATCGGTATAAACAACCGCATAACAAACTCCGCTAGAAGCTGACGAGATGTTGTTTAATGAAGATAGGTCACTTACTGAGCTTATTTTCCCTACGAAATATGAATTAGTTGAATTCGTTGGTATTAAAACGACTTCTCCAGAATTTGAAATATTTGCGCTTACAAACGTTTTCTCTACTGTAGCACCTCCGTCTGCAGTTATTGCACCTAAATTTGCGCTAGTTGCTCTACTCTCTATTGTTGAATGACCTGTCACAAAGTTCTCTACAGAAGAAAGTTTTATCGTACTATTAGTTGACGTACCTAAAATACCTGCTACATTATTTGAGCCAATGATTGTTCCCTTTGTCTCTAATTTAGAGAATATACTATCTCCGTTTGTGTTCACAATAGGATTAAATTCTACATTAGCTGATATTACACGCACGAATGAAATATCCGCGCTGTCTGCTGTTCCAACTATACCGGCAACCGTTCCATTTACGTCATTTATTAAATCTAAGCCGACCGCATATGATTTTGTTATTGTTGTGCCATTGTTTGCATCGTTTCCGATTGCTCCTACAATACCGCCTAAATTAGACGTACAAGACGCATTTATTCCTTCATTATTTATTTGAATTTTACCGCCTAAGGTAATGCCTGATATACTACTTGCACTTCCACCATATGCATATCCCGCTACACCGCCGACATTAAGATTAGCTGATTGCCCTTTATTAATATAGGTAAGGTTCATCATTACCGAATAATTTATAGCTTTCCAGTCTGGTTCGGTAGTACTATCTAATATCGTAGCTGTGTTAACACCTGTAATAGCACCTAAATTTACTTTATTTGAGATTGCTGTTATTTTTGCATCAATTATTGCACGTGAGCCAGATAGTGATATTGTTCCATTATTCAATCCAGTGATTAAACCAAAATTAATTTCAGAAGAGATTGCCCCTAAATCAATAGTTGAATTGATTACACTTACTCCAACGTTTTCAATTGTTCCGCCTTGATTATATCCGACAACCGCGCCCATATATAGTGGAGTCTTAGTAGCCATTTGTGCAGTGCTAAATTTCACATACACGTCAAGGTTAGATATTGTACCGCCTGCACCTAAACGAGCAAACAAACCTGCATATGTATTTCTGTCATCTTCGACCGTGGTAGAAATTTCAACGGTTATTGAATTTTTTGCAGTTGAAACGGCTGAATTCACACCGCTTAAACTTCCAGTAAAAGCGCTTACTACATTTGAGTCTTTAGTTCCGCCGATAGGAGTAAAATCTGAGATTGTGAAGCTATTAGTAAGTACATAATTTGCATCTAAATCGTTATTTATATTTAAGAAATCTTCCTTGTTAGATATAGTGTAAGCATATTGTTCGCCGTCACTTATTAGCAAGTTTAAACTGAATGTATTTGAATATCCTTCCACTCCATTTAAATTATAGTATGAGTCAAGTGTTGCTAGTTCAAGCCTATACATTCCTCCGCCATAATTTTTCTCTGCCGAAATAGTGACAAGATTTCCATCAATTGCGACGCTCACTCCGCCACCAGTCACTAGAGTTTCCGACTTCTTACCGTCAACCTCGTTAATTTTATATAAGGTATATGTTAAATCATCAAAGCGCATTCCGCTAGACGACTGATTAACGTATTCAGCGCTCGCATTAAACGAAGCAATGTCCCTTCCTCCGTCAACAACTGACAAGAAAGACATATAAATCCAATAGTTATCAAGACCTTCTTCAACTATCTCGCTTCCTGAAACGACAATTCCGTCTGCCAGAGTATAATCCGCTATATCTATTGAAACACTTCTTGTCACTCCAGACTCAACACCAAAACGCATTGCACTGAATATAATACGAATTGAATCATAGTCTATGCGATTTAACAAACGTACGCGTATTGTACCGCGGTAAATATTCGCTCCGTCGTACGAAATAACATCGCCTGAATTTAAAATTTGCTCTCCGTCTGGAGTCACATAAACTATTTGAACAATGTCGTTTAACGCAGAGTCAGACAAAGTCACTTTTAATTGATTTGCGTTAGATTTAGTTTGGTCACTAAATACAACATCGCTAGCGACTATACTTGAATATGCCGTATTTGAGCTGAATGCAATGTCAATCTCGCTCGCTTCTTGATATTTCGAATTTATATAAGTAATATCCTTATCTTCTTTAGTTAATGATATATTACTTATAGTATCATAGACAGCAATTTCAATTGAAATTGTCCTTTTCGTCAATTTGATTTCTACATTTTCGTTCGTGTAATAATATACGTCTAGATTTATAATTTCTGCTTGTGTAGTATTAGCACGACCAAGGATTATAAATTCGTTATTATTTAAACTCGTGAATTCAATAGCATTTGTCGCGCCTTGATCTACACGTGAAATAGATTGTATTGGATTAATTGTACCAACATAGTTATTTGCAACGTCTGCCGTGACATAGAAACTATTATTAGTCCCCCTAACTATAGCATACATTAATTTGTCTGCGGTTGAGAAATCACTAACATTCTCGTCGTTCGTATTAATTTCTATACTGCTAGGTTCAGCTAAGAAAACGCTCTCTACATTTACATATGTTGAAACCCCTAGAGTATTATCCCCCGCAGAAATTGTCACGCGTGTAGAATCAACTATCTCATTACAGCTAGCAAATTTAACTGCATAAACATTATATAATGGAGATGTTTCTGAAATCTGTCTAACATAATTACCGTCTGCTAAATTTATAATAGACAATCCATTTCCGAATTTTATCGGACTTGACTCAGGGAGTGTTAATGAAATAGTGCTTGCATCAAGGTCTGTACCAGTGAACGCAACTTTCAAGAACAACTCAGTATTGCCGTTCGCATCAATAAACATTTCACCTTTATTTATGCTAGTATTTTCTTCCCCTTCAGTATATTTTGAAAATACATCAATGCTATCCGCCGAAATTACTTTATGGATTGTGTAATCTACTTCGATATATTTTGCTTCTGCAAATTTTGGAGTAGAAAGCACTCTAAAAGTTATTGTTTGGTCGTTAACTGTACCAGACGTTAATCGTACAAAAATCCTATCTCCATTGTTTATACTAGGATAAGTTGTGCTGAAATCTTTACCATTACTTGAAAATTCAACATTGCTGTTTGATACAACATCGATTTTATAATCAGTGTATGCATCAGCAGGTGATACTTCTAAAGTAAGTTCAATTCCTTTGTAAGTACTGCTCGAAGTCGAATATTGTGTTCCGTATGCGGTATCACCGTCCAAATAACTTTCGCCATTAATCAATATTGCGTTAGGTAAAATTCTTCTTTGTACGGTCAATTCAGTGTGATAATTAGGTTCACTATTTGTAAGCGTTAATTTATCCGCTATTGAATAAACAAATGAAATTTCACTATCAAAAGTATAGTCTTGCGACGCAATTATTGTGATTTTATATCTACCTAAGCCTAAATCCTCACGAAGTATCTGTAGTCCATTAATTTGAGTTAGACTATTTAAATCATAAATTTCGCCGTCAACTTTAACTCTTAAATCATAATTGACAGTTCCATCTATTGTAGATACTCCATTTTTATAGATGCCAGAGAAATTACTAACATCTACATAGATAGTTTTACTAGCATAAGGGTTATCTACACCGACACTCGTAGTGTAAAGAGTTATATCTGAAATAATATTGTCGTCTTCGTCATAGGTTGTTGGGGTAAATATTGTATTATCCGCATTAAGCGCAATATCTATAATGTAAACATCAAACTCCGCATAAATATTTGGGTCATAAATAGAAGTCGCCTTTATACGCGCTATATATGAAGTTGCATTTGGATTAGAAAGCGCAGTTAAAACATTTCCATTAATCGTCACGTAATTTGATAGCCCAGAAGTTATAGTTGACCTATAGCTTCCGTCCGCATAATAACCGAGCGATGCTATTTCATATTTAACACCTGTTTGAAGTGTATTTAACCCCTCACTATCGGTTGTATACTCTAAATTGTTAAGTTGAGCTAAATCAAGATTAGAGCCGACTGAAACGGCAGGTTTTATCTTTGTATCAACTTCAATACTCTTAAGTGCTACTGAAGCTATAAAAGGAATATTCTTTGTCCTTCTAGTATTATTTTCTATAAATTTTAAAGTTGAGTTATAAGCAAGATTTGGGTTTATACTAATAGAGAATACTTCATTCTCTCTAACTGTCTTAGTTGCCATTCCTAAATTGTCTGCTGATACAGTTATTAAATCAATATTTTTTTCATCAACATTTAGAATGTCAACTCTAAAATAAATGTTTATATATCCGAATTGATCATACTCTAAATTCTCGTCGTCTTTACTATGAAAAATCTCGACGCCGTCGTCTGCGTCATACCAATCGAGTGAATCAGCACTAAAAGCATATTCAATACTATATTCGAAGTTCTTATATTTGTCGCCACAGGCCGTTAGGAATAATCCTGTTAGTAAGACAAATACAGTCGCTAAAACACTGAAAACTCTTTTCTTCATAAACCCCTCTTTTTAATTTGTGCTTGTTTAATATTTTTATTTGTTTATTTAGCACTTTTTTATTAATTTAATTATATAAAATAATTAATAATTAAGTCAAATATTTGACGAAAAAAGTAAAATTTTAAAACATTTATAAAATAATTTTTAATTTATCTAAAATTAATTTTTAAATAATAAAAAATTTAAAAAATTATGTAAAAATTATTGAATTTTTTATATTTTTTGATATAATTTTATTAATTTTTAAAATTTTAGAGGTTTTTATGCAAAAGGTTTTAAGCACATTAAGAAAAGCAGTTCAAAAATATGATTTAATTCAAAACGGTGATAAGATTGCTGTAGGTGTTTCTGGAGGGAAAGACAGTTTGGTTTTATTAAAAGCATTAAGCGATTTTAAACGATTCGGTATATACGATTACGAGATAGTTGCTGTCACCATAGACATATATTCAGGGAAAGAAGATTATTCTAGGCTTAAAAAATTTTGCAAAGATTTAGGTGTAGAATTAGTCATTGAAAAAACAGATATTAAAGAGATTGTCTTTGATATTCGTAAAGAAAAAAATCCTTGCTCACTATGCGCTAAAATGCGTAGAGGTGCTTTAAATAGTGTATGTAATCGCTTAGGTTGTAATAAATTAGCCTTAGCGCACCACAAGCAAGATGTTATTAATACCTTTTTTATGTCATTATTTTATGAAGGTAGATTATCCACAATGCTTCCTAAGTCTTATATGTCTAATGCAAATATAACCTTAATTCGTCCGCTCTATCTAACTGATGAAAGCAAAATCATAAATGTAAGTAAAAATTTTCCAATACTAAAAAGCAAATGCCCAGCAAATGACAACACAAAACGAGCAGAAATCTCTGACCTTACATCTTTCCTTGAGCGAGCAATTCCACAATCTAAGAAGCGCATTGAGCACGCAATTCTTTCTCCAGAAAGCTATAATTTATTAGATAAAATTTAAAAAATATAATAAATTTATTGAATTTCGAATAAAATTATTGAATTTTTCATATAAATTTAATAATTTTTATAATATTTTTTATTTTTAAGAATATTAATTAAAAAATATTCTTTTTTATTTTTTAATTTTTTAATATTATTTATTATTTGTTTTTATCATTTGTTTAGTAAAATTATTTTTAGATAAATGTTATTTTTTCTTGTTTTAAATACTATCTTTTTATTTAACATTATTTATTATTTAATAATTATTTTATTCTGATTTTTATATTACTTAATACTTTTGATGAATTATTTTATTTGAACTAGAATGTAGCTAAAAACTAATTATATTGATTATTAATAAAAATTATTAAATAATTATTTTATTAATATCTTAATTTAATTATTATCTTATTAGTTTTTTACCTTAGAAATCCTTAATTGTTTTCAAATAGAATTTAACTATTTTATATGTTAATAGGTATAAAATTTAATAGGTTTTTAATCATAATATATTTTATGTCCTTTATAATTTCGTCAAAAATTTTTAAATTTTGACATATTCCGCACCTTAGCAAAATAGATTAAGCTAAGGAGTAAAATATGACACATAACAACTTAGATGATAGAGCCATTGAATTAGCCTATTACATTTTAGAGCATCACACTACTATAAGAGCTACTGCAAATGAATTTAAAATACCAAAAAGTACAGTTCATCACGACTTAAGTGTAAAATTAAAATATATAAATTATAGATTGTATTTACAAGTTAGGCAGTTGCTTGAAGAAAATTTCAGTGTTAAACATATTCACGGAGGTGAATCTACTCGTCAAAAATACGCATTACTAAAAAAAGAGACAAACAAAAATGATGAATATGAGGCACTTTCTGTCTAATTTATAAAATTAAATAATTATAAAATTAAAATAAAATTTTAAAAAATAAATAAAAAATATATAAAAAATGCTTAAATATTAAATAATTTAAGCATTTTTATCAAATAAATTATAATTTTTATTAATTAATTTATTTTTTAATTAATTTTTATCTTAATTTAATGTGAACTTCACGTAATTGAGTTTCGTCAACTTCTATTGGTCCACACATTAATAAATCTTGTGCTTTGCTGTTCATTGGGAACGGAACAACGTCACGAATATTGTTTATTCCTAACATTAGCATCATTAATCTTTCAAATCCAGGAGCTACACCTGCGTGTGGAGGAGCACCATAAGTAAATGCTGTGTGTAGCGCACCAAAACGTTTCTCAACCTCTTCCTTACCATAGCCAACTATTTCAAACAATTTCACCATAGTATCAGAATCAGTATTTCGAACCGCACCAGAAGCGCATTCATATCCGTTAGCAACAAGGTCATATTGATATGCAACTACATCTAGCGGATTCATCCTATTTAAAGCTTCCATACCGCCCTTAGGCATATTGAAAGGATTATGACAGAATTCTATCTTGCCTTCGTCGCTGAGTTCAAACATTGGGAAATCAACTATCCAACAAAATTCAATTCTTGATGTATCAATAAGATTTAATTTTTCACCGACTTGTGTACGTAATAATCCTGCAAGTTTATAGCATTTTTTCTTGTTAGCATCAGCAATTACGAATATATCATCGCCGATTTTCGCGCCAGTTTTTGCGATAAGGTCTTTACATTCTTGTTCTGTAATAAATTTCACGATTGGACCTTTAAGTGTGCCGTCCTCTTGAACGCGCACCCAAGCTAAACCTTCTGCTCCCTGCTCTATTAAATACGACTGCAATTTATCGAAGAAGCTTCTAGGCTGACCGCTAGCCGTTACCGAAAAACCTTCAATAGTCTTGTCTTTAAATCCAGCGAATGTTGTATCCTTAAATACGTCATTCAAATCAGTCATAACAATAGGGTTTCTTAAATCAGGCTTATCAGTGCCGTATTTAATCATGGCTTCTTTAAATGGAATACATTTAAAAGGACCTTTATTGAATGGGAATTTACTGAATTTCGAAAATATTCTATCGATTAAAGTTTCAACTACTTTATGCACGTCTTCTTGTGTCGCGAAACTCATTTCGCAGTCAATTTGATAAAAGTCGCCAGTAAGACGGTCTGCACGTGGGTCTTCATCTCTAAAGCAAGGCGCTATCTGGAAATATTTATCAACTCCACTGCACATTAAGAGTTGTTTGAACTGTTGAGGGGCTTGAGGAAGTGCATAAAATTTTCCTTTATGCACACGACTTGGAACTAGATAGTCACGCGCACCTTCTGGGCTAGGAACAGTCAAGATTGGAGTATTGACTTCAGTAAAACCTAATTCACGCATACAAGTACGAACTTCGTATGACATATCTGCGCGCAATTTTAAGATTTCTTGCATTTTTTCATTTCTTAAATCAAGGTATCTATACTTCAAGCGCAATTCTTCGCCAACTTTCATACTTTCATCTACTTCGAAAGGTAAAATATTGCGAGCTTTAGATAAAACTTTAAGCTCTTCAATCTCAACTTCAATTTTACCCGACCTCATCTTAGGATTAAAGTTATATTCATCACGCATAACAACTTTACCCTTAATTGAAATCACACTTTCGCGAGTAAGACTAGTAAGCAGACTATCATCGTGCGTAGTTAATTGCACTAATCCATATTTATCGCGCAAATCTATAAATACTATACCGCCGTGGTCGCGCATAGTATTAACCCAACCAGCAAGTTCAATAGTCTTGCCAACCATACTTTCATCGACCTGACCACAAGTCATTGTTCTATACATAATTTTCTCCTAAATTGATATTTTAATATTTAAAATAAATTATTAATTTAATATTTAATGATTTATTTCTATTTATTAATTAATTTAACTTGTAATTTTTTAATTTTTTGCAATTATTTATATATTTTTATTAATTTTTTGCATAATTTAATTAATTTTTATATAATTTAATTAATTTTGTATTTTTATTTTTTAATTTTTATGATTTTTAAGAATTTGCAAGTTCTTTTATCTTAGCCATAACGTCACCAGCATTTGCTTTGCCTCGCGTTTCTTTCATCACTTGACCTACGAGATAATTCAAAATCTTAGGATCGTTAGCTGTTTTGTATTGTTCTACGACATTAGAATTTTGTTCAACGATTTTCTTGATTATCTCGTCAAGTGCTCCGGTATCAATATCTATAATAAGATTTAATCTTTTGGCTTCGTTCTCCGCGCTCAAGTCTGTGCCCCAAACTTTTGATAACACATCTTTTGCACTAAGACGGTTGATTTTTTTGTTATCAACATTTTTCATAAGCCAAACTAAATTATCTTTAGATATTAATATAGGTCCTGCTCCTGACTCGGTTTTAATTCGCGCCATTATCTCAGTAGTAATCCAGTTGCAAACGGTTTTAGGTTGATTATAGTCGGCTACGCATTGATTAAAGAAATCGCTAACGTGTTTAAACTGAAGTAATACGTCCGCATCATATTCACTTAACGAATATTCGTTCATATACTTTTCTTTTAACTCATTAGGGAGCATTGGCATTGTTCTCTTTATCTCATCGATTTTAGCATCATCTATTTTTACAGCTAAAAGGTCTGGGTCTGGGAAGTATCTATAATCTTGACTATTTTCTTTAGTCCTTAAAGTAAAATTAATGCCCTTATCGTCGTCCCATTTCCTTGTTTCTTGCTCTATTACACCGCCGTCGTCCAAAATATCACGTTGACGTTCAATTTCATATTGAATAGCACGATATACGGACTTAAATCCCATAATGTTTTTCATTTCAACCTTAGTACCGTATTTATCACTGCCTTTAGGTTTAAGCGAAACATTGACGTCTGCACGCATTTGTCCTTTTTCGATTAAGCAATCTGCAACACCTGCATAGATATATATTTGTCGCAATTTTTCCAAAAATTCGATAGCTTCGTCCGCGCTTTCAATATGTGGTTCTTTTAACGCGTCTGTGACTAATTCTATAAGAGGAACCCCTCCGCGGTTATAATCTACAAGCGTCGAACCGTCCGCACCGTGGACTAACTTACCTGCATCTTCTTCCAAATGAATTCGGTTTATTGGAATATCTTTATTGCCTATTCTTAAGCTTCCGTTTATGCAAATAGGTTTAACAAGTTGTGATATTTGATAAGCCTTAGCCAAATCTGGATAGAAATAATTTTTTCTTTCAAAGACTGCTGTTCGGTTAATTTCAAAGCCTAAAGCTAATCCTGCTCGAATAGTTTGCTCTACTGCAAATTTATTAAGTATAGGCAATGCGCCCGGCAACCCTATACATACCGGACAACAATTTGTGTTAGGTTCATCACCTGCTTCATTTTTGCACGAGCAGAAGCATTTACTATTAGTTTTTAGTTCTGCGTGTACTTCTAACCCTATAACTACATCGTATTCCATTATTTAGCCCTCCTTTCAACAAAGTCTGCGAGTCTATATAATCTTCCTTCTTCAAAATGAGGTGCTATAATTTGCATACCTATAGGAAGCCCATTCTTACCTACACCAAAAGGAATTGACATAGCAGGGACACCTACGATATTAGCGCTAACTGTGAATATATCTTCCTTATATGCATCTACAGGGTTTGATTTTTCGCCTAATTTATATGCTTCACCCTTCGCTGTAGGCATAATTAAGATATCGCAACTCTTAAACGCTTTTAAGAATTCTTCTCTTAAATTAGCTTGCAACGAACGCGCTTTGTTATAATAAGCATCGAAATAACCGCTACTTAAAACATAATTACCTAACATTATTCTACGTTTTACTTCGTCGCCGAATCCTTCAGTGCGCGATTTTAAATAAATTTCTTCAAGATTTTTAGCATCTGTTGCTCGTCTAGTGTATTTTACACCGTCGAAACGAGCTAAGTTGCTGGTAGCTTCAGCTGGCGCAATGATATAATATACTGGAAGAACTAAGTCTAAATTTTTTATATCGACATTTACTATTTCAGCACCGTTAGCTTTCAAAAATTCTTTAAAGTCATTGTAATTTTTCTCTACATCAAGTCCTTTTACTATATCATCGACGTATGAAATTACGCCGATTTTCATACCACGAATATCTTGATTAAAGTATTTGGAATAATCTTCAACTGCGCGTTTCTCTGCCGTTTCGTCATTACTATCTTCTCCGGACAAAACTTGCAACAATAGCGCATTATCTTTTACATTTTTTGTGATAGGTCCTACTTGGTCAAGCGAACTAGCAAATGCAATAACCCCGAAACGTGAAACTCTACCATAAGTAGGTTTAATTCCTACACAGCCACAATACGCGCTTGGCTGGCGGATAGAACCCCCCGTATCTGTGCCAAGTGCAGCGCAACACAAGTCTTCAGCGACTGCCGCCGCACTTCCGCCTGATGAACCGCCCGGAACGCGCGTCTTATCGCGCGGATTAAGAGTCTTGCCATAATAGCTTGTTTCTGTACTTCCGCCCATAGCAAATTCGTCCATATTTGCGCGTGCTATAATTACAGCGCCTGCGTCGATAAGTTTTTGTGCCACAGTAGATGTGTATTCCGCAATATAATCTTTAAGAATAAGTGAACCTGCGCTCGCGTGCTTACCCTTTACTAAAATGTTATCTTTTATTATTATAGGCACTCCAGCAAGCGCACCTTTAAACCCTTCTTTTATTCGAATATCGATAGCTTTTGCTTGCTCAATAGCATCAGAAAAAATCTCAATAACTGCGTTAGTGTCACTATTTTCTATTCGTTTAATATACTCTCGAGTAATTTGTTCGCTACTAATTTCGCCAGACAAAATTTTATCTCTAGTATCTATTACTCCTAATTCTATCATAAATCTCCTACTACTCCATTATTCTAGGTACAACATAACACCCTTTCTTTTGCTTTGGTGCATTGCTTACAACTTCTGCCTGTGTAAGTCCTTGCTTTACAATATCTTCGCGCAAATCTTCAAGCGGTATTGAACGTATAAAAGACTTTTCTTCTACCTTTGCATTAATAATCTGTGAAGCAAAATCAAGGATATGATTAAAATCCTTAATAAATTTATCGCGTTCAACATCACTGAATTCAAGTTTAGAAAGTTCTGCTAAATGTTTAAATTCTTCGTTTGATATCATACTATCTCCTTAAAAAAGAAAATTCAAGGTGTGCACCTTGAAATTCGTGGTAAAAGGTACACACAAAGCTTGTGCTAATCGATATTATTGTCATTATCGTTAATTATCAACATAGTTTTATTATTGCATAAAACAAAGATTTTGTCAACTGATATGTTGCAATAAAAATATTCGCAAGCGCGAATATTTTCTAAAATGACTTTATATTTTAATAGATACTAATTACAAATTATTATTTGCTTGCTCAATATCTTTTTGATTGCTTGCCTTAGCCTTTGTATTCTTTCTCGTTTCAGAAATGCGAAGCGCCGTTTCTGCTCTACTGATATTATGTCTTTTTATATGGATTTCGTGAAATAATTCTCTTGCTTCGTTTTCAAGACTGTATGTTAAAGGCATATATGAATAATACCATTTAACGAGTTCTGGCTCTTTTTGTTTAATAACATAAAGATTTTCACCTTTATCTAAATATGCAATAAGTTTTTGTGCCTTTTCTTTAAATTCTTCTAAATTCTTAACTTTAATCATACTTTTATTATATCACAAATAAAATAAATTTCAAGACTTTTTAAATTATTTTAAAAATCCTTCAATGATTTTATCTTCTGCTTGCTTTTCTGTTAGCCCTAATGTCATAAGCTTAGTGATTTGCTCACCTGCTATTTTACCAATAGCTGCTTCGTGTGAAAGACTAGCGAGATTATTTCTCGCACTAACCATAGGTACAGAGTCTATGTGCGCATTGTCTAGCAAAATTCCGTCGCACTCTACGTGCCCAAACGATTCATTCTTGCCCACTAAATTTGATTTGAATACTTGCTCGCTTTCACCCTTAGCAACACTCCTAGATACGATATTACATCTGCTATTTTTACCAATTAGGTCAACTTTAAAATTAGTTTTCGCAACATCGAATCTGTCTGTCAAAATCTTTTCTACAACATTTAAACTTGAATTATCTTTCAAACTAGCGCGTGTGATGCGGTTTGAATAATTAACACCACTTATTTGCGTTGTATTCATAGTCATACTAGCGCCAGACTCTAACTTAATAATTGTAGTAGGATTTAGCGTCTTATTTACTCCCTTGCCCAATGCTAAATGATTCTCAACATAGGTGACACTAGCATTTTCGCCAATATGAAAAGTATGAATGCCGTCGTGTCCGCTATCTGAATTTGAATGCACTCCGCAACCCGCAATGATTGTCACTACGGCGCCCGGCTCAATATAGAAATCGTTATATACTAGGTCGTGGAAATTATCTTCATTCACAATTACAGGAATATGGCAAGCTTCATTTACGCAAGTTGAATGGACATAAACGTTTATGCCCGGTTTATCTTCCTTGCGAACTATCTCTATATGCGGTGTGGAACGCAAAAACTCTCCCTTGCCATTTATACGAAGCGATACCGCGCCATTAGGGATTTCGTGCAAGTTGGCGATTTTTTCAAGCAGGTTTTTTGATATCTTATCTAATTCCATTAATTACCTCCCCCAGCTCGTTTACATTTCGCAACAGTCAAATCTTTTAACACTTCTTTTGGCTTACCAGATTTGATAATATGACCTTTGTCCATAACTACAATCTCGTCCGCCCTTGATAAAAGTCGCTCTTGATGACTAACGACTATATAGCATAACCCTTTAGAAAAAATTTCGTTAAGTCGGTCAAAACTCCATAGGTCAATTCCTGCTTCTGGCTCGTCAAATATTGTCACTTTACCCTTCTTTGCTAAAGTTAAAGCGAGTTCAATACGTTTTTGTTCTCCACCTGAAAGTGTTTTATCAAATTCCCTATCAATATACTCACGAGCACAAAGTCCTACTTTAGATAGGTATTCGCAAGCTTTTGGAACGGAATTTTCTTCGTTAGATGCTATGTCAATTAATTCTTTAATAGTAATTCCGCGGAAAGTTATAGGTTGTTGGAAAGCATAATTTAGACCTAAACGTGCGCGCTCATCAATAGATAAATTTGTCATATCTTTGCCGTCTAATAAAATTTGACCGCTTGTCGGGCGATAAATTCCCATAATTAATTTTGTTAAAGTAGATTTACCGCTACCATTATGACCTGTAATAGCCGTTAAACAATTATCTTTAAATTTGTATGTTATATTATCTAAAATATGTTTTTCTTCTCCGTTTTCGCGGATAACATATGAAATATTTTTTAATTCTATCATTTATTCTCCAGTGTACGAATCTATTTTAACAAACAATAGTAAAAAAATCAAATATAATAATAAAAAAAGAGTTTGCAAGTTAAACTCTTTCAAAATATACGTGGATTTCCATATGGAAATTTTCAATATTCAAAGTATCTTCATACTGCGCATCAAATAATATTCCATCGCAAATAGTTATAGTATCGTTGTACTTAAATTCGATAGGGTTATCGCTAACATATACACCATTTTCTCCTTCTGTGAATCGCTTATCGTAATTGCGCGCAATAACGTTTTCTAAACGTGTGTCTCCTTGATAAACTTCTATGATATAGCGGACATTGTATTTGCCCGACTCCTTCATCTTGACAAGTATATCAACGTCTAAGCATCGATTGCCCTGTATCTCAGTCGGAGTCCTAAACTTATTAATTTCTTCGCCGTCAACTAGATATACCGCTTCAACTCCGCCGTGAACATATAAAAATGTATTATTCTGGAAATATGTCATAACCAACAAAATACTAATTGTGACTACAGAGATAAATAGCAAAATAGCGAGTACCGCTATTAAAGCTTTATTACGCGTATTCCTAGAACGAAAACTTTTAATGCCCTGCTCGCTAATTTCTTCGAGCTCCATTAAATCTACTGAATTTGATTTTAATCTAGTTCTTAATTTAGGTGTATCTTCAGTTTCAGAATTGGAAAGATTAGACTCGTTTTTATTAGCCGAATCTTTATATAATTTTTCCATTTGTTCGCGCGCTAATTTAGCGAGCTTTTCTTCATACTTAGACATCGTTCTCCTAATTAATAAGTTTCAACATTTACCACAATTTTAAGATTATTCCCGTTGAACAGCGGTTCACCACTTTCGTCTATAAATGACGAATATGGTATAACAAATCCCGTAATGATATTAACGACTGCTCCTGAATTTAGCACAGCATCGTCACCTGACGATGTACTATAAAAGTAATATCCGTCCGCATCAGAGTAAGTAAATCCGCTAGTTGAAGCTGTAGGTGTAGTGTACCCAATTATTTCAGTATTTAAAAGTACGTCACCTTGCGCACTAGAAGAATATAACTCGATTTTAAATCGTACATTTACTGACGAAGTACCAACATCTTCATTTTTCAAAATTAAATGTAGTGCGTATTCTTCGTCTGGAAGTATTTCAAGATTTTCTCCGCCATTAGATAAATCTATATATGTCGGAGTATCGCTTTCGATATGCGTTTCTTCACCCGAACTACTAACTTGATATAAGTTCAAGTTAATATCTGCAATATGGGCAACAAGCACAATGCTTTTACCTTCGCCCGACGTAAACCAAGCGAAAGTGGATAAAATCGGTACAAAAATAGAGGCACATATTAATATAAGTGCTAGTGTAATTATTGAATTAGATTTGTACCTATTTTTCACTATGTCCAAAACTCCTCGTCTAAATATCCCCAACCATCGTTAAACACATATTTATATGCTTCGTTAGAAGTTTGCACCGCCTTGTAAGTAATAGTAATTTGAATATCAGTATTTAACATTTCTAATGGAGCACTGTTTAATAATGTCAATCTATTTGCGAAAATGTAAGTGGTATCTGACGGCAAAGCACGAGTTAAATAATATACTGTATTAGTGACACCATTATTCTCAACTAACTTATGTGTGACATAAGCCGGGCCATATTCAATTAAGAAATATTGTCCGTAATTTACGTCACTAATAACCTCTCCAGCCGAGTTAACAATATATGCGTCCAGCATAAAACGTATGTATGCGCTAGACGAATCAGCAGAAGAAGTAAATTGCAAACTATCCACCGTTTCGGTAGTACTACCGTTTTCTTCTAATAATTTAAACGAAAACGTATCTCCCCTTTTTATTTGAGCATTATCTGGTGCTAGATTCAACTCATTCCCTGCAACTGGAATGATTGCACCGCCACTAGTTGTACGATATGAGTAATTAACCTCTATTTTACCGAATGTAAAATCTCCGTTCGCACTACTTCTTGAAGTAAAGTACGCGCTTACTACATCAATAGCTAGCAAAAAGATTAACGTCAAGCTGGCGAATATAGACAATATTGTTAATCCTTTGCTATTTATTCTCAAATCATTCTCCTGTGAAATATCTTTCGAATGCGTCTAATACTTTTTGATTATTTGTCCAAGCGGACAATGTCGAATCTGTGTAAGTAGCTGGGACTTCGATATATTCAACCGATATTTTTCCGCTAAGGTTAGTCATAGGCACTTTTGCAATTTGTCCTGCTCTAATTATTCCGATATAATAATTCCAACCATTATCGCTAACCACATTACTACTAGTATCACTCGTGCCAGTAAAACGAACAAAATAATCTGTAGTTGTATCGTTTATTATGTAGGCGCGAGCGCTACCTTCAAACATAATATCTATACTATTGTTTGCGCTTGCCGTACAATTCACACTAGGCAAGCTACTATTCATATACTGCAATGCATAACGAACATAACCATTAGAAATTGTTGGCGAAAGTTCAATAGATGCGACTTTAATAGCTTCCCCTGGCTTTAATTTTAAATTTGAATTACTAAACGTATTTCCTGCGCGCGTAAATCCATTGTAAGTGACAGCATTAGTGAGTGATACCGCTTCACTATTTATTGTTAATTGATAGAAGTTCCTAGCTCCTGCACTTTGGTCCACAGTAGTATTACGAACATATATGTCGTTATCGCTATCATAAACATAGTATTGCCAATAATCGTTATTCCAAGTAGTTGGGAATGATTGTAGCGGAGTGAATTCATAATTTATCTTTTGTAATTGAACGGTAGCAGATGTCACATTTAATAATGAAGATGTGCTATTTTTTAAGTAAAATACACCCGTAGTTCCATTCTCTTGCATTCCGAATTCTATGTCTGATTGCGCAATATTTGTGCTTTCGCTTACCGCTGTAATGTTTGGAATTACATAGATATAACAATCATAATCACCATAACCGCTCTCAATTACATTAGATTGAAAATTAGCAGTCACTGTAAAATATGTTGATATATTCGTTGTGCTATAAGGCGGAAGATAACTATCGCGTGAAGCTTGCACTGAAATATACGACGCTTGTGCGCTACTTTCTTCTCGATACCAATCCGTAGTTTGTGCCGGATTAAACATCGCACCTACTTGCGTGCTGTTATTTCCGTTTCCAAGATAGTACCCTAAACTAAATGAACGTGCACTTATGCGCAAAGTATTAGCTGTATTATTTGTCACACTTATATTAACTTCATAAACTTGTTGTGCCGGAGTTTGATTGTAATTATATATCAAAGCCACATAGTCAGTAGTATTTATCACAGTATAATTTTCTTGTGAATATTGTGTAGATACTGAGCTAACAAGACTAGAATTAGATGTCGTTATATTGTAGGTAGATATCCCATTATTCCCAAAACTTGCTGTACTATCTGTATTATTTAAATTAAGCGAATATATTACTGCTTGACTATTCGCGTAAACTGACCTATCACTGTTCGAACCACGTGTCGTAATTTCAAGATTATCAACAATCTCAATATAAACCGCGCTATGAGCTGGAATAACTTTATTGTAGTAGTAAGTTGGGAAAATCTCGTTCGCTTGACTGCTATCTTTTACCCAATTTGACGAATAATTCAACATAATATTGTTTTCGTAAATTTGACCGGTCTGTGCTCCGTTAGAAGATATCCACCTAGCACTAACTTTAGCAGTTAATTTTATAGGTGACGAACCAGTGACAATATATATTCCAACACCTGCATAATATTGATTACCGCCTAGCCACCTATAAGTATTGCTACCCCTATAATACGTTCCTGCATTAATAGGGTGTCTAGCTCCATAATTTGTATATAACTTGTTATAAGCTATAACATAAGCCGTAGAAGAATTATTCCCTTGCTTATATGTTAGCCAAGCACGCGCGGAAGGGTAATTGTCCATATTAATACCACTAACTAGCGCGTGCGAATCAGTATAAGTATCTTGTGCTTTATAAATTTTTACTTCGTCTATATTAATAGTTAGATATTCGCCAATGTATGCTAAATCTGTGCTATCAGTAAAATCAACACCGGTAAAAATAGTTAATTTACCACTACCTGCCGTTATAGTGTCCCTAACGTATATGTACGTATTGTCCACCATAAAGTTATCTCTATTAGCATAATTTAGGATAACATTATGAGTGTCTAAATTGTTTGTCCACGATAGTGAATACTTTATTCGCACATCAAAATCATAACTGTATGAATACTGAATTGCTACTTCATAATTATGTGCACCTGTGCCAAACGGAATAGGCGACATTTCACTATCATTAATTATAGTATATTGTTGTTTTGCTATAAAGGTAGAAGTAGAATAGCCATTGCTACCTACGTTTAGTGTAAAGGCAGAAGCACAATAAGTCACTCCAATTATAAATGCAAAAACCACGCCAAGTATGGCGAGTAAACTATATGTTAAGTTAGTTCTAGTTTTTGCTAATTTCATTTTACAATAATCTTAAGCTCATTTTCATATCTAATTCGTTTTGTATAGTTTCGACTACGCACCAAATTGATACGACTATAGCTATGATTAAAAAGTTGTGTTCTTGAATAAATGAAGAATATGTACCCCATTGTGAAAAACTTGTGACAACTATGCCTTCAATTTTAGATTCTGGCACTACTTGAACGTTATCAACTTTCTCTCCGTCAATGGTAAACAAGTCTGTAGATGTGACATTATCTAAATCTACATTCTCATTTATATATGCTACATCATCTTCCCATTTTTGGTCAGCAACTGAACCGTCCACATTTTGTACATTATCACCGTGACAAACGTAATAAGTTGTTGAATTGTAGTTAAAGATTGCTATACATCTGTGCGTGACTGCTAAGCCATCTTGGTCAAATTTTAATATATCGCCTACAACATAGTTATCTTTTGGTTGAACAACTACTAAATCGCCCGCTCTATATATAGGATACATACTATCAGAGAGTACGTTGTAAGGGCGAAAATGAAATCCGTACACCAAAACAAGACATCCTGCTAATATAATCACGATTGATAAAACGATATAGTAAAGTCCTTGCTTAAATAAATTAAATGCTTTGTTCTCTAAAATACTGTCTGAATAATTCATTTTCTCCCCTTTTAAATTTCATTACACGTACCTGTACTTACATCACTTGAACGATATCCGTACACACCTAGTATTAATGTATTTCCGTCATAATATGTCTGTCCGTTATAGAAAGCATATCCTACGGAACAATTATCATAACCGCACGGTTTGCTATTGATTGTATTCAAGTATCCTGCTATTGCACCAATGTACAATCTATTTGTATTCGCAATATTTGCGTCTATCATAACATAAACTCGTGAATCTGTAATTTGTACACTTGTACCCATACCTAGCAATCCACCTATATATTTAGTTCCACTTAGGTTAGCGTGCGCGAATTCTCCGCGTGTTTCACAGCCTAAAATGTCAACGTTTCTTGCTGAACCTGCGATTCCGCCGAAGTACACTGAATATACGTTTGTTAAGTTTACATCGGTTGTAGCATCTTCTACTCTATTGTTTTGTGCTGTGTCGCCATTAATATAACCTACAAGACCACCAATGTATGTGAACAAATTGTTAGTGACATTCTGAGTGAACCCAAAATCGACATTAATTGAACTAATATTTGTAGTTTGTGCGTCACCTATAGCTCCCGCAATATATGTCGTAGTAGTTGCGCTGATAGGTGCATTAAATACGATATTAGTAGTAATATTTCCGCCACTTATCTCACTATTTAATGATTGTCCTACTAAGCCACCTATGTATATTTGCGAGCCACTTAATGTAGTAGTGCTATTGATAGTTATATTTAGATTGTAGATAGTCACATTTTCGATAGTAGAATTATTACTATACGATGCTATCATTCCTAATTGTATCACTTGTGACGACATATTTGCAAACGAATTTATAACATTTATACTGCTATCTTGTGCTCCAATCATTAAATCATATATGTTTGCGTTAGATAGCGACTTAAACAATCCGAAAGAGTTAGATGAATCTAAATTAATATCATTTAACTGAATAATAGCAAATCCATTTCCGTTAATTGTTCCACTAAACTCGTCGCAAATTATTGCTCCATATTCTTTTACTCTATCATTAATATTAACTGATTGAAGACTTACTGAATTATAGAGTTCGAAATATGCGTTAGGCTTAATGCCGATATTCAACAAGTGGCTATCTGTGCCGACTCCATATGGATTTTCGCTAGTACCGTCACCATAAGCAAAGATATTGAAATCTAAGTCATCGCCACGGCTTGCGCTTGAATATAAGCTTCCTACGCGCTCAATCTGTACTGATACATTTTCATATCTACCCATCTTTGTAGGTTTGAAGTAATAGTATGTAATACCATCTATAACAATTTGTGAGTCTAAGTTCGCAAACGTAATGTATGTTTGAATTTGTTCACTTGTGCTAGATAACTCATAACCACTATTTGTCTTCACATACGGTGTGAAATCGTAAATAATTAATATTCTATCGCCAGACGAGAAGTCATCTGCTGTAGCAAAGTAGTAATAATAATCTTTACTATTCCATTGTACAGCGCCTACAGGTTGTGGTTGGTCTGTACTGCTTATGAATGTGCCGAAAGTACCATTTAATGTTTTGTTGCTCTCTTGTCCTAATGCTCTCACTTTGATAGTGAATGCGCCTGACATTCCGCTAGGAGCAGGACAAGTTGTTCCTTTCACGTATTGACTAATAGGCTCGTTTTCGCCATAGATAAATACTACTTCGTATCTATCTGCGCCTAAAACTTCGTCCCAAGCAATAGTGTTGAAGTCGCTAGAATTGATTCTGATATTTTGCACGGTTGATAATCTTGTGAATTCTTCTGTTTCAATAGAATCGCGTGAATTTAGTATTTCATTACCTAATGCTCGAATAGTGATTGTATATCCACCACTAGCTAGATATCTTCCTTGACTATCCAACGTGGTTTCAAAATCTATCGAAGTCGTGCTGGTATTGAATATATAAGTTTCTATTCCTTCAAGAGTGACAACATATTCTACCGCTCCAGCTATCTCGTTCCACGACAATATGCCTGCATTTGAAATTATATTATCACTATCTACTCTTTCCAATCTTGTAGCAACTAGTGCTTCAGAATAATTACTATTTAAGATTGCAGTTTGTGCATTAGCACCCAAAACTTGTACTTGAATATTGTATTCTACACCATAATCAAGTTGCATATTTCCTAATCCGCCTTGGATTGGATAACTTGAACCTACGGCATAAGTAAATTCGTAATAATGATATTGATATACTCCTTGTTCATAATAAGCATTCGCGTTAGTTGATATTAATACTTCACATTCATTATTTGTCGCATCTAAATAGCTTACTTTTATGCGCGCGCGATTGAAATTTGATAAATCTACTACATTGAACTTTAATACACCGTCTTCAATACGTACATTTTCTACCCCGGAAGAACGCGTGAATGCTAACGTAATATCTTCATTTCCGCTCTTAGAATATGAACCATTTATTCTGTCTTGACTTTCTTTCGCAAGGGCTCTTATTTTGATAGAATAGTTCCCCGAATTGTCTATTAAAATTTGTTCTTCACCTATATTGATATATTCAGGTAATTCATAAGTGACAACGTGATTAATATTATCAACCGTCACACCTAAACTTCTGTCGTTAATTTCATAGACGTACTCCGATTGTCCATTTGATAAAGTTATTTCGTAATCATAGATGTATTTAATTACATTGTCGTCATACACATATGCTAAATCAAAGTTAAGCACACCTGAATTAGCACTGAAAGTAGTATCCGTAATCTTCTTGAATACAGTCGTAGTAATAGGTTCGCGTGAATTTAATAAGTAGTCTGCGTTTGTACCATTGTTTCCTAGCCCTGCCAATGTGCGAATATTTACTTGATAAGTGTTAGGCTCAAAGTATTTTGACATATCAAATAGTACTGCGTCCGGTAAAGTTTCTTCATACATTGCTTGAACATAAATTGCACTATCGTTATTAACGACTTGTCTAGCTTCTTCTTCGCTAGTGTAATAGATATAAACTGTTTTACTTTCTACCACATTTAGTGGAGTGATAGTCAACTTATAGATTGGATAATCAATGATTTCTCCGTCACTATCTTCTGGAATTAAATCTGTGAATTGTACATAGCCGTTGTATCCGCTTAAATTGTTATCACTATATCTAACGAATGTGTCTGTTTCAATATCACTAGAATTTAGGTATGCAATATGCGAACTAACTGCTTCCCCGTTCATTTCGATTATGCTATCTCCGCCTAATAATCTTAATGAAATCACGAATGAACCGCCGCTCGCTACATCAATCACTGTTCGCTCACCGCTAGAAGAATATACTATTTCGCTTTCTTTTTCTTCTGTCGTTATCTCGTAATAATATAGATTATCATAATCGCGCAAATTTATTTCGTTATTTTCAAACACATTGAAATACAAGCTACCACTCGCTCCGTCCGCACGTGAATAATTAAATTTCACATATGCATAAAGTCCGCTTAGGTTGTCTTGTGCTTCAAAAATTTGATATTCTTCTTCATTTAGTAAACTGCTGAAATTAATGAATGAATTATAATCTATAGCATAAATATTGTGTGTTCTTTGAGATGAACTTAAACTAATTAGATAAATTTTCGTTTGCTCGAAGAATGGCGATACGTCAGTAGAATTATTAAAGTTATAATTGAAATTAATATTTTCATAGGTCTCTAAATAATTAAATTTAAATACACCTTTTTTAACTTCAATAAGTTCTACATTAGATGCTGTTTGGCTAAGTTTTACAACGTTTATTGTACTAATATCTTTCGCCACGATTGAATTTACTATACCAAAAGATGAATCATTGTTTCCAAATAATTTAACATTAATTGTATAACTTCTACCTTGTGTTATATTTAAGATATTGCTGTCTTTAATTTTTATTAAGAATTTAGTTGCTGATAAGAAATTAGATTCTTGGTCTATATAATCGCTCCACGATGATTCCCCGCCAACTATTAAGTTGTTGATATTCTCATTTAGTGCATCTTCGTGGTCAAAGTATAAATATTCTTTTCTTCCATTAATCTTATCTACAAATTCAATCTCTGCCGATGAGAAATAGTCATTTGCTTCTAAGATAAGATTTCCGTCATCGACTTCTACCGATACCGCTTGATTTAATCTCAGTACATATATTGCATCACTAATTTGACTATTTAAAACATTGTTCAACGTACTTATCGCTTGAACTTTGATTGCATAAATTCCAGCATAATCATTAAAGGTCTGAGCACTAAAATCAAAGTTAGGACTTGTGCTAACGAATGATGCAATAGGTGTGTCTTCATTCACATTCGCAGTTTTTTCAAAAATTGAAATTTCATAACTTGTCGCGTTATTATCTTCATTCCAACTGATAACACCGTTTACAGTAGTAGGTGACGGAGCTGACATAATGTTCACTATTAATTCGTCTGAGAAAGCTGATGAAGCAAAATTATAACTATTCTCTAATTTTACAGGGACTGCTTTAACTGCAAATTTATATTCACCTGCAACAAAACGTTCTGAATCACCTATACTACCATCGCCGTCCATATCATATCCTACAGGCGCTGGTATTTTCGTATTAGAAATTAGTTGTTCATAACTTAGATAATTATCTCCGTCTAAATATTTTAAATTTGAATCTGTTGAATAGTAAATTATGTCGCCTACACTTACTCGTAGAATGTATCCAGCGGTCAAATCTACATTAACATCTCCAATATACATATTATTATAAGGATTATTATTCCAAGTTATATACTCTAATTTTTCGTTGTCTAAATCGGAGATTTTCGTGATACTTGTAGGTTTTAATAATCCATAAACCGAAATATCTTTACTAGAAGAATTCAAGTAATAGATATCTTCAGTTTCAATATAATTTGTCACTAAAGTTATTGTCAAACTTTCTAATTGAAGATTGTTTATACCATAAGTTAACAAACTATCAGATTCAATGATAAATTTGGTTTCTGTTAAACTTACCCCTTTGCTAGTAGTGCTGAAATAATAGGTTGATTCACCATTTTGTACTCTGACTATTACTCCGTTAAATGTCGATAAATCCCCTTCCACTCCGAATCCAGTATTGGAGATTAAGGCTAAAGTTGCACTATCTAAATTAATTACAATATTTCCGTTTTCTACCGCTAGCGATTGAATATTTAATTTATTAATTTTCACAACATTAGTTAAATATGAATTTGTATATTGCATATCTTCATTCGCTATTGCACGTATAACAATACTCATATTTCCGCTTAAATCGGCTAGAGAATAATGCGTATCAATAATTAAATTTTGGTTAATCTTTATTAAACCAGCACCTTCATATCTATAAATATCATAGCCCACTGCGTTTTCAACCGCATCGAAAGTTATTTCTCCGTTTTGAATTAAAATATTACTTACACTATCTAGCACGATATATTCTAATTCGCTAGAGTAATCTGAATTAAAGATATAAACTTCTTCGTCTAATACATAATCTACGGCATTAGAACGGACATATAACCTAACGAAAATATTCTTATCTAACGTTTCTCCTTGTGCATTAGATAAGCAATCATCTAAATTAAATGATATTATTCCGTCTAGGTCAGTATCCTGCGCGTCAGTGAAATTAAATGTTTGCACATTAGTCATTTCGCCGTTATTTTTGTTGTAAATCTCAACAACGTATGACTTTTCGTACGTGCTATCAAATAGGTTAAATGATAGGACTATTGAATTGTTTATAGAATTATTTACTTTACTACCTGTAAGTTCAACAACTTGATTTCGTGCGATTTTAATTTTTTCGCCTGCTTTAGCGAGTGTCGGATTAGCTTCGCTAGTGCTAGTATTTAGACTTACCACCGCTATGTCAAGAATTTCAGACGTCTCTTCAGTTAAGTTTTCGTAAATGTATTTAACGTCAACTTTGATAACTCCAGCATCGGCATCTGATATGACTGCGTCACTTAGTAAATTAAGTGTATATTTATCATTTATTAGTAAGGCATAATCTTGATAACCTTTTGCTAAATTATTGAATGCTATGTGCCTTTCGTCAAAGTTAGCTTGATTAAACGTTGTCGCACTCTCAAACAAAATATTTTTACTATCTGAAAGTGTACTATCTGCCATATTTTCATTATCTGCAAGGAATTTTACTTGTACGGAGAATTCATTAGTGAGCTCGTCAATTTTGCTTGAATAATCTTCATTTAAGATATCCACATAATATACACCATTATCAAATGTGTATGGTAGTGAAATTAATCCTCCTTCATCAGCTAAAACTCCATCAGCACCATTTAATGATAATTTATAATCTCCTCTAGTGATATTCATTATGAATTTATGCTCTGTGCTATCTTGCGAAGTTATAACAATTTTATTTTCAGCATTAGTACTGATTGCCGTTTCTCCACTTATTACGTCAACGGTTATGCTTGTGCTATCTGAATTTAAATATGAAATATTGTTATCAATATCCGCGTCACGCGCAATCAACATTAATGCGAAAGAATTTGTACCTGCTTCGAAATATTCGTAAGTACTAGCAAAGTCGTAATCAAGGACTGGCTTTAACATTCCGTTTACTGCCTGTGCGAATGAATAGCTTAAAATCAAATCGCTGGAATTATTATCCGTTTTAGATATTACATCTGTTGCATTATCAAAACTAAGCGCCGGTGTATTTAATTTCATTACACTATAACTTTTCGAAGGTGCAGAGTCTAAAACATTTCCGTTATTACCCATAGCTTGTACTTTAAAGTTAATTGTTTGTCCTGCATTGATTACGAAGGTATAGTTGTTCGTATCAAGTAAAATTTCTTCGTCGTCAACAGTTAACAAATATTTGCTAGCATTATCTACATTGGCAAAAGATATGTTTGTACTATCTTTTTCAACTATATTAAATGACGGTGTAGCTAAAACTTTAAATGTGATAGTAGATATTTCCTTGCTTGTAAAGGTGTTTGCTCCGTCGCCTAATGCAAAGGCAGATAGAGTGTAATCACCACTTACCAAATATCCTTCTAATGTACTATCGGTTGAATTGATTAAACAATTTTCGCCTTCAGTAGAGTACACTTCACTTTCGTTGCTATAAATAGTAAATGATAGTGCTTCATATTCAGTTGACAAACTTCCGCTTGCAACTCCATCAACAATTTCCAAGTTGTCAAGTTGTCCTAATTGCGTGAATTCAACTTGTGTTTGATTACTACTAGATGAAGTGCCGTCGCCTAAATGACGTACATAGATTGTATGTTTGCCCGTGTTAAATTGTATAGTTGACAAATCATATTCAATTATATTGTTATCTGCTGTAAGGACTATTTCTTCATTATCGTCGATTATAATAGAATACTTATCTAAGATAGAAGAAGGTATTTTTAACTTATAATCCTCAATATATGCTTCCGCATCATTTTCTTTAAAAACTTTTATTTCACTTACATTAGAGTCTATGTAGTACGTTCCGCTCGTCTTAGTATTAATCGCCTTAACCGTGAATGAGTATTCAGTGTTTGCTGGGAATAATTCGTCTTCTATTGAAAAGCTTGTTCCGCTGATAGTTAAATTTTGATTAATTTCTTCCTCATTCAGTGTATATGAAAGTGTCAATATGTATTGTGTTGCATTTTCGACGGCATTCCAGCTAACAATTCCGCCTTCATTTGTTAATGTTGGGTCGGCAAGTTTGTTTACTAATACGAGATTGCTCTTAACTTTTGTCTTTAAAATATTTGTGCTGTTTTGTGCTAGAACAGGTTCTATATTTATAGAGTAATCTGTGCTGTTATTTACTATATTAGTATAATCTTTTAATTCAGATAATGAAATGTAATTAGATTTAACATTTGCTTGTAAAACTGCGTCCAAATATACGTTATAAGAATCCGCATATGTGACATTATTCCAAGACAACATTCCCGCTTGTATGCTGACATTCGCTTTACCTAAAACGCTCACTTTAATATTAGAAGATTTAGCATCATAGTAAGCCACTGAAGATGATGTCTTCTCTGTGACTGCCTTGACGCATAATTCTCCTACTAATCCCGCATATTTTTCATTCAAGTCGGTCAAATTGACAGTAGTTAAACTTGTAGTTAATATTTCTTCATCGTTTAGCGTAATAACGTATTTAGAAGCATTACTGCTAAATGATAAGATTCCGTTAGTTATCTTAACATCTTTAGGTGCGCTAGTTTGATAAAAGAAAATACTAGAAGAAAATTCAGAATTTAAATATGCTCCTGTATTATTATTTGCTATGGCGCATACTTGAATATTAAGTTCTTGGTCATATACCGATTTATTTAAGAGCGCTGACAAATCGCTTAATGATATTGTATTGACATTACCAATATTAACATCTTGTCCATTGACACGCAACATATAAGATTTTGCATTTTCAACTGATTTAAAAGAAATTGTGCCGTCCATCGCATTATATGATAAATCGCGTGGAGTTTCTAAAACTTTAGTTTCCGCAATTACATATACACGAACTAAGTCAGTTTTAAGATTATTATCATTCGAAGTGACTTGTAAGTAAACCGCATTATTGTCGGTGACTTTATTTGCTTTAACTAAATTATTTTCAACTGACACATATTCAGTGTTTGTACTTGTTATCGTATAAATGACATTATCAGCATAACTAGGCTGAACTACAACCTTAGGACTATATGTTTCATTAACAACTAATGTTATATTTTCTTCCGTGAAATATATATCATCGACGCGAACTTCCTTTTCGCAACCGAATGCAAAAAATGAAAGGAAAGATAAAATTAATATGACAAATATTCCTTTATTTTTCACTCTTGACATATTTACCCCTTTTATGTCTAAAATTGTTTAAAAATAGTTTAACACATTGTCAAAATTTTATCAAATAAATATCGCATAAATTCAAAAAAATATTAAATATATTATTTATATATTAATTTTTGGACTTTTTAATTTTTGAAAAATTTTCGAAATATAAAAATATAAAAAACAATTAAAAAATGAAAATTTAATACAAAATTGAAAAATAATTAAAAATTTGAAAAATTTTATGTATTTTATGATAATTTCGTTAAAAATTTATATATTTTTCTGTAATTTTTAAAAATTTTCATATTTTTATTTATTTTTATTTCTGATTTATTATTAAGAATTTTATTTCTTTTATCTATTCTTTTTGTATCTAGGAAATATACAGTTGACTTTATTAACACTTTTTAATATAATTTAATAAGTAAGAAGGTATATATGGAACTTAAAGTTTTTAATTCATTAACTAAAACAAAACAAGCCGTTCGTCCAATTAACAATACAGTTAATTTCTATTTTTGCGGGCCGACAGTATATTGGTTTCAGCACATTGGTAATATGCGTGCATTTTTTGTTATGGATAGTATGCGTCGCGCAGTTAAATATTTAGGATACAATATTAACCACGTTATGAACATAACAGACGTAGGACATATGACTAGCGATGAAGACAGCGGAGAAGATAAGATGGAAGTTGCTTCAAAGCGTGAACACAAATCGCCTGAAGAAATTGCAAAATTTTATTGGGATTTATGTCATAGCGATATGAAAGATTTAAATATTGAGGACCCTGAACATATTTGTCCAGCAACTTTTGTAATAAAAGAAATTATCGATTTTGTGCAAAAGATTTTAGATAACGGTTATGGATATATCACTAAGAATGGTGTATATTTCGATACTAGCAAATATCCTAATTATGGTAAATTAGGTGGAATGAATCAAAACGAAAAGCGCTTTGGCGCGCGTATTGAAGTCGATGAAGAAAAAAGAAATCCTGCTGACTTCGTACTTTGGGTTATCGCGAAAGATAATCATATTCAAAAATGGGATAGCCCTTGGGGCGTAGGTTATCCGGGCTGGCACATTGAATGTAGTGCTATCGGCAACAAATTTTTAGGCGAACATATCGATTTGCACGGCGGTGGTGTAGAACACAAAACCGTCCATCACGAAAATGAAATAGCACAAAATTATGCGCGATGTGGCCACGAAGTCGTTGATATATGGTTCCATTTGGAGCACTTAATGTTCGACGGCGGTAAAATGAGTAAATCTAAAGGCGCAATCTATACATTATCTTCACTAAAAGAGCGCGGTTATTCTCCTATGGATTTACGTCTATTCTATTTATCCGCACACTACTCTAAGCCTCAAAACTTCACATTCGATGCGCTTAATAGCGCTAAAGAAAGTTATAAGAATTTGTCACGTTTACTATTAAATCACAAAAACGGCACTAATCACATAGAACAATCTAAAATCGATGAACTAAAGCAAAAATTTAGTGAATATGTAGCAGACGATGTAAATTCTCCACTCGCACTCTCTGTATTGTGGGACGCATTAAAAAATTATCCTTTTAGTGTAGATATATATAATTTAGCGCTAGATTTTGACCATTTCTTAGGATTAAGATTAGCTGAAATTAAACCTGCAAAATTAGATATCCCTAAAGAAATAATTGACCTTGCTGAAGAACGCAAATCAGCGCGCAACAATAAAGACTATGCGACAAGTGACTTGCTCCGCGATAGAATTTCAGAATTAGGTTATATAATTACAGATAAACCTAAAAACGAATACGAATTGTCTAAAAAATAATTATTGAAAGTATAATATTAAAGTTTAATATCGCTGGTTAATAATTTAATATAATAGTTATTTTAATTGTTAAATAATAAAAAGACTTTGCTAACAAGTAAAGTCTTTTTCATTGCGCGTTTTAATTCTAAAATATATAGTCTTTAAATATATTAAAATATGGAATATAATAAACCGTATTATGATGACTTCCCCATATTAGATAACGAATCATATTTAAACTTAATGCACGCATATGAAACTAAGCCAAAAGACAGGAATGTCTTTATAAATTTGATATATACCGATTTAGAGCAATGCAAACAAATATGCTTAGGTATTTCTCCAGATATAAATAAAAAAATAAGAGATGTGATTTGTGAATCAAAAAAAGAGTTAGATAAAATTTGTGATAATTTAAAATCTTCTTTTTCTATTTCCATTAGTGTAAAGGAAGTAAAAACATTCAACATATTTACTTTTGTTAAATGCTTATCCTCCGCTTTAGAAAATTTCTCTTTATGGGAACATAATGAAGAAAAGCAATATTACAAAACCCTTGCTAATTTCAGCACAATTTCATTAATTAATATAATTAAAAATGTAATGACTGTACTCGAAGATAAAAATATAAAAATATATAAATATTTGTAATTATTTATAAAAAAATAAAAATTTATTATAAAAAATATTAAATTTTTGATAATTTTATTAAAATTTTAATTAATTTTTATTAAATTTTTAAAAATTTATAAATATTTTTAACTTTTTATTATGTTTTAATTGCTTTATTATTGAATTTAAAGTTCCTTTATCTAACGTATTGCCTATAATTAATCCTATAGTTTTTAAATTATTTTCATTAATAAATTTTAACACATTAGAAAATTTTTTATCGAAATTATCTTGCCTCTCAATTTCAGATTTTAAAATTTCAACTACATATTTCGAGTTTAAAATTCTTCCCTTAATAACATTAAATTCATCATTATACGAATAAGTCATTTCTTTTTGTATCGAAAATAAATCCCGCTTAAATTCCAACCCCGCTTTTAAAATAATTTGTGAATTAATTTCATTTTCATTAAAATTATAATCAAAAAATGAATCAACTAAAATAATTAGGCAGTCCGCATTGCTATCTAATAGCGAAAAATTGACACTTTTTATTCTTCCAAAGAACTTAATTTTATTTAAATCTATCAAACTACTTTGATTTTCTTTTAATAGCAACTTATCTTGAAGCGACAAAAGTTCTTCTCTAAGCGGTAAATCCGCGCGCATTAAAATCAGCTTATTTATCATCCATCTATAAGTATTATGCTCTATTTTGTCATTATCAATTTTTATTTCGCATTCTTTTAACAATATCTTTAAAAGCGCAAACTCTAGTTCGATTTTTTTATTATTTTCGTTTATTTCTTCCATTTAATAATTATACATAAATTTAATTAATTTTGCAAATATGTTTTAAATAAATAAAAAATAAAAATAAAATCAATAAAAATAGATAAAAAGTACGTAATATGCAATAAAAGAACATAAATTTTATGATTTTTTAATATTTTTAACTATTATTAATAGTTTTAATTTTTTATAAATATTATATATTTTTAATTTAACAAACTTTAGCATAAATTCATATAAAAAATTATGAGTTATAAAATTTGTGTTTATGCAATAGCAAAAAATGAAAAAAAATTTATTGAGCGTTGGTACAATAGTGTTAAAGAAGCAGACTATGTCTGCGTGCTTGATACAGGTAGTACGGACGGCTCATATGAAAAATTTAAAGAGCTTAATATAATATGCACTCAAAAGCAATATAGCAATTTCAGATTCGACGTAGCGCGAAATGATAGTATGGAACTTATTCCAAAAGACACTGATATATGTGTATGCGTAGATATTGATGAGATGTTTGAGCCGGGTTGGTCGAAGATTTTAAGAGATAGTTGGCACGATGGTGTTGGACGTGCGCGATATAGATACACTTGGAACTTCAATCCAGACGGAAGCGAAGGTGTGGTTTTTATGGCAGACAAAGTGCATAAATATGGAATGTTTAAGTGGACTTATCCTGTCCACGAAATTCTTACTTTAATCGATGGATTTAATTCAAACTTTGAAACACTTAATTTACCTAATATTCAGCTTAACCATAGAGCAGATAATACAAAATCGCGCGCAAGCTATTTGAAACTGTTAGAATTGTCTGTTAAAGAAAACCCAATGGACGACCGAAACGTTCATTATTTAGGTCGTGAGTATATGTTCCACGGCGAATATGATAAGGCGATTAAAACTTTAAAACGTCACTTAACCTTACCTACTGCAAACTGGGACGCAGAAAGGAGCGCTAGTCTTAGATACATCGCGCAATGCTATTCATATAAAGGCAATATAAATAAGAAAATCGAATACCTTCACCGTGCAGTATTAGAAGCGGACTATATGCGCGAGCCTTATTACGAGTTAGCGCTTACCTATTACGGAAAAAGAAATTTTTTAATGAGCGCATTCTATTTTAATGAAATGTTAAAGATTAAAGAGCGTGCATTAAATTATATGTCCACTCCTACTTGCTGGAATAGTAGTGGTTATGATTATTTGTCAATGTGTTATTATTATCTCGGTCAATATGATAAAGCCATTAAAGCAGTAGAAAATGCAATAATTCTTTCCCCAAATGATGAACGGCTTATAAATAATAGAAAAATATTTATTGATTTAAATAACAATAAAAATAAAATGAAATAAAATTATTTATAAAATTATTAAATTTTAATTAAAATTTATTAAAAATATATTAAATTTTTATTTAATTATTATATTTTTAGAATTTTTAGCATTTTAATGATAAAAATGATATGTTATTCAATATAAACATTTTGAAATAAAGTCTTATTAATTTAAAATTCTTAACTAAAAAATAAGATTACTAATTTGAACAATTTTTCTTTATATAAAATTTTAATGAAATAATATAAGTATAAAAAAGATAGCACAAAAGCTATCTTTAATTTCCAAATTGTGAATAAAATAATTGACTATAAAAACCATTTTTCTCTAATAATTCTTTATGCGTGCCCTGTTCGACGATTTTACCCTTATTCATTACCAAAATAACATCTGCATTTTCAATAGTAGATAGTCGGTGCGCCACTATAAAGCACGTTTTCCCTTCCATAATAATATCTAGAGCCTGTTGAATTTTCATTTCGGTGCGTGTATCAATATTACTAGTTGCTTCGTCTAAAATAATCATAGGCGGTTTCATTAACATTACTCGCGCAATACAAAGCAACTGTTTCTGTCCAGCACTAATATTGTCCGCACGTTCGGTAATAATCGTATCATATCCATTAGGCAATTTTTCTATAAACGCATCTGCATTAGCGAGTTTGCACGCTTCAATAATCTCGTCCATGCTAGCATCACTTTTACCATAGGCGACGTTATCTTTTATGCTAGCATTGTATAACCAGCTTTCTTGCAATACCATACCATAGAAACTTCTAAATGACTTTCTTGTCACCTTGCGAATATCTTTGCCGCTAACTTTTATTGAACCACTATCTACATCATAGAAGCGCATTAGAAGATTTATTATAGTACTTTTACCGCAACCAGTCGGCCCAACTATTGCTACGCGCTGACTTTTCTTGACATCAAGATTTAGATTCTCAATTAATTTAAATGACGGAGAATAGCTAAATTCGACGTTTTTTAATTCAACATTTCCATTGCATTTTTTGATATTCGGAAGATTTTTATCCGATTTTTCATTTTGTTCATCAAGGAGCTCGAACACTCTGTTTGCACTGGCAACGGCAATATTTAAGTCTGCGAATATGCTTGTGATGTCATTAAAAGGTTTAGTAAAATTGTCCGCATAACTTAAAAAGCTTGATATTTGACCTATCGTAATTCCACCTTTTATCGCAATAATAGCACCAGTGACACCAACTAACCCATACATTAAACCATTTACAAATCGCGAAGTAGGATTTGCAAGTGACGCATAAAAGGTCGATTTTTCGCTTGCCACAAACATTTTATCATTAATAGTCACGAAATTATCTATCGTCTTTTGTTCGCTATTAAATGCCTTTATAATCTTCATATTAGTAATCATTTCTTCCGTGTATCCGCCCAAATCACCCTGAATCTCGACGCGTTCACGATACAAGCGCTTACTTCTTTTTGTTATAAAAATTGCTAGCGCTAACGAAAGTGGAGCTATAACGATAACAACTAACGCAAGTTGCCATTTTAATACTAACATTAGTACCATCACAACGACAACTTGAAATATTCCACAAACAATTGCTTTAAATCCAGAAAGAAATCCGTCTGTCACGTTTTCCACATCTGCAACCATTGTATTCATAATATCGCCGTGCGAATTATTGTCAATATATTTTATCGGAACATTATTTAATTTTATAATTATAGAACTACGTATAGATTGACCTGTTCTGTAAGTCAAAATATTCATATTATAACTAGCGAGCCAATTAAAAAGCGAACTCAATGCAGTAAGTATGAAGATGACAATTAGATAATCAATTAGAAGGTTAAAATTTACATTGTTCACTCCAATTATGCAGTTTATTGCAAGCCCTGAAAAATACGGTATCAGCATATTAAACACTATAGCTACCAAATCAAAAATCACGGACAAAATAAAAACTCTTTTGTGCGGTCGAACATATGGCATTAAATTGGATAGTAATTTTTTATAACCCTTTTTCATAAACCTCTCTATTTTGATTGTGAATTATAAATTTCACGATAAATTTCACAATCTTTCATTAATTGCGCGTGTTTCCCCATACCGACAACGTCCCCATTATCAAGCACAATTATTAAATCAGCCGACTTTATTGATGTTGCTCTCTGCGAAATAATCACTAATGTTGAATCTAACTTTTTAAGTTCGCGACGTAGGGACGCGTCCGTTAAGAAGTCTAGCGCACTACTGCTATCGTCAAGAATAAGCAATTCAGGTCGCCCTATTAAAGCACGCGCTATTGTTAGTCGTTGCATCTGCCCACCGCTGACATTTTTACCACCTGCCATAATTTGGTGGTCAAGTGTATTATTCCACTCGCTAACAAACTGCCAAGCTTGACTAATTTTTAATGCTTCGATAATTTCAGTGTCCGTTGCATTTTCGTTTCTCAATTTCATATTGTCACGCAAACTACCTGAAAACAGCGTACTGCGTTGTTGTACAATGCTAATTTCTTTCCTAAGTGCCTGCAAAGTATAATCTTTAATATTCTTACCTTTATATAAAATCTCGCCAGATGTGACGTCGTAAAAACGCGTCATTAAACTTGCTATAGTAGTTTTTCCGCTCCCCGTTCCGCCTATAATTCCGATAGTATTATGCGGATAAATTTTAAAAGATAAATCTTTTATAAACGATTTGTCCTTAATTGATTGCGTATAATTGAACGATACATTTTTAAATTCCATTAGTGCGTCATATTTTAGATTTTTATATTCGTGCGCGTCTGGTAAATCTTTAACAATAGGTTCGGTATCCATTATTTCGTCAATTCTATGTAAACTCGCACTTGTACGCACAAAAACGACGATTAATTGCGATAACAGCAAAAGCGAAATTGTAATGATTGCCACATAGTCAATTAATGCTAAAATATTGCCTTGCGTAAGTCCGCCGATATTAACTTGAATACCTCCCACATATAAGATAATAGCGGTAGTTATATTCACAATCAATAAAACGAATGGTTCAATTAAGGCTGAAATTTTTGATATTCTAATACTTGTATTTGTATAGTCTTCACTAGCAAACTCAAAACGACTTACTTCGTCTGACTGTTTATTAAAGGCACGAATTACGCGCGTACCTGACAAGTTTTCTTTAGTAATACGTGAAATATTATCTAGTTTATCGCGCACTATTTTGAAATATGGAGTAGTTTTTTTAGTGTAAAAATATAAAAGGACGGACACAATAGGTATTAATATTAAGAACACTATTGACATTGAGCGATTCAAAATCAGTGTTAACACGAATGCTCCAATCAGCAAAAATGGAACGCGCAATAATAATCGCATAAAAATCGATACTGCGTTTTCCACCTGATTGACGTCGTTGGTAAGTCTATTAACTAATGATGCCGTACCAAATTTGTCTAGTTCGGAATGTGAAAAAGAGGCGATTTTTGTAAAGATAAGTTTTCGCTCTTTTGTAGCAATACCGCTACTAACTTGTGAAGCAAATTTATTACTTAAGATGCTGAACGCCAACCCTAAAACATTGACTACTATAATGATTAGTCCATATCTCATTATAAGGTTCATATCTCCACTTGTCACACCTTTATCCACAATTTGTGCAACTAAAAGTGGATTAACTAAATCAGTCACCGTTTCGAGCAACTTAAAAAACGGACTGAAAAACACCAGCCATTTATATTCTTTAAGCAAAGCGAACAACCGTTTCATCAATATAATTATAAGCAAAAATATATATTTTTACAAATAATTTACGATTTTTTATTAATTTTTAAATATTTTTTATTATTTTTATGATTTTTTATTAATTTAAAATAATTTTTTATTAAATTTTCTATTATTATTTTTTATTTTATAAATTTCTTATTTTTAGATTGAAATAATTAATGATTAATTTGATTTTTAAATAAGGTATTAAAATACATAAATCTAATATTAATTATTATTTATTCAGTAAAATTAAATACCTTTATTAATTTATTTAAATTATCGACAAAATATATTATAATACATTATTAATTTATTAAACAAAGCATAATATATATAAATTGACAACTATAAATTAATTATTTATAATTATTTTAATTAAGGAGATTTATGGATAATTCTACAAATAATCAAAATAATGAAAATAAGTTTCTTAAACAAGCTGAAATTGAAAGTGCAGAAAACTCGAATGAATTAGATTTAACATATAAAAATAGTTGTCAAATCACCAAGGGCGGAATACTAGGATTTTTCATAGGACTTGCAGTAATAGTTCCCGGAGTTAGTGGTTCTGCAGTTGCAATTATTTTTAAGATGTACGAAAAATTATTGTATGCCATAGGAAATATCTTTAAAAGATTTAAAAAATGTGCAAAATTTTTACTTCCTATCACAATAGGGGCATTAGCAGGTTTCGTGATTGGTTTCTTCGGTGTGCGCGCTTTACTAAATATTATACCATTTATAATAATTTGCTTATTTGCTGGACTTATGTTTGGTGCATACCCTGCTGTCACTGACCAAATAAAGTCAACAAAGTTGAACGCAAAATATGTTTCGCTTTTTATAGTCGGTCTAATTATACCAATATTAATTTCAGTTTTCTCTATATATGGAAATGTCGCTCAGCAAACATTTAACAATCTTCAGTTCTATCATTATATATTATTTATAATTGTAGGTTTCCTAATTGCTCTAACTCAACTAGTACCCGGACTTAGTGCTACAGCACTACTAATGTCGTTTGGATTCTTTACTCCACTAATGAATTCGGTTAGTTTAACATATTTTAAGTCCAATCCTTCTATATTTATCGTCTATTTATGCTTGATTGTTGGCTTCGTCATTGGACTTCTTACAATCTCGAAGGGGTTGTCCGGACTAATAAAAAAACATAAAGCGAATACCTTTTACACAATAGCTGGGTTATCGCTCGGCTCTATAATTACAATGTTTTTTAATCCTGAAGTTATGGCAATATATACTGCTTGGAATTTAACTAGTATGGTACGCGATTTATCTATCGGTATAATTGTATTTATTATAGGTATCTTATTGTCATATTGGTTTGTACGATTTGAAAGAAAAAAGGATTTAGGCTAATGCCTAAATTTTTTATTATGCATAAGAGTTAAAAAGGTAATCTATTTCATATTTTTCATTAAATTAATGATAGCATCTTTTTTACTATCACTTAATGAAGAAAATAAATCTAAAAACTCTTTTCTCTCCGCATTAAAATTCTCTCCCAGAAAAAAGAAATCATAAATTGAAATACCTACAACGTCACAGAATTCTAACAGTGTACTTACCTTTAGCTCAATCGATTTATTTTCTATTGTTTTCATAAACTGCGGATTATATCCTAATCTAAGACTTGTTTCACGCGCTGACAAATTTGCTTTGTTTCTAAAATATCCTATCCTATTGATTATATCTTCGTATTTCATATTATTCTCCGTTTATAATATTTTATATTGAGATATAGCCAATCGTCTGTTAGCCATTATACCAAATTTATTAAAATAAACCTGTTTTAATATACTCATTAACTCATTTATGATATAATGAGATAGTGAATGACTTAATATGAGTTAATTATAGACTCAAAATTAGTATTTTATACTAGCCATTCAATCAAAAAGGAATAATATTTATGAAAGATGAAAAATTAAATTACTTGAACAAAAACAATGTCTGTTGTTTTACTGGATACCGTCCGCTGAAATGTCCTTGGGGTTATAACGAAAATGATGAACGATGTATAAAAATGAAAGAAAATACTAAAAACATTATTGAGAATTCAATACTAAATGGGTATGAAATATTTCTTTGCGGAATGGCTATCGGTTTTGATATGATATGTGCTGATATTGTATTGGAATTAAAACATAAATATCCAAAAATTAAATTAATAGGAATTTTACCTTGCAAAAATCAAGATAAAAAATGGAATAAATCCTACAAAGAAAAATATAAATTAATTACTAATAAATTGGACGATTCTTATTATATGTATGACAATTATAATGACAAGTGTATGAAAGAGAGAAATAAATTTATGGTTGACAATTCTAGTCTATGTATAGCCCTCTTTGATGGCAAGTCTGGCGGTACTAAATATACAGTTCAATACGCAATGTCGAAGAAAATAAAAATATTGTATGTAGAATTTTGATGTATTAATAAGAACATTTTTATGTAAAATCTACATACAAAAAGGATTTAGGGTAGAGCCTAAATCCTTTTATCTTTACTTGTTAGTTGAATCGTTAGTGATAAATTTTTATTCACTAATCGACTGAAAATTCGCTCATCATATCTATCAAGCAAATCATTTAAAGATAAATTTGTTGATATTATTGTAGCAAGATTTTTTATCTGTCTAGTGTTTATTAAGTTATAAAGATATTCTTTGCTTACATTTTTAATAATAGGTTCCGTACCTAAATCATCAATTAAAAGAATTTCTGAATTTACGCAATCCATAAATTCATATGATTTACCTATATGGTATAATCGCGCGAGTTCATTAAGTTCAAATGCAGTTTTAAAACAAACCGAATGTCCTTTATTTATTAAACTACCGGCTAAACACTCTAAGAAAAATGTTTTTCCACTACCAGCAACACCTAAAATATTAATATTTATCTTGCTTACATTAGGATAATTTTCACACCAACTTACTAACTTATCTTTAGCTTTCTTATCGACTTCGTCCATAATGTTCGGATTACACATATCAAACGTCTTAAAGTTAGTAGATGACGAACAACTTTTTGATATTTCACTATTAAGTTTATTTAATAGGCACTTACACACTCTACCGCCGACGACTCCTGTATCATTACATATCGGGCATTCATATTTTGGTTTTAAACGCGAAACATCTATATTTCTATCGGACAAATACTTTTCAATTTTTAATTTTAAATCTTCCACGTCGTGCTTTAACATCAAATTTTCTTCATTAAAACTTTCGCGCCAATATTCGAGTGATTTTTGTGAATACTGCGAATACATTTTATCAAACTCCGGGTCAATTCTTAACCCTTCGATAAATTCATCGACTTCCTCTTGTGCGCGGACGCGTTTTAACATAAATTGTTGTTTTAAATCGGCAATTAATTTCTTCCTATCCATATTATACCTCTACTTCGTCGAGATTTGAAATTATGCTAGCGATTTGCTCTTTCGTGTAATTGTTATGCATAAAGTTTGATTGCGCTGATTGTGATTCTACTTTTGTATCGCGCACTTGTTCTAATGTCTTAAGTCCGCTAGAATTCCAGTTCGATAAAATTTTATTAAGGTATTGCATAGCATTTGCTTTACCCGCGCTTAGTGAGCAAGCGAAAAGTACTACGTCGTGCTCAAAACCCCAATCTTTCGTCCAGATAGAATAAAAATTTCTATCCGCATTATTTACCTTACGCTCTAAGCCCAAATTTGAAAGCACTTGCGCAATTTTATTATCTAAAGCAAGACTATCGTTAAGGTATTGCATATAACCTTTAATTGTGACGATACCGAGTTTAAAGAGTTTTGTCACAATATTGTTAAAGCCTTCCAATGTGCGAATGGACGACTTAAAGCAATTATCCGCCACCATTTTTAATGTATCAAGGTCAAAACCCATATTCAGCCAACTAACCACATATGTATCAATCTCTTTAGTTAAGTCATCGTAGAATATACCCAACTCTTTATTAACAGCCATAGCTACAAAATACAGATTTTCTTTTTCGTTTTCGTAGTTCTCTATCTCAGTGACGGACATTAATTTCATTTCATAATATTTCGTTAGATATTCGTCAAGCACATTAACGTCTATTCTACGCTTCTTAGTTTTAAACATTTTCACTACATAAATGATTGTATTTAGTTCGAAGCCATATGCTTTCAACCACTTATTAATTAAGTCTTTATCTTCAATTTGTATTTTTCGCTTACTGCCCATAGCAGACAAGATTAAACCCATTTGGTCGTCAACTAGGCCTAATTCTTCAATTTTACTCTTTACTGCATCTAAAGACAATATTCCTTCTCTAACCCAATCCTGAGCAACGGTTAAGCAATAATTTGGACTAAGATTAAACCCTTTATATTCTACGCAATAACGTATGATTTCAATCAAAGCGGACTGTTCAATATGCTTTCGTTCCATTAGCGCGTAAAACTCGCTAAACTCGTTAGGCATAATCATACGATTTTTGAACATCTCTTGCACTTGAATATTAAAGTCCGCATATTTATCTACATTATATTTTTTAACTTTAGCGCTAGCATTATTTATCGGCAAATACCTAATTTCAACCGGGTCGGTAGATAGCACTTGAACAAGCCCTTGCTCCTCCCAATATTTAAAAATTGAAATAACATCTTCTTCACAGATTTTCAATTTTTCTTTAAAATATGAGATAGTATTATTTGTATCGTCCGCATCGTTGCATTTGCATAAACCCATAATGTACACTTTTACGCACAAATCGGGCGCTTTAGGTAAAAAATCATTGATAAACACGTTGTCTATCTCTGTTTTATTATGGGCGCTAAAATTCAAACTGTATTTACAAAATGCCATAGCTATATATTATCACAAAAATTTATGTTTGTCTATTATTAGTGACAATTAAACTATCGTATTTTTTGACCAGTTTTTAGTAAGTTCTTTTTACATATAGGACAACATATAATTATGTATGAAGAAAAAATTTTCCATTTTAATCTTGATTTTAACTTGTTTTACCGTCACTATCTTCTTTAGTGGTTGTAAAAAGCACGATAACTTAGATGAACTTAGCGCGAATTTAACAAATTACACGCTAAAAATCGACTACAACCACGAAAATAAATCTGCGCAAATTAGCGAAACGATAGATTACATAAATAATACAGGCGATATTTTGCGCACTATAAAATTTCATCTCTATCCGCAGTATTTTGAAGAGGGCGCGACTGAACTTGTGGTGTCAAGCACTAAATTAAATGATGCGTACCCAAATGGAATGTCGTACGGCAACTTTGAAATCTCTCGCGTAAATGTAAACGGCGCGGACTGCCCGATTGAATATGAAGGTGATTATGACGCGATTTTAAACGTGAATCTCTCATCAAGCCTACTACCCAACGAGCGAATAGCAATAGTAATTGAATTTTCTTTTACTCTACCTAACTGTGAGCATAGGTACGGTTATGGCGAAAATAGTGTAAATTTAGGCAACTTCTACCCTATTGCTTGCGTGTATGAAAATGGCGAGTTCAACACTTCTCCATATAATGCTAATGGTGACCCATTCTATAGCGATATGGCAAATTATTATGTGGAAATTGAATTGAACAGTGCGCTCACCGTCGCGCACACGGGCGACTGTTTATCAAATACTAGCATAAATTCGGATAAAACAATGATTATATCTGCGAAAATGGTGCGCGATTTTGCCTTAGTAATTAGCGACAAATTCGAAATTAAATCATTAAACGCGGGTGATACAAAAGTAAATTATTATTATTTCAACGACGAAAACGCAGACAAAAGTTTACAAGCAGGAGTTGACGCAATAAATACATTTTCTTCCCTATTCGGAGATTACCCTTACAAGACCTTTTCGATAGTAAAAACTGACTTTGTCTATGGCGGTATGGAGTACCCAAATCTTGTTATGATTAGCGCGGACGTAGAAAATATTGATGATTATATGAATGTCATAATTCACGAAACCGCTCATCAATGGTGGTACGGAATAATAGGTAATGACGAATATAAATATCCGTGGCTAGATGAAGCGCTAACTGAATACTCTACGCTATTATTTTACGATAAAAATAAGGGCTATAATCTGACGCACGCGCAAATGGTCGATGCTTGCAAAGCTAACTATACATTATTTGTATCTGTATATACGGACGTTTTAGGCAATTTAGATACGAGTATGCGCGCCGTTAACGAATATGCTACCGAACCAGAATACACTTATTGCACTTACGTTAAAGGTGTACTAATGTATGATAGTTTATATAATCTAATAGGGGAAAAGAATTTTCTCTCCGCACTAGAAACCTACTATAATGACAATAAATACACAAATGCTACTCCTGAAAAATTGATTAATGCTTTTTCTAAAGGCTCAGGAAGTGATATGAACAATTTTTTCAATAGTTGGCTATCCGGCAAAGTGATTATCCGATAAAACATTTATCTTTTTTCTACACCTACAAAATTAAAATGTCATTGTAAGTATATATAAATTCAATTATTCTTGTAAATCTTAAACCAATTTAATAAAATACATATTTGCTTTCTATTAAATATTAATTAGTAGGAAAACGCGAATTTTATCTTTAACAATTTGCTTTACTTTTATCTCTTCAATTTGATAAAATTCTATTGAGGTACATATGATAGAAATTAAAGTAAAATATTTTACAGATATAGAAAAAATTAAGTTTATTGAAGACAAAAGCGATTGGTACGATTTGCGCTCAGCGGAAGATGTTGAATTAAAGGCTGGCGAATTTAAACTAATACGTTTAGGGGTAGCAATGCAACTACCTAAGGGGTATGAAGCACTTGTTGCTCCAAGGAGTAGTACGTTTAAAAACTTTGGTATAATTCAAGCAAATAGCATAGGCATTATTGACGAATCATACTGCGGAGATAACGACGAATGGCGCTTCCCTGCTATTGCGCTACGCGATACCGTTATTCATAAGAACGATAGAATATGTCAATTCAGAATAATTGAACATCAGCCTAAACATATTATAACTACTGTCTATAAACTAAACAATGCAGACCGAGGTGGAATAGGCTCAACCGGAAAAGTATAAATTATAAATATTATTATTGACAGCATATAAAAATTTAATTTTGAATTTTATTTAAATAAATCTTTAAACTTTTAATAATAAAAAAATCAGCATACAATATTTTATTCTTAAGAAAATAAAAAAGGGACATACTTGATAGTAAGTTCCTTTTTTATTTCATTTTACTAATTCAAAATGTTTAATTTAAAGTTTTAATTTTTATTTGCCGATTGATAGACAGAATTGCGGGTCGTATAGGTCAATAAATTTAACGTTATCGAGAAGGTTATCGCTATCTATGACTTCGTATCTATCGCTTGCTTTCATATATTCGCCGTTTTTTAAGCGAAGATAGATATAATCTTCCCCTTCAATGTTGTCAAAATATCTGATTTTATCAACCGAACTTTCTTGAACTTCTTTCCCTAAATAGAATGTAGCAATTTTTTCGGAGATTTTATATCTAAAATTATGCTTTTTACCCTGCGCGTGCCTATGATTAAAAGAAGTCTTTTCTCCGAAGTACGTTGTAATTTTATAGACTAACCCTGAATTGATGCGATTAATACTTAATTCGTTTAATGGCATAATAACTACATTTTTATTTCCGAGTTCATATAGCCCTATTAATTTTACTAAAGTTGACATATATTATCTCCTTTATAGTCAATATAATAGTCATTTTTTTTAAGTTCTTCAGGAGAAATTATTTTCCAACTTCTATCATATTCGATAATTGAAGTATCTGAAAATACAATAAATTGTTTACATTTAAAATTGTTAGTCAAAAATTTGTATAATACAGAGTTTTTACCGTGGTCATTCTCAACTTCTTTTAAAGTTAACTTATAGCCAATAACAAAAGTCTTCAATGGAACAGCAGGAGCAGACGACGAATCTATAACTTTATTCATAAATTGCAAGTCATAATTAATAGTAGAATAGATATTAACAAATTTGCAATTCGTTGGATCTTTCACTTTAAGTTTACCAAAAGGCAATTTATCTAAATATGATTTATCCATTATACCTTCACTATTTTGATACGTAATTAAGTATCCTTTCCTTAAACATAACTTATCTTCGCGCATATTCTCTCCGTTTTCTGAATTATACAATGCAATTAGTCTGCTGTCAATAGCAAATTTAAAATTATATATACATATAAAAAAAGGAAATTATATTTCTATAAAATCCTTTTAAAATATTTACATAGTGTATGCAACTTTAACGCTAGGTCCCATTGTAGTAGCAACATAGCAAGATTTAATGTAAGTACCTTTAGCTGCAGCTGGCTTAGCTTTGATAATAGCGTCCATAACTGTAGTTAAGTTATTGTACAAACGGTCTGCTCCGAAGCTTACTTTACCAATACGAACGTGGATAATATTTTGCTTATCTAGACGATATTCAACTTTACCAGCTTTAACATCTTTAATAGCTTTAGCAACGTCCATAGTGACTGTACCGCTCTTTGGATTAGGCATTAAACCTTTAGGTCCAAGGATACGCGCACATCTACCAAGTGCACCCATCATATCTGGAGTAGTGATGCAGACGTCAAAGTCTAACCAATTACCAGACATAATCTTTGCGATAATATCATCATCGCCTACGATATCAGCGCCAGCTTTTTTAGCGATTTCAGCCTTTTCGCCCTTTGCGATAACTAAAACGCGTACTGATTTACCTGTTCCTTCAGGCAAAACTACCACGCCACGCACTTGTTGATCAGCATTACGGCCATCAACACCTAACTTAACGTGAAGTTCAACTGTTTCGTCAAACTTAGCTTTGCTAGTGCTTACAACGACGTTCATTGCTTCTTTAGCATCATATTGCTTTGTCTTATCAACAAGTTTAACGGCCTCAACATAATTCTTACTTCTTTTCATTGTAGCCCTCCACTGTAACGCCCATACTACGGCAAGAACCAGCAATCATACTCATAGCACTTTCTAAGCTACTTGCATTTAGGTCTCGCATTTTCGTTTCAGCGATTTTCTTAAGTTGTTCGACTGTTATTTTACCAACTTTGTTTCGAGATTTGTCACTGCCTTTCTCGATTCCTGCTTCTTTCTTAATTAAGTCTGCAGCAGGTGGTGCTTTAAGGATAAATTCAAAACTTCTATCCTCATAAATAGTGATAACACAAGGGATAATGAATCCAGCTTGGTTAGCGGTTTTGTCATTAAATTCTTTAACGAATGCTGCAATGTTGATACCGTGTGGTCCGAGTGATGAACCAACTGGTGGAGCTGGTGTAGCTTTACCTGCAGGAAGTTGAATTTTAACGACAGATTTAACTTTCTTTGCCATAAATTCCTCCTTTACATTTAAATGAAATTATTATCTTAGACTAAAATTTAATAATTTCACCTATGGCGTGGTTATAGAACGTTCTTAGATTTCGTTCTCCCACGAAGTCACTCTCTCTTTTCGGCTGATTAGTTTCCGTTTAACTTATCTAGTATAATAAATAATTAAGTCTTTGTCAATATTTTTATAGAATACTATTTTAGAGTATTTTGCTTTAATTCATTAATCAATTCAGATTCATACTCCTCGTTGCCGTTAAATAAAATTGACGAATACATAATAGAACATAATTCTAAATTGATTTTCTTGGACGATGACTCAATCGCTGAAAACATATCAAATATTATATAATCCCCATTGTCAAAGCTCATTTTCACATATGGAGGAGCTCCGTGCGTACAAGTAGTTTTACAACTAACGCTAATATTACTTACCCTTTTTGCGTGCCTAAATTTATGCGTATTATTAATTAAGCGGATAAGTTTATTTGATAAGGCATTCCACTTATCGTCCTCTACCGATTTAATAATCTTTAACCTATTAGTATAGATGTCTTCTAGTTCCATAATCTTTAGTACCAAAAATATAAATTTAAAATAATTATTTGTTGCTAATTCTTATTTGATTGAAGCCAAGTTCTACTTCGCTTTCTCTACCGAACATTTCGACTAAAACAGTCACGCGTTGATTTTCATTATCGACCGCTTTAACTGTGCCAACGAAATTAGATAATGAACCTTCTGTCACTTCGATTAAATCGCCAACTTTAACATCGATTTCAGTTTTAGCACCGACATTTGTTCCGCCTTCTAAGCCAAGTCTTCTAATTTCTTCGTCCGGAATAGGTATTGCACGTCCTTCAGGACCTACGAAGCTTGTCACATACATAGTACGAGTGACTGCGTGCCAAATATCGTCACCGTAAATCATCTTAACTATGATATAGCCGGGCATAATTTTTTTAGGCACAAGCACTTTCTTACCGCGCTTTTCAACAAGTTCGTCTTCCATAGGTATAACAATTTGGAAAATACGATTTTGTAAACCATACTTTTCAATAGTTATCTCTAGATTTTGTTTTGCCGCATTCTCATATCCTACATAAACTCTAAGAGCATACCATCTTGGTTCTTTATCAATATTCTTTTCTAAAACAGCCATTTAATTCTCCTTTCTTTACAACAAAAATTAAACACATATGATGTGCTTAAAAGAGTAAACCTGTCAGCCATGAGCATAAACGGTCAAGTCCGAACAATACTACAGTGAATATAATCACAACAACTAATACTATGCCGGTTTGTTTAACAACCTGACTAAACTTAGGCCAAGTGACTTTCTTTAACTCGCTATTTGTGTCCTTAAGTGATTTAAGGATTTTGTTAGGCTTCTTAACCTTATCCGTCTTCTTCTTAGCCTTAACGTCCTTTGCCTTAACTTCTACTACCTTATTTTTAGATTTAACTTCTTTCTCAGTAGTTTCAACATTAGCGGTAATCATACTATCATTAGTAGTTGCTTCAACGCGTTCTTCTTTGGTGACTGATTTCGCCTTCTTGTTTTTCTTAGACATATACTCTCCTATCTAGTTTCTTTATGAGCGGTAGTCTTTCTGCACGTAGGGCAATATTTTTTAAGCTCCATTCTATCTGGGTCGTTAGCCTTATTCTTTGTAGAATTGTAATTTCTATTTTTGCATTCTGTGCATTCGAGAATGATTTTCTCTCTCTTAGTCTTAGCTTTCTTTGCCATATCTTACTCCTTTTGTTTAAGCGCTTTTTGCTTAAAAAAACACCGCGCTTCTTTGGTGTAATTATATGTTAACACAATTACAATGAAAAGTCAACGGTTTTTTTTATTTTTATTTTAATTTATTAAAATATGAAATTTACATTGTTTATCTCTATAGTATTGTTCAAAACAAAGTATTATCAATTTCAAACAAAATTTAAGATAACGTTATTAGAATCTACTTATTTAGCAATTAATAATAGATATTATTCTTCTTCAGTGACTTCAATATCTTCGCTACCGGCGGTTGAAGGTTCAGTTGTATCTAAGTTATCTTCATCGCTACTTTCAGAATTAGATTTATGATTAGGTTTTTCTTCAAGTGAGCCGTTAGTGAGTTCTTTATTAGTTTTAACTCTCTTTTTAGGTTTCTCATTACCTAAGATAATTTCAATAAAACGGAATTTTTTATTTGCTAGTTCGCTAAAGAATCTAAATAGGACATAAGCTAGAATAAATATAGAAAAGATTGAAATAAAATGTTGATAAGCTAAAAATCCGCTTAGACTAGAAGCTGTGTACCAACCGAATTCAAAAGCGCAAAATACTACGAACTCAAGCAACAATAATAAACAAGATAACACGAACACATCTAATATTCTTCTACGCGTTTCTCTATCTATGACAATAATGTAGGTCAAAATCCCGACAATGGTAAGCAAAGCAACGAAACTAATACCAGCACCAGAGAAAAAACCTAAAAGTGTAATCCAAGCAATACAAATCGCGTTTATAACTAAACACAAAATAAATGATAATTTCAAATTTTTAGACATAGAAATCCTTTTTAACACTACTAATTATATATTCTATTATACAAGTTAGGTAGCAAATAATCAAACTTTTTTTATCTAATTTTTTCAGGTTTTGGCTTAAATATACGTTTTTTTAATTAAAATAAAAAAAATTTAATATGGAGAATAATATGCAAAATGATTACGAAATGCTATTAAAGAAGGTCAATGACCTCGAACGACGCTTAGAAAGGTACTATCAACTTTTGTTCATTCGCGATGAACTAGACTTCATTTTAAAAGGAAAGTACATCAGCGAAAATGATATGAATGAAATTTTTAATGGAACGTACACTTTAAACAATTAAAAGGAGAAAAAATGTCATCATTAAACGAATTAAAAAACGAATTAGTTTTACAAAAATCTATAATAGAATCAAAGGGCGGAAAAGTTAATGTAGCAAATACTAATCCCAGTCCAACCGAAATAACTGCAGGAATTAACAACTTAGTCGTGCCTAATTTATCTCTAGCAACCGCTAAGGAGTCAGACGTTTTAGAAGGAAAAACATTCTACGCATTAGACGATTCATTAAAAACCGGAACATTTAACGGTGTGGATTTTAACAATTTAATAGATATATTCTCAGAGTTCTTAGATAACCGTGAGCCATATGATTTCTATGTACCGACTGGAATGAAGCGAATTGCTAATTACTTTATGCGTGAAATTACGCGCACGGTGACTATTCACTTAAATAGTGATTTAGAGGAAATAGGTAGTTATTCATTTATGTGTGAAAATGGCAATATTACTATCGCTAATCTAGCTGAAATGGAACATTTAACTTCTATAGGCGCTTCAGCTTTAATGGATTGCGCTGGGATTGATTTAGCAAATATTCCATCTTGTGTCACCAAACTATCCTCCCAAGCTTTTTCTAATGTTATATCTACTTCAGATAAAATTGTAATACCAGCGAACGTTATATCATATGGTAGCAATGTCTTTACTCACGGTATGACTAAATATTTATGCTCTGATTTTGATATGTCTGCATTTCCGTTAGAAAGCACCCCTTCAGGATTAGTCGGCAATATTGTGTTTGACTGTGATTTAACTTTCCCTACCACGTTAAAAGAAGTAGGAACAAACTTCAATTATCGAGGTTCATTTAACCACATAACAGTCCCAGCCAATATTACAAGCATCGGTATGGGTGCTTTCGGTTTTACTGTGCTCGATTCACCAGAAACATATAAATTGAAATATATACGATTTTTAGGTGAAACACCTCCAACTTTTGGTAGTTTATGGCTAGCAGATTATTTCTTAAAAGATTCTTTTGCTATGTACGTACCGGACAATTCCGTAGAAGCATATAATGAAAGTACAAAAAATACATTAAAGAAATACATTAAACCTATGAGCGAAATGTCAACTTAATTATCTTAAAGCAATTTACTATTAAGATACTATATCGATTTATTAAGTGCGTGAAATTAATTTTATTATAAACTTATAATTATTCTTATTTATTTTATATAATTTTAAAAATTAGCTTTAAATTTAGATTGTTTATATCATTTTAAGTATTATTTTATATTGTTCAATATAACTCTAAAAGTAAGAAATCTAATACTAATCAATATACAAATTTCACCTTTTGGTTGTCAGAATTTTCTTAACTAGCAAGAAAATTGAAAAGTTCATTTAAACTATCATAAGGCGCGCCCTGTTCGGCGCGCTTTTTTGCACCATAAATTTTTACTGCATTTTGTACTTTATACTTATCCGTCCTTAACAATTCGTGCGAAATTAATTTGCCGTGCATATATTTATCGCGGTATGATTTAATTTGCATACCTTTGCTACCCGATTTTAGGTAAAAAGATTCGTCTTCATATTCCACCCTATCTTTATACTGACCTAAAGTATCGTATTGTATTTCTTCCGTAGGATTGACAACGTCACTAATTTCGTTAGTTAATTTGTATTCCGTGCCGTTTAAATCTTCCCCAAATATTCGTATCCGAGCGCGATTAGGCGAATAGTTCGCAATAATAGTTATGCGCTCGTTCGTATTATTATAAATTTTTAAATCACTACTTCCGTAGTTGACCATTGCGTCAAATCCGTAGCGGACATAACCTACCTGCTTGCTATGTTTGTTTGCTTCAACAATTTTTAATCCAGCCAAGAGCGCACTGTTATAAAGAGTTGTTGACACTTGACAAACTCCTCCACCCACACCATCTACATACTCATTATTAACAATAATTTTTGCTGTACGATAGCCGTTTTCTGGTGTTCTACGTCCTGTGGTCTTGTTAAACGAAAACGTGCTGTTTGGCAATATCTCGACTTTATTTAGTGAATTTAATGCTGTTTTAATGTTATGTTTTCTGTCCGCGCTTGAACGCGAAATATCGGTAGAGAAATCCGCTCGCAAATGTGTATATTCTTCAAAATATTCTTTCTTAATAGCTGGATATGTATTCTTAATAGGTATATTTATATATAATTCTTCGCCTGCAAGATATTTCTCAACTAGAATATCGTACAGTTTGTCTATATTGGTATCGACTCCGACCACTTCTGGTTTTATAAAAAACACTTTGCTAGTTGAACTATCTATACTCATACTCGCGTCTAAAGCTGATATGTGAATATTCTTATTTATTTTAGTGATTAATATATTCAAATTAGGGAAAAGGTATTCTATCGCAATTTTTTTATCAAATCCGACGTTTAACATATGGCGAAGTAAAAACTGTCTATCTTCTTTAGTGGAAAAGCGCTTATATTTATTAATTTCGAAATTTAAATCAAACCTATCACTATATTTTATATTCTCAGCAAGTTCGTATGTAAACACTCGCCCATTGTAAACAAAATTTATTCGCTCATTTGGGGCACAATATACTCCATTTATTTCGAGCGAAATAACTAATAGTGTAAAGCAAATGAATAACGAAATAATCGCTTTTTTCATACGCGTATTATGTGTAAAATGCATTAAAATAATGTATTTTGATTGTGCATAAAACGTAAAAATAATTTCATTTTTACTAATATTACTAAAAAAAAGGAAGTCAAACTTCCTTTATTCTATCATTCCGCTATTATCTTCACTATTGTCGTCATCTGCGTTGTCGTAATCTATTCCAACTACTTGACTAACATCGCCTAGTTTTTTAGCAATCTTACGTGAAGACTTAGTCGCCAACTCTATCGTGCTATTTGCTTCGCCTAATTTCGACTGTGTCTTTAAAAGTAGTTGAACAAACTTCTCAAATTCTGTCTTAAAGGTTGACAATACCTGCCATAATTCGCTACTACGTTTTTCAATATACAACGTTTTAAATCCTAATTGTAAACTATTAAGAAGTGCGGTAAGTGTAGTTGGCCCACACACTACAACTTTATATTGATTTTGAATAGTGTCCATAAGTTCAATGTCGCGCACAACTTCCGCATAAAGCCCTTCGATAGGTAAGAACATTACGGCAAAATCGGTAGTATCTGGCACATTGATATACTTATCGCGAATAGATTTTGCTTCTTCCTTAATGCGCTTTGTTAATTGTTTTTGCGCTCTATCTATAGCCTCTTTATCTAATGTATCGCTCGCTTCTACTAATTTATTGTAATCTTCTAGTGGGAATTTGCTATCAATAGGCAACATTATCTCGTGGTCATCTTTCCCCGGCATTAAAACTACGAAATCCACGCGTTCTTTACTATTTTTCTTAACCTGAACCTGTGCCTTATATTGATTAGGCGCTAACATTTGTTCTAGAAGAGTTGAAAGCATTATTTCGCCCCAACCACCACGTACCTTTACGTTAGATAGCACTTTCTTTAAATCGCCTACACCGTTTGCTAATGTACGCATCTCGCCCAAACCTAAATTCACACTCTCCAAACTTTGCTGAATCTTCGAAAAACTATCGTTTAGTCTCTGAGAGAGTGAAGTGTTTAACTTCTCATCTACCGTTTCACGCATTTTCTCTAGCGACTTAGCATTCTCTTGTCGCATATTGTTAAGCGAAAGATTGACGTCAAAAGTGAGTTTTTCAATTCTTTGTTCATTACGTGTAGTCAATTCGTCAACGCGCTTAGAGATTGAGTCGAATTCTTGTTTTTGTAAAACGGTAAGGTTATTAATTGTATTTTGTGTCGATGCTTCGCTGTTTTTTAAAGCCTGCATTAACATATTGTTTAAAAGTAAATTTTGTTCCTTTTGATTATCAACAACCGTCTTTATTGATTTATCATCGCTAAGAGTAGGTTGCTTTTTCTTATATAAAACTAAGAATGTGATTAGCGTCACTAACCACACTCCGCCAAATATTGAACCTAAAATTATGTATTCCATTATTCTATCCCCAACATTAAATTAATTGCTTGATTTGCCTGCACGTTGGCTTGCTGAATAGCAAGTACCGTAAGATTCACGCTTACCGACTGCCCTTGATATGTATTGTCATAAGTATTTCCGTCTAACAAATAATTTACACTAAAATCTACAGTGTTATTTGACGTCGGCGGTATCAATGTGGTAGATGTAGTATATTTTCCGTCGCTCTCTGCCACTAGTTCCGTTTTGCCGTCCGCTGTATAATAAATTGTGTCTAACGTATCTCCGCCAACAGCTACTTCGAAAATAAGCATTGCATATATAGGTTCATTACCTATATTTACCACCGCTCCGCCAAAGCCAACGCTATCTCCCGGCTCAACTGCACGATTAGTGACAACAATTGTATCTCTCACAATTTGCCCAGCCGTTTCACTAGAAAAATCCACACGCACTATTGCAGTGGATAAATTAGAATATTGCTTTTTAGCCGTAGCTGTAAAATAGGCATATGTCGAGCCAAATGTTAAACAAAATACTAGGACTAGCATTAGCCCCCACAAAATATTTTTCTTTTTATTAACACTATTATATTTTTTCAACTGCCACCTAATTAAATTTTAAAATCTTATGCGATATTTGTCAAACATTTTATTAAAATAAATTTAATCGGAGGGTAAGTGCTGTAAATTTTTGTATTTTATTTAAAATCATTGCAAAATTTTTTTAATTTGGTTAATATATAAGTATGTTAAACATTCTCGTAGCGCCCGACACACAAAATCTTGAAAGTGAGCAGATAACAAAGCGCGTAGTTAAATACTTAAAATCTGTGAAAGCGGAATATTCCGTATATTTTTCTATTGATTACGACAATTTAGTTGCTAATGCTATCGAATTAAAAAATATGAATGAAACCGAATTCGTCATTATTGGCGACGACATAACAATAAATTATTTCGTTAATGCAATTAAGGATTTATCAAAAATTAAATTAGGCATTATACCCGCCGGAAGATTAAACGATTTTGCTAAATTTTTGAATTTGAGTTTTAACCCTATTCAAGCAATTAAAGATATAATTTCTGCAAACGTTGAACCGGTAGATTATCTTATCGTCAACGATATGATTGCGCTTAACTACATAATATTAGGTGCAAGTGCGGATATATATGAAATATATGACCAGTATAAATTCAAAAACTATTTTACAAAAAATTATGTACGTATAAAATACGGCAATAAGTTCGAAGGAATTTCACTTAATATAGATATGAAAAGCGGAAAACCGAAGAATGAAAATATATATGAATTGTCCATATTTAACGGCGGGTATCAAGACGGCGAACCGTTAAGCCCACTATCTAATGTTCACGACGGATTATTTAATCTAAACTATTCCCTATATACTAACGAACAGAACAAATCACGATATTTAACACTATTCCATAATGGTAAACACATATATGAAGATAGGACTAAACAATTTTGGTTAAAAGCATTAAAGATTACAAACTCAAACAATAAAATCAAATCGTGCATTGACGGACGTATCTTAACTTTAGATGAAATAAATGTTCAAGTCGTAGAAGCGGGCTTAAAAATATTTGTCACTAAAAAGTCTATTATTTCAAGTCAGAACAAACCTATCAAAGAAGAAAAAAAAGACAGAGTTAACGAATAACTCTGTTTTTTATTAGAACAACTCTTTCTCGTAATTGATTTTAAAGAATTGATGAGTATCATCTGTGACCTTGACCTCGTCCGCTATCTCAATGTCTGCCACTACTAATATCTTGTTGCCGTCTGCAAGGACAGGTATCTCTTGACGCATACGATTAGGAATCTTTTTATCGATAAAATAATCTTTTAACTTCTTACTTCCGCCTAAACCAAGTGGCGCGAAAACGTCGCCTTCTTTTCTAAATCTCCATACCGCAGTAGTTGGAATTCGTCCTGCATCTACTATGTGCTGATGCGATTTAGGTTCAGTGCGCACCTTACTTGAAGTGGTACGAATAACTCCATATCCATCTATCCTTAATTTTCCGCTCCTAAATGGATAATTGCCTGACATATCTTTTTTCTTAATATAGCCGATAGTTAGATAATCGTACTCTTTAATACACTTTATTTTAAATGGCAAACTGATTACCGTTCCGTTTTCCGCCTCTAGAGCAAATGCTCTAACCATATTAATGTGCTTGCTCTCTATATCTTGACTAGCGAATTTACTAAACACTTTTTTTAGTATTCGGTTAACAATCGCTTCATCAAGGTAGAAGTAAGTCAATGGCAACTTAACATAGTCTTTAGTTTCAATCATTGTACTCATATCTATTTGGCTATTTATGTAATTGTCATCTTTAGCACAAATTTTTGCGAAATTAACGATATTTTTATCTACCGACTTAAAGTGCTTTCTAAGTGCCGACATAACTATATTACGAATATAATTGCGTGAATAGGTTATATCACTATTTGTTTCGTCCTCGACGTATTCTAGTCCATTTTCGTCTAAGTAAGCCATTATCTCCTCACGCGGAGTATTTAAAAGCGGACGAATATAAATGCCATCGCGCATTGGCTCCATACCGCGTGCACCGGATAATCCTGCTCCGCGTATAATGTTAAGCAATACTGTTTCTGCCTGGTCATTAAGATGATGCGCTAACGCTATTTTGTCAACAAGACCGCGCTTTATCACTGTTTCAAAAATACCATATCTAACCTTTCGTGCGGCTTGCTCAATCGTAAGTTTTTCTTCGCTAGCGACTTTTAGTGCTTCACCTTTAAACTTGTATGCACGAATATGATTTTCTTTACAAAAATTCATTACAAATTCAGTATCAAATGCGCTAGTAGGACGTATTCCGTGGTCAACATTGATTGCAACTACTTCAATGTCAAGTTCTTCCTTTATGCTATTTAGGTAGTGCAAAAGTGCTATACTATCGCGACCACCTGAGCACGCAACGCCTATAATTTCGCGCGGTTTAATGAGATTATTCTGTTTAATATAGTCTAAAACGTTTTCCATTTATCTCTCCTACTCAATTTTTCTCATTATACAACACGAAGACAAAAATTGCAATAGGCTATATTAAATTTATATAAATTTTATTTTTTATATTTATGATATTATTATTTTATGCTAACTATATTATTAACTCTTTACTATATTGTTAAATCTCTTTTACGCAAGGTCTAATTCCGTCTTTATTATAAAATTTTAAGTTTATCACATAAAATAATAAAATTTCACAAGACATAAACTGTCAATATGAAATTCAAAAGAAATTGAATTATTATACTGTGTACACAAATTCTTTAGATTAATGTTTTACACGAATTATTCACATAAAGATAAATTAAAGTAAACATATTGTGATAAATGCAAAAATCTCTTATTTCCTTAATTTGACAATTTAAAATGAATACAAGTTATCCACATTTGCACACTTGATTTACACAATATATTGTGGATAAAAATAAAACTAATCTTTTAAATAAGTGCGCGCCACTAACACAGTCATATCATCTTTAGCATACATATCGTTTAGTCTAAGTGCTTCGTTTAAAATAGCTTCTGCTATTGATTGCGGATTATTATTTGCGATTTTTGACACGAATTCTATCATATTTTCTTGTGTGACGAATGCGTCCGTTATTCCGTCCGTCGCCATGATCACTATATCTTTAGTCGTCACGGCACTCTTGTAAGTATATGGACTGACACTATCAAGCGCCCCTATTGGCAACGCACCACCATTCACGATTTCCACATTTCCGTCGCGTTTTATTAGTCCAAACGGCGCGCCCACTTTTATAAAGTCCGCTATCTGGTAATTAAGGTCCAACAAACATACGTCAAGCGTAGAATATGACTCTTGATTGTTAATCGCGAGTAGTTTATTCACACTCTCTAATATTATATCATTATCGAACCCTGCTTTGTAGAAATTTTCTATTAGACCCAAGGTCATTGCGCTCATTTTATGCGCGGATTGTCCGCTACCCATACCGTCACATAGCGCTAGTAAAAATCTATTTGATGCTAGACGTATTATGCTATGGCAGTCGCCTGATTCGTCATTATGCCCCTTGTTGCAACTAGCTAGTCCAAACACACAATCGTATTTTGATCTTCGCTTTAAACTGTATGAACTATATTCACTTTCGTCCGCCTGAGTGATATTCACTACACGCATAGGAAGTTTTAGACAATCACCGACTGCTTTTTCTATTAATGCGGAGTTATTAGGAGTTGTCTTTGAAACGACTACGGCAGATAAGTCGTTATTTTTCTCTGTGTATAGCAAAACTTCTTTACAATCAATGTTCATAGAAAGTAAGCGCGAAATTATCTTGTTTTCGCGCGAAACATCAAAGGTAGCATTTGTATCAATTTCATCTCCAATATTCAACAAAAGTTTTGACACTGCGCCCATTTGGTCGGCGAGCAAGATTTTAACATTATTTATATCGGAGAGCATTGATTTATATTGCGAATATTCGTCCACTAAATGATTGATAAGTGTTATTAGATTATTGATTTTTGCGCACCTATTAGTGAGTCCAGACGGAATATCAAGTAAAGTTATTTTCCCTTTAGTGACAGCGACTTCAACTAGTGATTCAAGATTAGACTTATTATCCGCGCCGATTGAACGCGTGCAACGAGTTTTATCAATACAATCTTTACAGCAACTACTAGTAATCTCACGCGTGAGCATAGCGATTAATTCTTCTTTGTTTAACTGTCGTTTAATCATATTTAAATGCAAATTTTTCATATCGTTAAAGACATTACTAAGTTCGCTTAGCCTTCGCCTTAACGATTTTCGCGTAGCATTGATTAAATTTCTTGATGAAAGTTCGCTTCGTTTAACATATACAATGTCGGATAAACTATTAATAACTTTATTCGGAATAATGATAAATATTAGCCCAGCAATAAGTATAGGTAAAATTGCATATACATTCGCTAGTCCGTTCATATTGAAATACAGTTGAATAAAAGTTTCTGCTATAATAGCCATTAATACAATCTTAAACTTATGCGGTAAACTGAATATGCTAGCAAACAATGCTATCAAACTAAATTCCGCCATACTAGCAAGCGAAAATTCGTTTAAACTCACCCCTAGTGCAAACGATAGAGTCAGAGAAAAAGTTGTTATTGGGCTACCAATACTTACACAAATAAAAATGATAAGGGCAAGCACGAACCTGTATAGAGAAAATTCGAAAATATAAACTTCGCTAAGCCCTAGCCCTATAACCGCCACTGTAAATAGCGCGCAAATACTTTCATCTAACGAGAGTTTAAAACAATTCTTTTTTTCGAACAGCTGAATGACTACTATAAAAACATATAATGATATTATTCCTAGCAAAATGTAAAATATAAGATTTTTTAAGTCAGCAAGATTGTAGTATATATATGTTGCAAGCGAAATTAAATAGCATATAAATAATGTGACTAAGCGCAAGCGCTTCTTTATAAGCCTATGCAAATAATACATTATTAGTCCAACGGCGACTACCGTTATCGCTATATAGAAATTTTCTAATGTAGGCGCTACCACCATTGCGCTAACTAAACTAAATATAGATAAAAGTTTTTCGTCTAGCCCGACATATATGCACGCAAAAAATAGTGCAAACAAAAATGGACTTAGTCCTTTAGCCTCACTATTTGCTATTACGAGAGTCAAAAAAAATAGTGCAAAATATTTTAAAATAAACTTTGAATTAATTTTACTTTTCATATTTTCCCCTTAAAATAAATTAAATTTATCATAAGGTAATTAGAATTTTTTATAAAAATTTTAAAAAAGAATAGAAAAATTATACAAATTTGCAGTTTTTTTGTTGTTTTTTGCGTTATTTAAAAAATTTTTCAATAAAAATTAATTTCTTCTACTTATGAAAATATAAATCATATCTTTAAATTTTACTTAAAGATTTCAGAATATTAAATATTTTTTGCATAAGAATAAAAAGCTTTTAACTTGAAAATACGACTTGTTTACGACTTATATAAAAATAAAATAATTAGAAAAAGCTATTAATCAAGACAAAATAATTTCAATTAATAAAAATTGAAAACAGAAAAATTGATTGACAAATTTATTAAAATGATTAATATATAAAGTAATGGTTAGTCCATTTAACTAAATAAAGACTATGAAGATGTGTACAGTAGTGTTTATATTTCATACAGGGAGAATATCCATTGATTGAGAGATATTTATGTTCAGTATAAACGCGAATTTCAGCATTGGAGTTGCGCACATTTGTGCGACAGACAAAACTGTAAAATGAAATAAGGCTCATAAACAAACTAGAATCCGTTTGTGTAGTTGTGTAGCGCATCGGCTTTTCAAGAGAACTTGCTTCGATTTGGGAATAGCAACATTCAAGCTTAAAACGATGTTCGCGCCGTGAAACAAGCAGCGAATAAAGTGCAGTCACAGGGCTCCCAAGAGAACTCGCTTCGATCTGGGAATAGCGAACAAACAAGCTTAAAACGATGTTCGCGCTGTGAAACAAGCAGCGACTAAAAGTGCAGTCACAGGGCTCCCAAGAGAACTCGCTTCGATTGGGAATAGCGAACAAACAAGCTTAAAACGATGTTCGCGCTGTGAAACTAGCGAACGAGTAAAAGTGCAGTCACAGGGCTCCCAAGAGAACTTGCTTCGATTGGGACAAGCGAACAAATAAGCTTAAAACGATGTTCGCGCTGTGAAACAAGCGAACGAGTAAAAGTGCAGTCACAGGGCTCCCAAGAGAACTTGC
>CALWEJ010000007.1 GCA_944377165.1 uncultured Clostridia bacterium | reverse complement strand
TTGCGAAATCATTTCTTGCATATGCTATTTCAAAACCTAAAATTTCCGTGTAAAATTTTTTTGATTTTTCTAAATCATAAACTCTTAGTTCTGGGATTAAACAATTAAAATTCATATAAAAATTCCTTTTACTAATATGGATTATATCATAAATTCAACATAAATCTAATAATTGTTACAAATTTTTGCAAGAAATATGCAAGATTTTTGCAAATGGGGTGTTTTGTGTTGTATTTTTAGGTGTTTGTATTGTATAATCTTGTTTGATAAGATGAAGTGTCTAAAATGCTGATAAATAAAGGGATTGAGAGATTTTTTATATGATATTTTATGGTAAAATATGATACGAAAAGTCGAACTCTAGGCATTTTCAGGTCGCTCCTTCGGAACTGGGTGTTTACGGTTCGAGTCCGTACAGGAGCACCATAAAACTTTTATAAATAGAGTAATTTAGCGGGCATATTTGTTTATTGCGAATACTAAGCAAGTCATTTATTGACTCGCTATTTCGTTCGTTTGTGTATAAATTAAAATATTATACTAATCTCGTTTTATTTTAAGTAAAAAATAACCCATAAATTAAGTTGCCTTAATAATGGGTTATATTTTTATATTAATTACATATGTATAGAAGCTATTTATAAGTAAATTACCTAGCATTATATATTTTAAATATGTATGTTTTAATTTTTTGACTTTTGGCTATCTATATATTCTATAGGTTGAGACAACATTTTCTTTGTTGGATAGAATAAACATTCTGTTTCTAACATACAATCCATAATTATGCTATTTAATTTGCTGTAGTCTATTTTTTCATACAAAGTATTTCGGCACGAGTCTGACAACTCAATTAATGCTTTAATATATGGTTGTCTTTGTTTTGAAGCATTTATGTAAACTGGTGGTAAATCCTTTTTAACAAACATATAATTCATAAACAATCGAGCAACTCTACCATTTCCGTCATCGAAAGGATGACAAACGCAGAATCGGTGAACAAGATTGTTAACGCGGTTAATGTATTCGACATTAGAATAATTATCTTTATTGTTTAAAAGGTATTCCGCATCATAATAAATATTACTAATGTTCATATAAATATCTTCGACTGAATCGGTAGTAAATTTTGCGTGCATAAGTGCGTTTTGAGTTTTGCGATATTGACCGGGCACAAATTCAATGAAGTCATCTTTACCGCCACGTCTGCAGTGTTCAGGGTCTTGCAACCATTCAATTTCTTCCTTTGAAGATTGTGCATATTTGAATAGTCTTGAATGTAATTCATTGAAAAAATATTTATTAAAAGGAATATTCTCTAGGTCCTTAATCGTTTCGTAATGGCCTATAATTATTCTATGAGATATAGGCAATTTGTACATTTCTTCTAATTTATTAGCCTTATACTTATTTAAAAATCTTTCTATGTTTCTAGCAGAACTTATGACGCCTTCAATTAATGAGTCATTTTTAACAGTTTCTCTGCGCAATTTTTCGCAAATTTCTTCACTGATTTTTGTAATTTTGGGGAAATATAAATTGTTGAGTAAATATGTTTTTAAGACATAATCGTGTTCGTCATAGTCTGGTATTAGCTTCTTGCGCATAGCCTCAGAGGCTTCTGGCGTTGTTAGTCTTCGCTTCAATTCGTCATAATCAGTTTCTGCTATTCTTCGTATATTGACTAGCTTAGAATGGAATATCCTTTTTGCACAGGCTGCGAATTCTACGCCAAAACGCTCTGCTACGTAATGAATATTTTTAAAGGGTATTACCAACTCTCCGTTGTATTTAGCCAGATACTTGTATTCTCCGTTTTCATCAGTTTCATATAATACGCTTTTCAAACGAGGCGTCGGCATAAGTAAGGAAGCTGCAAACTTTTTTGCGCTATGTAATTTTTGATTTTCAGGAGTCTTCGTGACAACATAACTTTTATTAAAACTAGTATGAAGCGCACAGTATATCATAGTAGCAATATTGAACCTAACGCGCCTACAATTAGTTGTGTAATCTACACTAATAAACGGGTGCCTGTCCGACCTTTCAATGTATTGTGCGACATCGCCATTTCCTTTGTAATCAGTGGTGACTACTCTAATTCCTAATCCTTTGCATACGTCGTAAATGGGAGTCATATCAAAATACGAGTACTCCAGATTCAACGATTTGAAAATGTCTTTCACAATAATATCATTTTTATTTCTACTATACTCAGTAGAAATTAATTTTTCTAAATATCTTTTTAATTTTTCTTGCATAAATTCTCCTATATAACGAAAATAGTTGACATACATATTAAAATAAGATTAGTTGTAAAAGTATCTTTTATCATCATATAAGATGATTTATTTTCGATTTATATATAATAATACAAACAAAATTAAAAAGCAATAGGGGGAATATAGATTTTATGACAGTTTATATCTTTAATTTATAATAAGTAAGACTATAGATGAATTTACATAAAGTTATTAAAAAATTATATTGATTATTTTTGATTTTATTTGAATAGAACAGAGTATATGTCAAATGGCTAATGGCTATTAATCTGAAGATAAAGTTTTTCTATTCCAAGTGCGTTTATTGCATTTTGGACATTTCATATAACGTGTGCGTCCACAGTGAGGAGCAAAGAAAATAGAAGAATATTTTGGTATATACTTGTGGTGACAGTGCGCACATTCATAAAACCCTGCAACTTGTTCAATCCTTAAAGCAAAAGAGACTCCAATTAAAAGTGAAATAAATGCTAATATAAATGTAGCGATTTTCCACACTAGATTTTCAACAGCAAAACTTGCGCAAAACAAAAGAAAAATATATATGATAGAGGAAAGTGTTCCCAATACCCATTCTATACTTAATAAATTTTTAATATTTCTTTCATTACTTGCTTTTAAAATTAAAATGTTTTCTTCGGCTTTGTCCTTGTATTCATTATTCGAGAGCTTTTCGCCAGAAAGTAATTCGTTCGCACTAATATTTAATGACTTGCATAATGGTAGCATTAAAGAAGCGTCAGGCATACCTTTTCCGCATTCCCACTTTGATATAGTTTTTTCGCTTACACCTATTTTTATTGCTAGTTGTAATTGGGTTAATTTTTTTAACTTTCGTTGTTCTTGAATGAACTTTCCTATCTTGATTGTATCCATAATTTTATCTCCTTACGTTCAGTATATCAAAAGATTATACGAATTTATCCTACTAATCGTAGAATTTAAAGAAAATTAGTTAAAAATAAAAACTAATCGTAATGAAATGAACGTATATTTAATATTTTTAATATCATTTCACTGATTAGTTTTATTTCGTTAAAATCGGTTTAAATGTTTTCGGCAAGGAACATATTTTTGAACATTTCATTGTTTTCGTACAATTCGTCGAATGTTCCGCTGTCTATTATTTTTCCTTCGTCTAAGAAATAAATTTTATCGACATTCCTTATTGTAGATAATCTATGCGCCACAATTACTATAGTGCTAGAGCCTTTGAGTCCGTCAATACTCTTTTTGATATATCCTTGCGCGTAATTATCTAGCGAACTTGTACTTTCGTCAAATAAAATTATACTAGACTTTCTTAATAATGCCCGCGCGATTGCTAAACGTTGACGTTGTCCGCCAGACAGTTTAATACCGCTTTCACCCACAACTGTGTCTATTCCATTAGGGAGATTGTCTATAAAGTCTGATAGATATGACTTGTCTATTGCTTCTTTTAATTCCTGTTCGGTTGCGTCCGCTTTCGCCATAAGTAAATTTTCACGAATAGACAAGTCAAATATGTACGGAAATTGATTAACTAACGAAATATTGTTCCTTAAACATTCTTTTGTTAAATCTTTAATGTCTATGCCGTCTAATAAAACTTGCCCTTCATTCGCCGTGTACATTTTTGACATTAAAGACAAAATTGTAGATTTTCCACTTCCTGATTTTCCGACAAATGTAACGGTTGTATTTGCTTTAATTTTAAAAGATAAGTTGTTTAAAACTTTTTTATTTTCACTTAATTCGTATTCGTCGTTTAATTCTTTTGAATTGTCGATTTTAGATAATTTGTCGCTGTAAGCATAACCAACTTTTTTAAATTCAATTCTACCTTTTAATTCCCCCGCATCAATTGTGCCGAATGTTTCAATAGGAAATTTTTTGTTGTCGAATAGGTTAAACATTCGCTCCGAATATATTTTTATGTTAGTAAAAATTTCTTGTAAATTAGATACTTGATATCCTAAACTTCTAAAATTAGAGCTGTTAGTATAGATAATCATAAATGTAGCAATCGTTATAAGCGAATGGTCTAATAATGCTATTCCTACTGCCATCGCAAAAATTTCTGTTAATACATTTGTTAATCTGATAGCGGTATTGTAATAAGTATGAGTAATATATTTTTTACGATTAAATGTGTTTAAGTCGTTATATTTTTCTGTCGTTAACTCGCTTAATTTATTTTCCAACCCTAATGATTTTATATCGCGTTCACTTTTTACTATTTCTGTAGTTAGCGAGTATATTTTATCAGATTTTTGATTAGAAATCTTTTGTTTTTTCTTCCAAGTTTTGAGTTTTGATTTGTTTATACAAGTCAACAAAACAAAGCCTAATACAAACATTAATCCCATTATGTAATTAAGGTAAATAATATATATAAATATTATTAAGAAATTAATTACACTAGTTATAATGTCAACAATACTTACTAATTGCTGTACAACAGACATAGGGTCTTGAATTATACGTTGAACAAATGTTCCCGAGGGATTATTGGAATAAGTGGTAGCATTAAATTTAAAGGCTTGCATAGATAAATCACGATTAAGATTTGAAACAAATTTGTTTTGGAAATTACAGAAAATTATTGAAGAAAGCATATTGTCAAATCGTAGTAATAAATTTAAAATAATTATGTATATGATATAATATAGAGCTTGAGAAAATCTTCCTTCAGTGATTAAAGTAATAGTTTGAGCGACTATAAGTGTATCAGCAGTGCTGAAAATTATATATAAAATAGACAATGCAATGTATGCGAATATAGAAGATTTGAAAGGTTTTATATAAGTCCAAAGTGTAGGAATATTGTTTTCTTTTCGATATTGCTTAGCTTGCTTTTTTTCTTGCAACCTTTCTTTAAAAGACTTTTTTACTTTTGTATTCAATTTAACCCCCTCCCCTTATAAAACGACGAAATAATAACACAATAGTTTTACTTTGTCAATAGTTTAAAATTATTTAATTTTAAAATAAATTTTTTATTTTTTACATATAATTAAAATACAAATTTTCAAGAACAAATCAATAATTGATATTAATACTTTTAGTAAAAAAGGACTTTCATTCGTTTTAATAAAGTCCATTTTTATTTAGGGTAATAAATTATCTTAGAGATTTGAATTTCTATTTAATTCTTTATTCGCTTCTTCAGTTTGCTCTTTGTTGTCGTTAGTTAAATTTTTTGGGTACTCTGATTGACTGTATTCTTTAAGTTTGCGTTCAACATAATCTTTAGCGCTTATCATATTTTTGCAGTTAGAGCAGGTGCATATATAGGCTTGAAAATGACTATTGAAATTCATAATGTGACCATCTTCTTCGCAAATTATGTTTTGTGGAATTTCGTAAAATTCATCAACTATTTTGGTTAATGTTCCGAATTTTATATAATTTGTTATTTTTACTGTGTGCATAACTTCTCCTTATACAAGTATGCTAGCATATAATAACGAGATTGTCAATAATATCTTGACAAAAGGCTTTTTATAATTTTAAAATATAATAATGCAAGAAGATTTTTGTATAAAAGTGTATGATGTGGTAAAGAACATTCCGCGCGGATATGTGACTACATATGGTGCAATAGCGAAACTAATAGGGTATAAAAATTATGCTAGACAAGTAGGGAAAGTTCTGCATAGAAATAAAAATCCGAATGAAATTCCGTGCCATAGAGTAGTTTATGCTAATGGAAAGTTGTCTAAATCATACGCGTTCGGTGGAGAGAGTGCACAAATGAATAAGTTAATTAATGAAGGGGTCAAATTTAGGACGGACAATAATGGACAACGCATTTGCGCTAAACAATCAATCTTAAATTTTGTCCACTTAAATCAACAACTAAAAGACAATAAATAAATTTGCGATATATTATTTCTAAAAATATTAAAAATCTTATTTTGAAAAACTTTTGTAAAAACCTTGACAATAAAAGATTTTTTCGGTATAATACGTAAGTATTTGGCGATGTGGCTCAGCGGTTAAAGCAATCGGTTCATACCCGATAGATCGGTGGTTCAATTCCACCCATCGCCACCACGCTTAATGAATACGATTGCATTATCGCTAGATTTTATTTGTAAAAGTTGAGCGGGCATCCACAAGTACTAAGTATGAAGTGGGGAAAGGAGCAACCGAGCAAAAGATAAGGTTGCGAAATGAAATGAGCAAGCGCTAAAATAGCGAGTGTTCAAGACGGGCACCCACAAGTACGGAGTATGAAGTGGGAGAAGGAGCAACCGAGCAAAAGATAAGGTTGCGAAATGAAATGAGCAAGCGCTTAAAAAGCGAGTGTTGCGACGTGGTCCCATGGTCAAGCGGTTAAGACACCACCCTTTCACGGTGGTATCAGGGGTTCGATTCCCCTTGGGACTACCAAAAAAGAAGTTGACTGAAAAGTCAATTTTTTTATTAATCAAGGGGAATCTCACCCCGAGGGGTTAGACCCTTGTCGGGCTGAATTAAACGCGGATTTCTTCCGCTTAATGCTAAAAACAGTTGTTAATTGTTTTCTTAATGCGCTCACTACTTTAAGACTATCGAGAAATTAGCATTTATCAGTCATTGAATTTTATTTTACCATTAAAAAATGAATAATGACAACGCATTATTAAACAAATTAACAATAAAAAATGTAAGTAGTATTAAATGCTGACTTACATTTTTTAATATTTTATTTTATTATACAATTATGTTTCGTTGATTCCTGAGCTAACAGAAAGAGGTTCTAGATTACTTTCTTTTATAGTTTTGTAGGCTTTGCTATTTTTAATATGTTCTATGAAATTTTCCACACTAAAATCCTCGTCATTATCTTCAAGCCAAAAATCTTCACGCATTTCTTCTTTATACGGAATTGGGAAAACTAAATCAATATAATGCTGATAGTATTCTTCACTTTTCCCCTTTGCAAATTGCCTAGACATACCAAAATAAAGATTACCTTTTTGGTGATAGACAGAAAATTGATAAGTATCTTCTCTTAATCCTCTTATTTTTTCAATGCAAATATCTTTTAGAATATCAAGAATTTTATCGATATCAGTTTCATTCACTATTTTATTGTGCATTTTATTTATTAACATATTCCATCTCCATTAATAATCCTATTATATATAATGAATTGTTGTAAGTCAACCAATAAATAAACATTACATTCAAAATGCAAACTTTTTATCAAGGCGCTTATCTAAATAAATACTGTTTGCGATAAATAACTACCTGAGTAAATTTATTCCGAGTAATTTGTTTAATGGCAGGAATGCTTTTGCTTCACTTATTACCACTAAACAAATAGAAGTTGACTGAAAAGTCAATTTTTTTATTAATCAAATCTGTATATTAAAATCGATATACTTTTTATATCATATTATGTTAATCGTAATGTTTTTAAGTAGGTTTTTGTGGGCTCGTTTATCCGGAAACTTTCGCTTGCTTTTTGGATTGTTTTGTTGTGCGTCCATTTGTCGAGTTGTTTATTTTTTAGAATTGAGATAGTGCTATCATATTGCTTTGCCAGTGCGGTTGCAAAATACCACGCGCGCATCATATTTACATAGTAATCGGTCGAACGGATACTTGCTACATTTTCAAGTTGCGAAATATTAAAATTATCATCTAAATAATTTAACATTAGTACTGAGATTGCAAATCGGATTATATAAGGGTGATTAGAATGCAACATTTCATTTATTATAGGTTGCAATATGTCAGTGTTCTTAGTAAAGCAGTTAGGACGGAGCGCGTCACATACTGCCCAATTATCTATGAAAGGCAAAAATGATTTTATTTTTTCTAAGCAATCGTGATAATCTTTTATTTCATTAACGATAAATACGTGAAGCAAATTTTCTTCTAAAAATTTATGCGGAAGTGCAGATAAAAAATCGTCTATTTGTTCGTTATTTTTGTATTGCTTTGCAAGTGCCCTTATTTTCGGTATTCGTACACCGATTATTTTATCAGAAAAAATATTAGGAATTAATTTTGAATTAAATTCCTTATATTTTTCGTCTTTAAAAGCGAAAAGTTCGGTTTGAATCTTTTTGATGATATCCATAAATTGTCCTTTTCATAATTATATCTAAACTGAAAAGATTATGTCAACTTAACATACCAATTTAAAGGGAGTATTTAATGTTTATTTACAACTTTTATGAAAATATAAAATAAATTATATAACTATATAAACTTTAGGTAAGCAAATAAAAAACAAATCACACGAAATTTAGATAAAATAATTGTCAAAGATAAAAATATTTGATAAAATAATGATACTTGCGGGTATAGTACATCGGTAGTACGCGAGCTTCCCAAGCTTGTGAGGTGGGTTCGATTCCCATTACCCGCTCCAATATATTATTAGTTTATCATTAATACCTCTATTTTTGAAAAGGTATAATAAAATATGCTTTGTTTAACAAATGATATTTTTTGCCATATCAACAGGTGTATCGTCATAGCCATAATCAGCTAACATATTCGAAATTGATATTGGACTATATCCAAATCTTTCTAAATTCCAATCTAAATATGTAAATTTTACTATTTTTCAAATAAATTTTTTTTGCTATATATTATTCTATTTCTATTCAATTCATATAGATAAATTATTCCATTGTACTATTTGCTTGCAATATAGTAAAGGACTGTCATTGTATAATAAAATCCTTCCTTTTCGAATTCTTTTTTTAAATCATTTAATAACTTTTCCATTTTATTTTTTACTTTTTCCGAAACATTGTTTTTATTTATAGCACTTCTAAATCCAATAGAACTATCAAAAAAATTTAATTTTTGTTCACGTGTCTTGCCAATGGTATTGGTAACATAATAATATAGTTTAATATTATTATATTCACTTCCCACGAGATAATTATATACTTTTTTACCTATATATCTATCAGTATATTTTGTTGTATTTTGTTTTCTCATAATTTCATTTTCGTATAAATTAAATATTTTGTGTAATAGATCTTTTTTATCTGGATAACAAAATTTAAAACTATCATCTGGAACTTTTAAAATTATTATTCCTCTATCAGTAAGAAGATTTTTCAGTTTTTTTAAAACTTTTTGTGGATCCTCTAGATGTTGCAAAACATAGGATAAATTTATTATATCATATTTTGAATTGTTATCTAATTCATCAATACTTTTTAATTCAAATTTGTATTTCTTATTTTTTATAAAGATTTTTTTTGCTTCGATTATTGCATTATAATCAATATCTATTCCTGTAATATTTGTTATATTATCATATTTGTCAAATAGCATTTTAGTTTTAAATCCATTTGAACAACCTATATCTAAAACTTTTAAATCTTCATATTTTAATATTCCAGATTTGCATAATACATGCTCATCAAAATTTTGATTTTCAATAGCCTGCTTCTTTAATTTGTCTAAGTTCCAACTATTATTCACAATTTCCTCCTAAATTTCCTAAATTAATTATATAATAAAATATTAAAAATTAACAAGCTTTAATTGAAAATTAATAATAATTAATGTATAATATTTTAGAAAGTGGACAAAGTTCACAACTTTGGGTCGTTCGTTTTAGATTCAAACGTTGTATAAAATTCAATTAAAAAGGAAGATATGAAAAAGTTAACTAGAGATGAGAATAAAATAGTAGAGTATTACAAGATATTAGAACCCCAATTCCCTGAATGGTTAAATAATTATATTAATACAGTAGAGTTGCAAAAACAAAAATACATTAGCACTACTTGCGGGGCGATTTATTCGAGTTTAATTAAAAGCGAACGTTTCTTTTCATCGCTTGACCACTCTGTCGGTGTGGCGCTAATTATATGGCATTTTACGCACGACAAAAAGCAAACAATCGCAGGGCTGTTGCACGATATAGCAACGCCCGCATTCAAACATTGCATTGATTTTTTATTGGGCGATGCTGAGAATCAAGAAGCGACAGAAGATTTAACAAGTAAAATTATTTTTAATTCTACGGAAATTCTTAATTTATTGAAAAAAGACAGGTTAACACAAAGTGAAGTTGAAGATTATCACATATATCCTATTGCGGATAATGATACTCCGCAGTTGTCAGCTGATAGATTAGAGTATTCTTTATCAAACGCACTTTTCACATACGAACTTGCAAACATTAAAGAAATCAAAGAAATATATGACAATATTTATATTCAAAAAAACGAACGCGGTATTGTAGAATTAGGATTTAAATCAAAAGAGATAGCAGAAAAATTCGTTGGCATTACAAGTAAGTTGTCAATAATCTATCGTGAAGATAAAACAAGATTTTCAATGCAATTTTTAGCTGATATTATAAAGCGATTAAACGAAGAAAAGGTTATTGACCTAGAATATTTATATAAAGTGAAAGAAGAAGATGTTATTAAATTAATTAAAGACTCAAGATATAAAGATATTTTTAATATTTGGCAAAATGCGAAGGTCGTAAATAGTTCGAAGGACATTCCAAGTAATGTTTATTTCGTGCATACGAAAGCAAAAGTAAGATATATTGACCCATTAGTAAACGGAGTAAGGGTGTCTAAACTCAGCGAATTTGCAAAAAATCTAATAGAGAAAAATTTGGAATATAATATGGACAATTATGTTTATTTAAATTTAAGGTTTGATGATTAAATTAGTAAACTAATAATATTACAAATGAGCGGAGAAGTGCTAGAATAATTGAAAATAGTAAGGTTGTAATCAATAAGCAAAGAAGTAAAAGTGAAATAGGCGAATGTAAACGATTAAAACACAACGAGAAGAAATTGTTCGCCCCGCAACAATCTATTAAACTAATCAAAATTAAGAGAAGCAATAAAAATTCAATTAATAAAAATATTGTAAGTAAAATTATCAATATAATAGTGTTAAAAAATCCATAGATTAAAATAAGACTTACATATATAACGATTTGGCTATATACAAAATATAGGTATAATATTAAAGACAAAGGTAAAAGATATTTTTTCCAACTAAAAAATATAATAAATCCGATAAATATAGTAAGGGTTAGTAAATTACCGAATATTAAAAAGAAGAAACTGCAATCATCTTTCAAATATCTAATATATGGGACATTAGATAAATCAATGGGCAAAACTCCGCCGTCAAAATTGATAGCAGAGAATACCGCAAGGACAATTATGGCTATTGTGATTATGCTTAAAAAAATAAAATATCCATAACGTCTTCTAATATTATCGAATAATAAATTAAATAATCGCATAATTATTTTATGATTAAATTTCTAAATATAGAATTATATTTTATTTTCTAAAAAAATGAAAAAATGGTTAAAAAATTAATTTTTAACTATTTTTTATTAAATTTTTATTAATTTTACGTGAATTTTTGATATTTTTTAAAATTTTTTATAAATTTTTATTGATTTTTAATAATTTAAAATTCATTTTTAATTTTTAATTTATTAAATTGATTTTTATTATAAATTAAAATTAAATTTTTAAATTGATTAATTATCAATCATCCAATCTATATAAACTCCATATCCGCGTGTAGGGTCGTCGATGAATACGTGTGTGACTGCGCCAATGATTTTACCGTTTTGCACAATAGGACTACCGCTCATTCCTTGAATTATTCCACCTGTCTTTTCGAGCAAATCTTTATCTGTCACCTTGATAGTTAGGCTCTTATCGTCAGCAGAATTTTGTTTATTTGCTTTCAAAATTTTTATATCATACGCTTTAACCCCTTCATCGTCTAATGCACAGTAGATTTTAGCATCGCCAAGTTTAACGGACAATCTACCGCCTAGACTTGCAGTGCGTGATGCGTCAATAATGCCCTTATTTAATATATTACCATATACACCATATTTACAATTAGTGTCCGCAATACCTATTGCATCGTCCGAAAGATTGATTGAAGAACGGATTTCGCCCGGATTATGTTTTTCGCCTTTCTTAATTCCAAGTAATTTACATTTATAAATATTTCCACTATCTACAAGGAAATTTTCGCCAAGCGAAGCATCGACAATTGGGTGACCGACCGCGCCAAATCTGAAATTAGACTTTTTCACATATGTTAAAGTACCAACACCGCTTGCGTTATTTCTAACCCAAATCCCGAGCTTGTACTTTTGACTTAATAAATCATATACAGGAGTAAGCGGAATTTCGCTTTCCACACCATTACGTCTAATCGTGGCGGTCAATTCTTTACCAGCATTTTCTTTTGAGTTTATGATTCTATCTATATCTTGAATATCATCTATATTCTCGTCTTGAATCTTTATAATTGCATCACCTTCACAAAGTCCGCTATTTTTAATCGGTTCTTCCAAACCAGAATCAGATACAACCGCGTTGCTACCTACACATATCACTCCGTCACTAAAAAGGTTAAATCCAACCGTTTCTCCGCCGACATATACGTCTGTATCTGTGAGCAAGCGCACTTTAACTTTCTTAATAGTAAATAAATCGAAAAGTTTAATATTAAGTACGGTATTGGTCAATTCGCCGTTCGTAGCGACATTTATATTTTCAGGCAGTTCAAGGTTAATAATAGGGCTATAAATATCTTCTTCGTTTGCACTCTCAATATCGCTATATGTGACGACCATATCGTCCGGAAGCGCACTTATTTGCTTTATAGTAGGCACAATGAAAGCGCAACCTGTCATAATCAAAATTAAAATCAAAGATATAAAGAAAACTTTTTTCATATCTAAAAACCTCTTTGCTAGTGTGTGTTGAAAACGAAAAAATATTAAAAAATCTATTGACAAAATTTTCTAATTTGTATAGAATAACAAAAGTACCTTTAACTATCGAAAACGAATTCTCGACGTTGAAATGGTTTAAGGCGAATTTAAAAGGAGAGAGATATGAAAATTAATAAGGCTGAAATTGTTAAAGAGTTCGGTTCAAATGAACAAGATACTGGTTCAATAGAAGTTCAAATCGCATTACTTAGCGCTAGAATTAAGAATTTAACTGAACACTTAAAGAACAATAAACAAGATATTCATTCTACACGCGGTCTTAACAAAATGGTTTCTACTAGAAAGAAATTGTTAGACTACTTATCAAAGAAAGATATCGAACGTGCACGTGCTATTAAGTCAAAATTAGGCATACGTGGTTAATTAAATCGCCGAATAGGCGATTTTTTCATAAATTTTAAAATTTTTATTGAATATTAATTTATTATGTGATATAATTGTAAATATGAAAGAGCAAAATAACGGAAATAAATCTAAAAATACTAGAAATAAGTATAAAATCAATTTTGTACATACGGTGCAATACTCTACGGATGATGTAATTAAAAAGACAGATTCACATTTAGGCATTGTAGAGTCTTTTATTAAGGCTTTGGAAAAAGTTATTACGAAGCAAGTATATAAGAGCCTTTTTAATATACAAAGAAAGTCAGAGCAGTATTTAAATGATGTGTATCCTTTGCATAAAATTCGCTCGAATAATGGTTTTTATTTAAAAGAAATTGACGGCTTAGAAAATTATATTAATATGCTTAATGGTGATATCGCTAATCTTGAAAAGGAATTGGATACAAGCAAAGATGAGCGCGAATATAGTTTTATTTCAAAGATATTAAATGATAGTAAAGAAGTAAAGAAGAACGCAGAACTTAAAACTATGCATATCACTGATGAATTTGAAAAATACAAGAGTAAAGAAAAGGCGCGTGAAAAAAGTCTAGAAATTAGGGAAAATAAAAACTTTGCTTCTGCGACGCAAAATATGAAAATAGTAGATAAATCGCTTTCACGCGTGGGCTCAAATAATTCTTATATAAAGACATTTTCTAATAGTAGAGATAAGGTGTTTGAAGTCTATAAGAAATTAATTTCTAACGATGACAAATATTTCTATGATAATCATTATGATAAGATGTTCGGTCTTTTATGGGAGTTGGCATATAATGAATTTGACGCGTTAATTCAAGTTTCTGCCCTTATGCAAAAAGCGATAAAACACGATTCTGATGAGATTCAAAAAATGAAAAAAGCAGAAAGTGAGTATCGTCCTTATTCGCCTGATATAGACTTAAAATTAATAGAAGAAATTAGGGAGCACATCATCAAGTGTAATCAAAAAAGAGCGCATTTAGCAGAAATTACCGATTCGGACGTTATTTATGAATTCACAAATATTGACTCAAAATAGTATTTCGTCATAATAATTAGATATTAAATTTTATAAAACTTAATTAATTTAATATCTTTTTTTTTTAATCTATGGTAGAATGGTCTTGTTATATTTGAGGAGAATTATGAAAGAGACAAGTTTTAAAACAGAAATAGGTGGCAGAACAGTTCAAGTCGAAATTGGTAAATATTGTGGACAAGCGAGCGGTCACTGCATTTTGCGTTGCGGGGACACGGTTGTTATGGTTAATGCAACAATGTCTGCTATGCCACGTCCGGGAATGGATTTTTTCCCTTTACAAGTCGATTATGAAGAAAAAATGTATAGTATAGGTAAAATTCCGGGCGGTTGGAAGAGAAGAGAAGGACGCGCTAGCGATAACGCAATCTTAAAGAGCAGATTGATTGATAGACCTTTGCGTCCATTGTTCCCTAAGGGATTTTATAACGATGTGACAATTATTGCGACTCCGCTATCAGTAGACCAAGATATTGCGCCAGAAACTTTAGCAATGCTTGGTAGTTCAATCGCGCTTTCTATCAGTGATATTCCGTTTGACGGACCTATTGGCGCGGTTAAAATCGGCTGTGTTGACGGAAAATTCATTATTAACCCTACCGTTGATGAGCAACATAACAGTGTAATTGATTTGACAGTAGCAGGCACGAAAGAAGCTATTTTAATGGTGGAAGCAGGTGCAAAAGAGGTTAGTGAAACATTAATGCTAGATGCAATTATGTTCGCGCACGAGGAGATTAAGAAGCAAGTTGCTTTTGAAGAAAAAATCGTTAAAGCACTTAAAGTTAAAAAATCAGATAAAATTGTCTTTGACGAAATACCTGCTGAACTAGATAAGGCAGTAAGAGAATATGCAGACAAGAAATTAGATAAAGTTTTAGAAGTTTTCGACCGACATATTCGTAATGATTTAGAAGAAGATTTAACAGCGGACGTTCAAGAGCATTTCGCTGAACAATTCCCAGATAACGTAAAATATATTAATCAAGTCCTTTATAATATGAAGAAAGAAAAAGTTCGTCATAAGATTTTGTATAAGGGTATTCGTCCAGACGGAAGAAAGACGAACGAGATACGTCCTATTTGGTGCGAAGTGGGCTTACTACCACGCGTGCACGGCTCAGCAGTATTTACTCGTGGAGAAACACAAGCTTTGACTACTTGTACGTTGGGTATGATTAGCGAAGCGCAAGAGTTGGAAGGACTAGAAACGGAAGAATATAAGCGCTATATGCACCAATACAATATGCCGGGCTATTCTACAGGCGAAGCAAAAGCACTTCGCTCACCAGGAAGACGTGAAATCGGTCACGGCGCACTAGCAGAACGCGCACTTATGGCTGTGCTTCCTAGCGAAGAAGAATTCCCTTATGCTATTCGTACAGTTAGTGATATTTTGTCATCAAACGGCTCAACTTCTATGGCTTCAACTTGCGGAAGTACATTAGCGCTTATGGACGCAGGTGTTCCTATCAAAGCACCAGTCGCAGGTATTGCTATGGGTCTTATGAAAGATAAGGATAGCGATAGAGTAGCAGTATTAACTGATATCCAAGGTCTAGAAGATTTCTTAGGAGATATGGACTTTAAAGTGACGGGTACAGAAAAAGGCATTACCGCTATTCAAATGGATATTAAAATCCACGGCATTGATAGAAATATATTAGAAACAGCGCTAGAACAAGCGCGCGTTGGACGTCTTGAAATATTAAAGATTATGTTGAAGACGATTAAACAACCTAGGAAAGAACTCAGCAAGTACGCACCTAAGATTGTCACATTCAAGATTGACCCAGATAAGATTAGAGAAGTTATCGGTACAGGCGGAAAAGTTATCAATCAAATCATTGCAGAAACAGGCGTAAAAATTGACATTAAAGATGAAGGCGATGTATTTATTGCATCATCTGACCAAGCAATGATTGATAAGGCAAAGGCTATGATTACCGCTATAGCTACCGACTTTGAACTCAACTGTGAATATGAAGGAGTTGTCACACGTATTATGCAATTCGGCGCTTTCGTTGAAGTCGCTCCGGGCAAAGAAGGTATGATTCATATTTCTAAATTAAGCAAAGATAGAGTTGAGAAAGTCGAAGACGTGGTAAATGTCGGCGATAAAGTGCTTGTTAAAACAATAAAGATTGATGAGCGCGGTAGAGTTGATATGAAACTTATTAAAAAGTTATAAAATAACTTCATTTATTAATTTTTACGATAAATTGGACTTTTAGTAAAAGTCCTTTTTTATATACTATGAAAAATATACTATGTAAAAAATTAAACATAAAAAATAATAATGAAAAGTTAAACTGTTTAAAACTAGCAGAATAGAATAAAGGAACTCTACACACAAAAGTAAAGTTCCTTTTTATATCAGTTTCAAAAATAATAGCCTAATAAAAGTTTTTATTTAAAATAATAAAAACATTTTCTTTTGATAATATTAAGCCCTTTTATATGAATATATATTGTGCTTGATAAATAGATTAAATTATGAAGAAATCGCGTATTATTGCAAATATTATTATTGTATTTATGTTTATAAGTTTAATAGGTATATCGTTTTCTAACGCGAGCAGTCTGACGGCTAGCGCAGACGCGCGTGTGATTTATTCGGGCAATAGCAGTAAAAACAATGTTTGCTTTATGATAAACGTATATCAAGGGGAAGATTATGTCCGCGATATACTAGATATTTTAGATGTGTATAATGTGAAGAGTACATTTTTTATTGGCGGTTCGTGGGCGGTTAAAAACATAGACTTAATTAAAGAAATATATACGCGCGGACACGAAATCGGCAATCACGGCTTCTATCATAAGGACCAAGACAATTTAGATTTTGAAGGAAATGTGCAAGAAATTTCGCTTTGTCATAAAGTAATAAGTGAAAATATAGGAATAGAGATGGCACTATTTGCACCACCTAGCGGAGCATATAACGTGACTACTGTTGACGCCGCGACAAGTCTTAATTATAAAACTATAATGTGGACACACGACACTATTGATTGGCGCGACCAAGATTCTGACTTAATTTACAAACGTGCAACACGTGATTTGTCTAACGGCGATTTAATACTTATGCACCCTACCGAGATGACTGTAAATGCACTGACGAAAATTATTTCTTTTGCAATAAATAGTGGTTTTAATCCTACAACCGTGTCGAATTGCTTATAAAGTGGATAAAATGTTTGGAATTTTAGAAATTTGATTGTATAATTATCACAAAGGATAATTATGGCGATATATAAATCATCTTTTAATAAAAAACCAGAAAAAGAGAAAAAGGAAAAACAAAAACACGAGCATCAACCTAAAGTAGAGAAGGTTAAATCACAAAATGAGACTAAGATTAAAATAAATAAACCGCTAGTAGTGTTGATTGTTTTTTCGTTAATATTTTTAGTTTGTGTATTACCAAATAATTTTTTGAAAAGCGCGATATTAGGTCTTTTCGGTCTTATAACTTATCCCGTTAGTATTATAGCAATAGCAATTTCATCATTCTATCTAACTAAAAAGAAAATTCAAGCAAAACCACGATATATTGCGTATTTAATAACAGCAGTCACCATAATATGCTTTATATTTCACTTAATTTTAACTTCAAGATTGCCTATGGACAGTTATGGATTGTTCTTAAAAGAATCATATCTCGCGAAAACTACCGCAGGCGGACTTGTATTTAGTTTAATAACTTATCCTATTGTTAAATTACTTACGGTTGTCGGAGCATATATTCTTTTCGGTATTGTGCTAGCAATTTTTGTAGGGCTAATTATCGACTATATTATGGTAGATAGAGCGGTAGGTCACACTCAAAAAAGTAAATTTGACTTTAAGAATATTGAAGACTTTGAAATGAATATCGCGGAACCTGAAACAATTTCGCAAGAAGAAAAACAAAAGCAGATTGCAAAACGTAAATTAGGCTTAGAAAAAGGTGAAACTACTATCATTTCAAGCAATATGCCTAGTTATGAAATAAACAAAAAGCGCGTAGAGTCGCGCCCTATGACAAAGCGCGAATACATTTTAACACCGATTGAACCGGTTATACCGCCTGAAAATCCGGACGATATATTCTTAGATAATGCTACCGGTTATTATAATAGTAAGCGCGTCAATAATCAAAATAAGATAATTAACAATACACCTTCTACTGAAGAAAAGAAAGAGGATTTTGCAAAAGAAAGTACAACAAAGAGCGAGAATAATAGTGTAGAAATTAAACCGCTTGAAGACGTTGAGAAATTAGATAGTCAAGAACCTAAAGACGAAAAAGATTATAATATTTTCGACGCATTACCTAATGCAGTTGAAGCAAAAGATGACTACCAAAACGATTATGATGATTATCAAGACGAATTCAATGAAAACGATTACGACGATATGTTCGAAGAGAATACAGATGATTATACTGAGATAAATAAGGTTAATGCCAATGATAATCAAGAAGAAACTTCATCTGACGAAGATAGTGAATATAACGAAAGTAATGACGAAGATGTTAAAGAAGAATTAGAAAACTTTGACGAAACATATAATGGTGCAGTTGATAAAGAAGAAACGGTCAATGCTGATTTAGACAAAGAGAAAAATCACGAATATATCGACGAATACGCATACGTTCCGCGTGAAGACAAGTTGGGCTCAACTGTCGAAACTGAAGTTGTTCGTCCAAGTGTAGATATTTCAAAATTCCACTTACCGAATCAGATTAAGAAGCCGTTAGGGAATAGCGAACAAGTAAAAATTGAAGATATTAAACCTAAGCAAGAAATTCCGCCATACGTTGCACCTCCTGTCGAACTATTAAAATATATGGAGAATGTAAAACGTATCAGCGACGACGAGTTGCAAGACAATATTGACCGACTCGAGCAAGTTCTAGATGACTTCAAAGTTCCTGCAAAAGTTAGAAATGTGACGGTAGGTCCAGCAGTCACTCGATATGAATTAGAGATGCCAAGAGGTATTTCGGTAAATAAAATCGCTACAATGGCGGACGATATTGCTATGACCCTTGCATCTAACGGTGCAATACGTGTTGAAGCACCTATTCCGGGTAAAACTTTAGTCGGTATTGAAGTCCCTAATGCGCAAGTCAGCCCTGTATCGTTGCGCGAACTAATTGACAGCAATGAATTTAGAGTGCGCGGAAATCCGCTTTCGTTTGTGTTGGGTAAAGATATTAACGGCGACATAATCTTCTGTAATCTTGATAAAATGCCACATATGCTTATTGCTGGTAGTACGGGTAGCGGTAAATCGGTATGCTTGAATACAATGCTTTTAAGTTTGTGCTATAAGTCCGGCCCGCAAGACTTAAGACTAATTTTAGTTGACCCTAAAATGGTGGAATTCTCTACTTATAATGGCTTGCCGCATTTACTTATTCCAGAAGTTATTACCGGTAAAGATATGGCAGTTAATGCGCTTGAGTGGGCAATCAAGGAAATGGAGTGCCGTTATGCTCTGTTTGCTAAAAATCACGTAGTAAACATCAATGAGTACAACAAGTTGGAGATTGTAAAATCTAAACGTGTAGAGAAAATTCCGTTTATTGTAATCGTGGTTGATGAGTTGGCAGACTTAATGCTTGAAGCAAAGCGCGAGATTGAAGACAAAATCGCCAAGTTGGCAGCTAAGGCGCGTGCGGCTGGTATTCACCTTGTGCTCGCTACACAGCGACCTTCAGTCGATGTCATTACGGGTACGGTTAAAGCAAACCTTCCTTCACGAATTGCATTCGCGCTTACTAACTATATGGATAGTAAGACAGTGCTTGACGGTGGCGGAGCAGAGAAATTGCTTGGTAAGGGTGATATGTTGTTCAAGCCACAGGATAAACCAGAGCCAAAACGTATTCAAGGCGCATTCGTGTCTAATGAAGAAATAGCTAAAGTCATTGACTTTATTAAGGAACATAATAAACCTGTTTTTGACGACAACGCAGGCGAAGCAATTAAGAATCCGCATAATTCGGGCGGAAATACACACGATTCTAGCGCACTTAGAGATCAAGAATTTGACCCTGTACTTAAAGACGCGCTTAGAATGTTTATACAAGCTAAACAAGCAAGTAGCAGTATGATTGCTAGACGATATTCGGTCGGTTGGAATAGAGCTGGCAGAATTATAGACCAAATGGAGCGCGCAGGATTCATCGGTCCGCAAGATGGTTCTAAACCGCGTACAGTCCTTATAACAATGGACGAATATAAAGCAATTTTCGGCGACGACGAATAATAAATTGAAAAGATAGTGGAAAGATAACAAAATCCATTATCTTTTTATTTTGTTAGAAAAAATTGTTAGAGATTTTATTATTAGTTTATTTGACATATTTGAAATTTTAAATTATATATATTTATAACTATTCAGGTAAGAATATTAAATAAACAAATTATTAATACAAATTATTAAGACAAATATTCAAATAAACGTATTGTTAAGGTAAAAAGAGGTAAACGTGACGGATAAGGAAAAGGTACAAAAGTTTTTTAAATCGTTCAAGTGGTATGAACTCACAACTTTTATCGTATCGCTAATTGTTGTCGTAGTTTTATCGATATGTTTTCGTAGTAGTTGGTTAACTATAATACTATCTATTTCAGGAATAATCTACGTCTTTTTATTGGCAAAACGTTATAAAATCTCTATGGTTTTTGGCATAATTCAAAGTGTGCTTTATATCATACAATCGGCTTTGTATAAAAATTGGGGAGAATTTGCTATAAATATTATCATTGTTTTTCCGCTCATTTTAATATCATTAATTAGTTGGGAAAAGCAAAATAGTAATGTTCAAGTGGAAAGTAAATCTATGTCAAAAAAAGAGATACTGATAGCAATAATAATAGATTTGTTAATATCTATAATGTTCTACTTTATATTGAGAAAGTTTAATACGAATTATCTTATTTTTGCTACTTTATCTGTATTTTCAACTACACTTGCAAACTATTTAATGCTTCGAAAAAGCGTTTTTATGTTTCTTATGTTTACAGTCACTAATATTTTAATGCTATTAATATGGTTAATGCCTATTTTTGAAGGTATTAGCGCAAACTTTGAAACAATTCCAATGCTTGCTCAACTCATAGTTTATGCACTATCAAATTTATTTGGTATAATAAATTGGAAGAAGAATAAAACGTCAGTTCAAAATAATAGTGAACACAACGTAAAAAACAATAATTAAATCAATAAAAATAAGGACTTATTGCTAAATTGTAAAATTTGTTATTTTATTAAAGATATATAATATTTTACGTTAACTATAAGTCCTTTTTATTTCAAGTCATATTTGTATTAATTAAGCGAAAGCGTATCACTTTTAGTGTGAGAGGAACGCATTAATGAGGTGCGTGAACGTTTTAAATCATTTTCAGTAAAAATTGACTTAACTTCTCCAACGGTCAATTCAATACCCCAGACGGGTCGTCTTAATTCCTTATCTTTTTTTCTTAACTTAAGGTTTAATTCAATTAATTTTTCATATAATTCTTTGTTATCTTGCTGTGTAGCGTAATACATAGCGAGTTTAGTAAGTATAGTAATTCGATTAACTATTACAAACTCTTCGTCGTCCATATCTTTAAATTCGTCGTAATCAATATATCTTCGCTTTAATTCTTTACGCATCACATCAAAGAAATTTTGTGAAGGTTCATTCATAATGCCTCCCTTTTAGTAAACGAACAATATCATAATGATTAAGTTAATATAGCACAAAACTATCAAAAAGTCAATACAAAAAAGAACCCTAAAAGTATTTTATTTAAGGTTCATTTTATTCTTGTTTGGTCAAGTATCGAAAACAAAGCCGATCCGAATTATTTGTGTGGAAGTATGGATTTATTGTTATACAAATAAAAATATTATTTAATATTAGTTAAATTAAGTTTTAACAATGCCCACCATCAAGGACTATAACTTGACCTGTAATATAAGAGGCTTTATCACTTGCTAAATACACTATTGTGTCAGCAATTTCTTTCGCTTCAGCCCATCTTCTCATATGATATTTTGACGTTTCTTTATCCACAAAATCTTTTGGCAAAGATGAATTCATATCAGTATTAACCCAGCCAGGCGCTATTGCATTTACATTAATTGTTGGTGCGTATTTCATAGACAGGTCTTTTGTGAGTGATTGAAGTGCTATCTTACTCATAGCATAATCTGCTGTACCTGGATTAAAGTCATACATTCCACTTGTACTACTAACATTTATGATTTTACCATAACCGTTTTTTACCATAATTGGAGCTACTAATTGGCACAAGAAGAGAGGCGCGAGCATATTTGTTTTTACAATTTCTAAACTCTCTTGATATTTGATTTCTTCAAATTCTCTGTCATAAACAATGCCTGCGTTGTTGATTAAAATATCAATTTTTCCAAAAGCTTTGACAACAAAATTAACCATTGGTTTTAAATTGGCAAAATTTGAGATGTCTGTTTTGTAAAAATATACTTTTCCTTTATTAATTTTTTCAATTTCTTTTTTTAAATCTTCCGCAGCTTTATCGTTATTAACATAGTTAACTATAACATTTGCCCCAAGTTTAACAAATTCAATAGCAGTTGCCTTCCCAATTCCGCGTGTGCCGCCTGTAATTAGAACAACTTTACCCTTCATATTTTTCTCCTATAGTTAATAGTCATTATAACACATAAAACTAGAGAATGCAATAAAATAATTAAAAAAGAGAAGTTCATAAATACTTCTCTTAAAAGTGTTGGTGCGGATAACAGGATTTGAACCTGCAAGGTTTTACCCACAAGATCCTTAGTCTTGCGCGTCTGCCAATTTCGCCATATCCGCATAATAATATTGATTATATAAGTTTAAAGTCGTTATATACTTGACTGTAGCGCAAGACTATGGGGACCCCGATAGACAAAGTCTAATGGGGGGAAAGGAATAATCGCCAAAAGGTCTATATTTGCGATTAGCAAATTGACATAAAGGCGCATTATGACGCGCGTGTCTGCCAATTTCGCCATATCCGCGCGTCGCAATCCGTTATTGAACAATTACAGTTTACCGTTTAAAGTGTAAATATTTAATAATATTTGCTGTTATGATTTTGTCCATTGCAAATTAAATTGCTATGTAATAATACTAAAATTTTTAGATTTTGTCAATGAAAATCAGTCATCTAATTTAAAAGAATAGAATTGCTTCATTATTTTATTTGCTTTTTCTTTTTATTTAGCAAATAATTTAATTACTCTTATAATCTAATAATGATAATTAATAGAAAATTAAAAATTATTACTATTTTAGTTGTGTGAAAAAATTTTTTTATATATAATATTTTGTACGTTGTAAAAAAAATAATAATTAATAACAACTATAATGGCACATTTGTGTAAAAATATTGGAGAAAAAATGAGAAAGAAGAAACTTAATATTATAATTGATACAGACCCGGGAGTTGATGACACATCGGCAATAATGCTTGCTATGGCTGATGAAATGGTAGATATTAAACTAATAACTACAGTTTGTGGAAATCTAGATTTAAAGACGGTGACGCGAAATGCTTTGCACGTGTTAGAAAAATTTAATCGAACGGAAATACCTGTCGCTATGGGTGCAAAAAAAGCTATGTATCGAGTAAGTCCGGACGCTCGCTTTATCCACCAAAACGAGGGGTTAGGCGGTTATATTCCACCGAAAACAGTTAAGACAAAACCTATTGAAACATCAGCAATCGAAGCAATGTATAATTGCATTAAAGAAAATAAAAATGATATATCAATCGTTGCTTGTGGACCGCATACTAATTTAGGAATGTTAATTGAAGTACATCCTGATGTTGTTGATATGGTTGACCATATATATTGCGAAGGCTGTGCGCGATACGGAGTTGACGGCGAAACATATATTTCATTTAATGTATCGACCGACCCTGAGGCATTTGAAATTGTCCTTAACAGCGGTATTCCTATTACAATCATTCCTTCTCGTATGGGTAGAGAGCTTGCGAACTTCAATGAAGAGGAAGTCTATTCGTTAAAGGACATTAATGACGCGGGGAAATTCTTGTTTGATATGTACAGTGGTTATTGGGAGCCTGCTTATCCGGATAGGCGAATTGCAACTAACGACAGTTGTGCGTATCTAGTTATGAGATATCCGAAATTATTTAAGACTAGACGTGCATTTTTCACTGTAGATACAGATAAAGCACCCGGAAAAACTATCATAGAATTTAATCGTCACGGAAACGTAAATTATGCATACAAAGTGAATAGAAAAAAATTGCACGAGATTTATTTCAATACTGTAAAAAAATATGATAATATAAAATTAAAGTAGATTATAAATCAATTCAAAGGAGATATTATGAATTTACCTAATAAATTGACAGTATTACGTATGGTTTTGATACCTTTTGTTATGTTCTTTTATTTAGCGGACTTTATTCCATATGGAATAGGGAAATTAGTGGCTATTGCAATATTTATCATTGCATCTCTTACCGACCTTTTGGACGGGAAAATTGCACGTTCACGTGGACTTGTGACGAACTTAGGGAAATTTTTAGACCCGATTGCGGATAAAGTTTTAACGTCGGCAGTTTTATTCTTACTTATGGCAGACGGAACACTTCCTGAACCTTGGGGAGTTATAATTGTCACTATAATCATCGCGCGTGAATTCATTGTAAGTGCGCTTCGTCTTTTAGTAGCAAGCAAAGGCACAGTTCTCGCCGCAGATATGTGGGGCAAAGCTAAAACAATGGTGCAAATGATTGCTATACCTATTTGTATGGTTTTATCGTACTTACTAACCTGCGGGTTTAATATTAGCGACTGGGCAATACTAACTATGCAAATAATTTCTTATGTTCTTATAGGGGTCGCAACCCTACTAACAATTATTTCTGGCGTAAATTATGTAGTCAAAAATAGGGCTTGCTTTAAGGAAGAAAAATAATTTTTCAAACATTTGTTCGATAAATGTTTGACAATTCTAGTAAAAAGCGCTAAAATTAATTACATATTGAGTAGATAAGGAGAGATATTTTGACAGACGATAAGAAGAAAGCATTAGAGGCTACCATTGCGCAAATTGAGAAGCAGTACGGCAAAGGTTCAATTATAAAAATGGACGAAACAGATTTCGGCGAAGGTATTGAAGTGATACCTACCGGCTGTTTACCGCTCGATATAGCGCTAGGAGTAGGCGGTCTTCCACGCGGAAGAATTATCGAAATTTATGGACCTGAGAGTAGCGGTAAGACTACTGTAGCGTTGCACGTAATTGCTGAAGCACAAAAATTAGGCGGTACGGCTGCTTTTATAGACGCGGAGCACGCGCTTGACCCTATTTACGCACAAAAATTAGGTGTAGATATTGGTGCAATGTATGTTTCACAGCCAGATACAGGCGAACAAGCGCTTGAAATAACTGAACAGTTAGTTCGTTCGGGCGGTATTGACATTATAGTTATTGACTCTGTTGCGGCTCTTACACCAAAGGCTGAAATAGACGGCGAAATGGGAGATAGTTTTATCGGTCTTCAAGCGCGACTTATGTCACAAGCGTTAAGAAAACTTACTGCTGTCACAGCTAAGAGTAAGACCCTTGTAATATTTATAAATCAACTTAGAGAAAAAGTTGGAGTTATGTTCGGAAACCCTGAAACGACTCCGGGCGGTAAGGCACTAAAATTCTATTCATCTGTCCGTTTAGACGTGAGAAAAGTCGATAGTATTAAAAATGGGCAAGACGTTGTAGGTAATAGGACGCGCGTAAAAGTCGTTAAGAATAAGGTTGCTCCTCCGTTCAAGACTGCTGAATTTGATATTATGTATGGAGAAGGTATTTCTATCCTTGGCTGTTTAATTGATTCGGCTATAGATATGGGTATTGTTGAAAAGAGCGGTTCGTGGTTCAGTTATAACGGAGATAAGATTGGTCAGGGTAAAGAAAATGTTAAAGCATATTTGCAGTCACACCCTGAAATTGCAGACGAAATTGACGCAAAAGTTAGAGAGAAATTGGTTAAATAATGCTACAAACTTTGAAGATTGAAAATGTTGCGCTTATAGATAGTGCGACACTTAATTTCGACGGAAAACTTAATGTAATTAGTGGAGAGACTGGAGCGGGTAAAAGTATAATGTTAGACTCGCTCAGTTTTGTATTCGGCGGTAGGGCGGATAGGTCACTTATTCGCTCAGGCAAAGATAAGATGCGTGTGGAAGCAATCTTTACAAACCTTTTACCTTCGCATATAGAATTTGTGAAAAACGAACTTGATATTTCGTGCGAAGATGAATTATTTATTTCACGCGAATTAGACCTTAATGGCAAAAATATATGTAAGATTAATGGGTCGCTAGTACCTATTGCTAGTGTTAAAAAGATTTGTTCTAGGTTAGTTGATATTCACGGACAAAGCGAGCATTTAGCGATTTTAGATAACGATTATCAATTAAAAATCATTGATTTATTTAGTAAAAATACTGATAAACTTTTAGAAGACTTAGGCGAAAAAATTAATCAATTAAAATCGGTAGAAAGCGGAATAAAAGCACTAGGCGGAAGCGAAAGTGAAAAGCAGAATTTAATAGACCTTTATACGTATCAAATAGACGAAATTAACAAAGCGGATATTAAGGAAAACGAATTAGAGAATTTACTTACAGAGAAACGCACTATGCAACAATTCGAAAAAATAAACAATTCGCTTCAATCAGCATATTCGTCGAGTGCGAAGAATTTGTTTTCTGAAAGTGCGATAGAATTAATGAATAACGCGCTGAAAAACATTCAAGCATTGTCAGACATTAATTCGCATTATGAAGAATTAGCAAAGCGAATAGAAAGCATGGTCATCGAGTTAGAAGATATTAATGCGACAATCTTAGACGATTTACAGTCAAATGTTTTCGACGAAGAAAGATTTAATTTTATTGATTCACGAATCGATTTTATTAAGTCCTTATTTAGAAAATACGGCGGTGATTATTCTAGTATGGTGGACTATCTTAACAATGCAAACAATAAATTAGATAACCTTATTCATAGTGAGGAGCAGTACCGCGCGCTATCAGAAAAGAAAGAGAATTTACTAGAAGAAATAGATAATTTACAATCTAAATTAAGCAAAATCAGAAAAGAGTCCGCGACTAAACTATCTAAGGCAATAGAGAGCGAATTAAAGACACTTGGTATGCCGAATGCACGTATGGACGTTGAGTTTAGTAAAATTAGTGAACGTTATTCATATTCAGGCTATGACCACGTAGAATTTTTGTTTAGTTCGAATTTAGGTTTTGAATTAAAACCGCTTAATAAAGTCGTGTCGGGCGGAGAAATGAGCAGAGTAATGCTCGCGTATAAAATTGTAGTTAGCGCCGTTGACGAAATAGAAACAATAGTTTTTGACGAAATTGATAGCGGACTTAGCGGACATATTGCAATGGTTGTTGCTGAGTATATGGCAAGGTTAAGCAACAATAAACAAATCATTGCTGTTTCGCATTTACCACAAATATGCGCTATGGCAGATACTAACATTAAAGTAGAAAAATTTAGTGATAAAACTACCACTCACACACGCGCAACAGTTTTATCTAACGACGACTTGTCACTTGAAATTGCGCGTCTAATGGGGGCAGTGCAAGACGGAATTAATATCGGTAAAGCGCTAAAAGAAAAATGCAATCAGTATAAAGAAAATCATAAAATTTAATAAAAAAACTCTATTTGATAATAGAGTTTTTTTAAGCACAGATTTTTAACAACAAATTTATTATGTTCATATTTTTAATTATTAATAAATTTTAAATTTCAATATTCGTTTCGGCAAATAATTCAGAGTTAAAAAAATCAATTAAACTAAGGTTAAAAGCATTTGTTATTAGATATATTGTAGATAGTTTCACATCGGTAGTTTTACCTTTTATTAAATCGCTAATTGTTTTTTCATTTAAACAAGTTATTTTCGTTAGCCTATATTGAGTCATATTTAAGTTAAATAATAACTCTTTAATTCTTTTTCCTACCGCTTCACCTAATTTCATAAATTACCTCGTGATTATTCTAGCTATAAAGAAAAATAAAATACCCTTATTTAAGTAGGGGTATTTATTTGACTAACTATTATTCAAATTAATATAATGTTAATATGACTAGATATTATGTATGTTCATTTTTTGGACATCGAAAAATTGAAAAAAACAATGAAATTATCGAGAAATTGAGTAAAATTGTAGAAGATTTAATTGTAAATAAAAATGTGAGAACTTTTTTGTTTGGCACTAAAAGTGAGTTTAATACTCTTTGTCACTCTATTGTAAGTAGGATAAAAGAGAAATATACATATATAAAAAGAATCGGATATCCGTGCAAGAGTGAAACATTTTTTTAGAAAATGAAAAGGAAAAATTTAAAAAGATTTATCGTGAATTATTAAATGATGATTCGGAAATATATGCTGTAGAAGAAATCAAACATTTTAAAAGTATAGATGCAGCGTGTAAAGCCGGTTATGTAGAACGTAATTTTGCGATGATTGACGATAGTGATTTCTGTGTTTTTTACTATAATAATTCATATAAACCAAAAGCTAAAGTAAATAAGAGAAGCAAAATGTATGATTATCAGCCGAATAGTGGTACTAAAATAGCATATGAATATGCGAATAAGAAACATAAAGCCATAATCAACATCTTAAATTGTTAAGATATTAATTAAAAGTTAAACGCCATTTTGATTCCTAAATTAGTTTGATTTAATGTTGAATCTTAGAATATTATTGAGAAAATAAAAAAGCGGAATATTATAGACAATATTCCGTTAAATGTATTAATTAAATTTATGTAAATATTATTTTTTCTTATTTTCAGGCTTAGTAATTTTAATAGATTCTACTGGGCAAAATTGTTGACAACTTCCGCAAGCAATGCATTTTTTTGGGTCAATATTTGCCTTACCGTTAACAAATTTAATTGCACCAACTGGGCATATTGCTATGCAAGCGCCACAAGATATGCATTTTTTTTCGTCCACCATAAATTTGCTCCTTTTTAAAATTTTTAGTTATGACTAAATTTTAATTAAATTTATTTTCCGACGCTTATAATATTAACATATTTTAGTGTTTTTGTCAAGGCTAGGTGCATATATTTAATTTATAATTAAATTGTAATAAATTTATTAATAATTATATAATAATTATTTTTTTAAAATAGTTTATTTTATTTGGAAATTTTTTTTATTTTGGGTACAATATTAATATGATGATTGAAGTGGCTATTATTGGTGGTGGACCAGCTGGACTATCGGCCGGCATTTTTGCTTGTAGAGCTGGGCTTAAAACTGTACTTTTTGAATCTCTCGGAATAGGAGGTCAAGCGGCTCTAACACACGAAATAGCGAACTTTCCTTCACACGAAAAAATTTCAGGCTTTGACCTAACTAACGATATGCGTGAGCAAGCGGAAAGTCTTGGGCTTGAAATTAAGTATGCGCGTGTGACTCATCTTAAAAAGATAAGAAAAGGGTTTGAATTAACTACTGCGAGTGACGAAAAATATACCGCAAGCAAGGTCATAATTGCTAGCGGTTGTAAGGCAAGGAAATTAAATCTTGAAAAAGAGTTGGAACTAACTGGACGCGGTGTTAGTTATTGTGCTAGTTGTGACGGAGCATTCTTTAAAGATAAGGTTGTGGCTGTAATAGGTGGCGGAGATACTGCTGTAGTTGACGTCGAATATTTGCATAGAATTGCTAAAAAAGTTTATATGATTAACCGAAGCGAGAACTTTAGAGCAAATGCCTTAGCACTAAATCGCGTTAAACAATACAAGAATGTTGAAATTATCACGTCCGCGAATGTGACTAAGTTATATGGTGATGAAAAATTGTCCGCTATAGCCATATCACAAAATGGCAACGAGCGAATGTTAGATATAGACGGATTATTCGTAGCAATAGGGCGCGTACCTGAACTTAATTTTGTCGATATAAAACTAAATCTGGACGACAATGGATATATCATTGTTGACAAAGATATGTGTACAAATGTAAAAGGATTATTTGCTTGTGGAGATATAACAAGTAAACATTTTAGACAAGTAATTACCGCTTGCGCGGACGGAGCGATTGCGGGTAATTCGTGTATAGGGGTAAAATGAAATCTAAATTAATTGCGTTATTTTCCATACTGCCGTTAGTGATATGCTCACTATTCTTTTTAGTGCCTAATGGTAGGGTATATTCAGCAACTGAAGATAAAATTGATAGTTATTATTTAGTTAATGGTTCACCATACAAAAGTAATGTTGTCGCTGGCTCTACTAACGGATATGGAACATTCCCTTTAGGCGAGGAAGAAGTCACCTTGACTGCGAATGCTAATGCTGGGTTTAAACTTGTGGGTTGGCTAATAACGTATAATGATGAAGATAGTATTTATGACGAAAAAGAGCAATACATAGATTCAACAAACGTGGTTGACGGAGAAAAAATTGTTTCTTTAGGCGAAGGAGAAAATACTGTCACATATACTTTAAATTTTATAGATGAAGACGCTAACGGGGATTATGAATCTGGGACATTTAAAATTTCACGCGTGTTTGAGAATATAAGTTTGTCGCCTGTATTTGATTATGTTTATTACAATTTAGATATTAGTACTAATATTGATTTATATGATTTAGATACTATGCTAAAATTAAGCACATCTTACGGCGAATTGTATTATGAGAGTGCAACCACATTAGATGGTATTACGCATTATTTGAATTCTGTATTATACACTAATGACAAATATTATTACTATCAAGATGTCTATTCGTATGACTCAGACTTTTACACTATTCAACTAACAGCGACTGAAACACCAATCGAGCAAAACATACCGCTATCTATGGGCGCTTACAGGGCTAATCAACGTGCACTGGTCAACCTTAAGATTAAAGAAGATTTGGAAATTGATATTATCGGCGCAAGTATCCTTGAGGGCGAAAGTTTAACGAATTTAACATTACAGCAAGACCTTACTTCTACGAATGGCTATATGGTGACAAGGGCAGAAGATAGTAGGCTCGCGGAGCGCATAACAATAGCGTATGACATACAAATTACTAATGACCATACTAGCATATTAGAGATAGAGAGCGCAAAGGTATATAAAGCGACTATCAATATTACAGTAGATGGCGAGCAGGCGAGTGCTGAAGCAACGCAAATGATTATGCCTTTAATTAGTGCCGTGGACTATTTCTCTATCATTGACGAAGCAAATGGAATATATTATGTTAAAGATGCTAATGCGAATAATGGAATTGCGTTTAGATTAACCGCGCCTAGTGTAATAAACAAAATTATAGACGGAATTCAATATAACTACTATACTTTCAATACTCTAAACGGAACGAACAATAATAGTTATCTATTCAAAGATAGCATAACAGAAGATTTTACTATAAATATTGATTTTAGCAGTTCAAGATATAACATTTCGTTTATGTTTATTCAATACGATAGCGAAACAAATCAATCGCTTATTCCTACAGGTAATTTTAATCTAGAGCGAAGTTTCACAATGTTGCGTGGACAGACTCAGACTGTCACTAAAACAGACATATCTAACAATATTGGCTATTCATTCTATGGTTTTGCGCTAAACGCAAATAGCATAAGCAATAATACAAGCATTGAATTAACTATTGATAATGATAAACCGAGCGATATAACGGTCTGGATGTTATATGAAAAAATTGATTATCAAATAATTATAAACAATTATGATTCAATTAAATTAACATATAATTCAAGCGATATTTATGCAATAAATGAAATTGATTTTACGTTAACTCGTGGCGAAAATAATATTTCTTCCACTATTGATAGCGATGGTTTACGACAAGCAAAAGGTAGTTTGACTCTCCCTGCGCAATTTAATATAAATGATAAAGTTAATTTAATTTCAAGTGTAAATAATGGTTTCCTATTATTAGGATATAAGTTTGATGAAAGTGAAAATTATTTTAGCGAGTCTAATCAAATTAATTTCACATTTGATGACGAATTCATTACGACTTATGATTCGGACCAAGACAATATAATAAACCTATTTGTATATGAAGATTACGCGCGCTATTCATATTCGTTCTACATTTTAGCCGAAGCGGATACTGCACTAGATAAAAATGTAATTATGGCGGACCTTTCTATTACTTATAACGATGCGACATATTCAACCGCTGACGCAAGTATTGACAACGAAAATGTGACGGTAAACATTACTGAGGCTGAAGCGCGTATAACAATATCAAATCTTAAATTATACGACAAACTTACTTTAAATGCTACTGGACGTCAGCGCGAAGGAGCAACAGATTATTATCTCTTTGTGCGTATGACTGAAAATGATAAAACGAACTACACTCCAGATAGTTTTACTGATTCGACAGTCACATATACAGCTACAATACTTTCTAACAATACTGCGGTCAAAGTTATATATTCTATGCCTAGCACGTTGCTAATCATATCTGCTGATATTTCGGACGCATATGATTTCACAAAATTAGCGGTATATGAAGCAGAAAATGAGTTTACAACTAATACTATGATATATTCAAATCCTAACGGAGAAACGAATATTCAAATCGGGGTGACAGTTGGTTCATATATAACTATTAAACTAAATGCAGGTAATGAAACAATAGGTGAGATTTTCAATTTCGGCTACACATTAGAAGGATACACTTTAACTAAAACAGGGTTAGAACCAAATGTGGCTTTAACAAAAGATTTATCGTATTCGTTCTACGCGGACTCTACCTTAATTCAACGTGTGACGATAAATATCGCGACTATCGAATATAGAGTCTCAGTTTCTCAGTTCTATGATAATGGAGTTGAGATAGGTAGTGTGGGATTCGGCGAGGATAAATCGCAAAATTACAAAGCTATTACTGTTGAAGACGGATTAATAGAGTTTATAATGGGCGAGTATATCGGTGGGAATGTAGCACATTTCACGTTCGGTTCGTACTATGCTGGTAAAGTATATTTCATTAAAAACGGCGAGCACGAATATACAAATATGGAGCAAACTAACGAGTATAAATCCGGCATATTTAGTTATACGATAAATAGAGATGAATTGCTCGAATTGTCACGAACATATGACGTGACGGACGGCGAAATAGTATATTTTAATATAAAGATTGTTTACTCAATCCATACGTATAAAATTGCGGTCAATTATGCTTTAACAAACCCTAAAAATGAAACATATGACGGACGAGTTAATTTCCCAAGTATGATTTTGCAATATTCAGACGGAGGGGCTCAAGTCAGTGTAAACCCTGTTCGAGTTGATAATACAATAACGTTTGGCGCTATTCCTTACGGAGTTAATCCGACAATCGTAGTCGCTAGTAATGTCCCTAGCGGTATGTCAGCTTTCGGATTTACATCAAGCGCAGATAATACCCTTCCAGATAGGTCAAAATTCATTTATACCACTACTTCACTATCTTTCTTAGAGCCGTTAGCTGATAATTATCAATTCTATTACAAATTATCATATGACTCATATGCTCTAAACACTGTGATTATGTTAAATGGCGAAGTATTAACTTCAGGCGGAGAGATTTACGGCGCACCAGAAATTTTAGTTAATGGGACAAAAGCTAATAGAATTTCAATTTATGATAGCTTGCGCATTAATATGAATCCGCAAATTGGCTATAAATTCGACCATATGTTATACGAGCATACCGTATATAGCGACGGAAATCCTAGTGTAGAATTTGCTAATTATTCGTGCTTTTTACCATATCAATATACTGGCGAACAAGATTGGAATAGAAACTATTTATTGTTGTACACTTACGATGACTCAACAGGAAACTATGTCAGAAACACTTCTAAAACGTATAATGAAAATATTACATACTTTAAATCTAATATAAATTATTATGAAGATACAAATTTCAGCATTGATAATTATCTATTGTCTGGCGGATACATAACTTTCTATATTGAGTATAGTTATGCAGATTATGTTATAATCAACACAAACACCAACTACGGCGAAACGAATTACTTAAAAGAAAATACAGATGTACAAATTTCGCCTGAGCAATATTCTACATTTAGAATTTTCACAACCACAGCAGAAGGAACAAACGAGATAGATAGTACGGATACAATTAATGCTAGTGCGCGCAATATTGAAATTCGTATTATAATGAACTATACTCCGCAAGTTATAGACGGAACGTATTATGATTTATCATTAGGCCTTAGACTAATGTACATATATATGTTTGGCGAACCACAAGCATTTACTATGATAGAGACAGGAGTCTATAGCTTTAAATTCAATTTCGCCGATGTAATTGATAGAGTGACGGACGGAATTCTTGATATAACATACCGTTATCAAGCGGAAAATCTACAAATAACATTAACTACAAATATTGATAGTGAATCGTTCTATTATAGAAATGGTTCGAGCCAGTTCGTTATGTTCTATCATAATGAAACATACAATTATGGCGGAGAAGCGGGAGATAACAAAAACACTTCAGGAGCAACTAGCAAATTATACTATTTAGCGAAAGCAGAATTCGGTTATACAAACTATAATTTGACTAATTTTGAAGTGACAGGAGTTAAGGCATATATCGCTAGGAGAAACGCTAGTGGTGATTTAATGCTTGACGAAAACGGAAATTTATTAAAGGGCGAAGTAATTCCTACTGGGCAATATGCGTATTACGGAATACATTTGCAAGACCCAATTGGGACAAGTTTTGCTTTGCGATTTATTACAAATATTGTTGTTGAATTGCAAGTCCAGCCTATTATTCGTTTAAATGGCGCGGAAGGACACACATTTACAAATACATTCATTTGTGATAATTATGGCTATGGAGTTCCGCAAAAATTAACTACAGGAAGTTCGTCCGGTCAAATACAGGCCGATATTGAGATACTGCAATATTTACAAATAAGATATTTCGACGAAAAGACAGGGCTTTATATAGATAACCCTACAAATGTTGGCAGTTATAGAGTGTATTTCTCGCTAGAGAATACAACAGGCGACGAGAGTTATGATTGGATGGAAACTATTGAATTCTTGACGGACGTCTATTTTGTGATAGCGCCTAAAGAAGTAAATTTAACCTATAATTTAAATACAACCTTTACAAAGACGTATGACGGTAGTGATAGTTATAATGTAGATAACTTAATTCGATATTTGTTAATAACGGACGGTGCTAATTTAAATATTTCATTTAATAGCGATACTGAATTTGCTCTAAAACCTACGATAAATGCAAATATCACATATACATTAAATGGCGAGCAAATAACGACTGCCAATGCTAACGAAGAATCTTTATATAATATCTACATTACTGGGCTATCTTTGTACAGTGATGATTTCAACAATAATTTCAAATTGTCTAACAATTCGCTAATTATGTTGAATGCTATCCGCATTATGCGTAAAGAATTGACTTTAGTTGGTGTGGTGGCGGAAGATAAAGTGTATGACGGCTCAACTAACGTAAATATTAGTACGGATGCAAATTTGTCATATATCGGAATCGTCGCAGGAGATAGCATTGATACACCTATTAAAGAAAATCTAACATTAAATTTTGAAGACGAGAATGTTGGTGCTAACAAAAATGTTATAGTAGATACACAAAAATTAATAACAGGCTTAGATGCCAACAACTATAAGATAAGCAATTCTTCAGTAAAAGCTAGTATTTATCCGTATAGTTTAACTGCGACTATTGAAGGAATAGGAACGTTCACAGTGTATAACGAGCGCGGACTTACTGATAGTTCGAAAGCTAATCTAATACCGATTAATGCTGAATTTAAAGTCGATATTATCTCTACCGATAGCTATGAATACGCAAATGTTTATCCACTCATATCAGGGTACTTAGTAAATAACAGAATAACAGTCTATGGTCTAAAATTACGATTGACCTTAGGCGGAGTGGAAACAAATCTTAGCAACGACCTTATGCTATCAATTCCGTCAGTGGATAGGTACCTTGGCACAATTTGGCTTACTGGGGAAGAAAGCGGAGAATTAACTACTACGCAAGGTGAAGGGAATATTTTAATAGATTTATCTAATCTAACGTATAATCTCGACCGTTTAATTATCACTCAACAGAGAGAATTATTCCCTATTTGGCAGATTGTTTTAATCATTTTGGCAATAGTAATCTTGATTGTGATTATAGTAATCGTTGTAGTTGTATTAAGAAAGAGAAAACAATTAAGCTATGAAAAATTCGATAAAATTTAGGAGGCTAAATGTTTGAATGCAAATATAAATTTGAATTAGAAGATAGCATTATTAGTTCAAAATATGTTTATAAATCACAAAAGAGGAAGCAAGATAAAATCATCGCGATTCTAATACCAATATTAATAGTCGCGATGATTGCATTGCTCGTCTTAGATATAGTTAATCATAATTCAATCGTGTGGGATATAGTGCTATTATGTGCACTTGTAATACTTGAATTTATCTATATTCTAATGCCGATTATATTAGTGCGCGGACAAAAGAAAGCATATAACAAACAAAAACTTGCTGATATGGATTATTTATTAATCAAGATTGATAAAGACTTATGTACTGAAACTATGTATAAGGACGAGCAGGAAATGGCTAAGAATGTACATTCTTTGCGCGCGCTTACAAGTTTTCTTGAAGATAATGATAGAATTATTTTAGTTTTCAATAAAGTTGAATATGTTTGCCTTCGTAAAGCAAATATTACGGGTGATATTAATAAACTCAAAGCGCATTTAGAAAAATCTATGAGTAAAGCAATAAATAATAAAAGGTAGGTATTATGTTTAGTTGTAAATATAAATTAACTCTAGAAGATAATTCGAAAGCAGCGAAATTCGTCTTGTGGAGCAATAGACAATGGAAAGTTTGCTGGATACTTTCTATAGTTTTGATAAGCATAGGGCTCACGTGTTTGTTTATTGGTAATATTTTAGACGCACTTTCAGGGAATATTGACACACTAGGATTGACATTGGATTTTATTTTGCTTTGGGTTTTAATCTTTATGTTGCTTATTCCGAATATACAAGCGAGTGCTTCAAAAAAGATATATAATGAGAGTCTAGCGGATAAAGACTATATGATTGTTTCTATCGACGAAAATAGATGCGTTGTCGAGTTTTATAAAAACGAAGAAATGACTAATAAAGAGATTATAGAGCTCAATACACTTACTTCAGCAGGCGAAGACAATAGTGATTTCATATTAGTGTTTAATAAAAACAAATTCATTATGGTAAAGAAAGACGCGTTTGTTGGAGAAATTGATTTATTTAGAAAATTAATCGAAAAATATGCCAAGTCCGGCATTACGAAGATAAGCAAGTAAATGGTCATAATTAATAAATTAATTGTAAAAAATCGCCCTATTAAATTTGGGCGATTTTTACTAACTTTTTTTTGGTCTTCCGCGATGTTTTTCTTCTGACTCTATGTTCTTATCATTTTGTGTGGCATTTTGTGTAGGAGAAGAAAGTGGCTTACTATTTATGTTAGTAGTTGGATTCGCGTTTTGAGTAGGACGCACGATTGTAGGGTTAGGTTGAGTATTAGTTTGTGTTGTATTAATATTAGGCTTAGGTATGTTAGGTTGAACGTTATTTGGCGTTGAAGTATTAGGTCTAATATTAGTGTTTTGTACTTGAGCTGGATTTGCATTATTGGAGTTTGTAGGTTTTTCCGCTTGCTCATTCTTGGTAGGTTCATTATTCTTAGGTTGCTCGCTTATTGTCTTGATTCCGCTATCTTTACCTTTTTTGCTGAAATTTTTGGTTTTTGTTTTCTTTTTCTCTGCAAGGTTAATTTCATTTAAAGTGGCAGAACCTTTAATTCTAAAACCAATGTCCTTTCTGCAATCGAGTTTATATCGCGCGATAACATTGTCATCTAGAGGCTTTTCTCCGCTAATTGCAAGCGAGTAAAATTCGTCAACAATTTTTATGTTGCCGATTACACACAATAATTCATTATAGCAAGCGACTGCTTTTGACTTAAACTCGGCATTTTTAATTATACTCGAACCTGCACGATTTAATTCGTCTAGCACTTCAAATGACTTATCTATAGCGCGCTTTTTAATATCAAAATTCTTATCAAATAAAATCACATCTTTATTTAAAATATCGGTGACATTCTTTTTTAATAGTAAAATAATAATTGCAAATATTGCTATAACAATACTAAATAAACTTGCAAGCAATGCAAATTCTTCTAACATATTTCCCCCTTAATTAAAATTATTATAGCAAAAAAATGCAAAATTACAAATGAATTTATCATAAAACAAAAATTTTATAAAAAAAAAGACGAAATAAATTCGTCTTCTATTTTTTCAACAATTTCTTGAATGTAGCGCTTAATTTAACTGTAGGTACTTTGCAAGCTGCGATTTTAATCTTTTCGCCAGTGAATGGGTTAAGTTTAACGCCTGCTTTTTTAGCCTTAATACCAACGTTAAAGTAGCCAATGAAATGCATTTCCTTACCGTCTTTTAAATTAGTCTTAATTTGCTCGCCGGCAGCGTTCAAGATAGTTTTAACTTGAGCTTGAGTGCAACCTGATGCATCTGCTACTTGTTTAATGAAATCCCCTGTACTAATTGTATTCATAATTTTCTCCTTTCTTGTTGAAAACTTCAACTATAAAAATGCTATCAAATAGCGCACAAAAAATCAACTATTTTATAGTAGTTTTTTAATATTTTGTTAATAGTATCAACAATTTTAGCTAAAAATAATAAATATATAAATTATTACAATATTTTTAATTAGATTTTTAATTAGAATGGAATTATTTTTATCTCTAATAGCAATTTAAATATTTTTATATTTATAATAATTAATAAGTTGAACTAAATTTCGTTCAAAAGATGAGCCTATACTTAGTTTGTTTATCATAAAGTTTAAAGTAAATGTATTTTATTTTGTCTAGTATGTTTATATCATAAATAAAATTATAATATTATTTATTAATTTATTTGATTATTTATATACTTTATTTTGTTATAATTATTGCTATTTTTTTTGTTTTGTGGTAGTATATATTGTATTTTAAAAGGAATGACTTATGGAAATTAGAAATATTGCAATTATAGCACACGTAGACCACGGTAAGACCAGCCTAGTAAACGCCTTACTTAAACAAGGCGGAATTTTTCGTGATAACCAAGAAGTGCAAGATAGAGTGATGGACTCTAATGCACTTGAGAGAGAAAGAGGTATTACAATTTTAAGTAAAAACTGTTCTGCATTTTACAAGGGTGTTAAGATTAACATCGTTGATACTCCCGGACACGCAGACTTCGGCGGAGAAGTTGAACGTGTATTAAAAATGGTGGACGGAGTGTTGCTTGTCGTTGACGCGTTCGAAGGTCCAATGCCTCAGACTCGTTTTGTACTTGAAAAAGCGCTCGAACTTAACTTAAAAGTAGTCATAGTTATAAACAAGATTGACCGTCCAGATGCGCGCTTAGACGTAGTCGCAGATGAAGTACTTGAGCTTATGCTCGATCTTAACGCGAGTGATGAGCAGTTAAATAGCCCAATAATTTATGCTTCAGCACGTGCAGGTGTTGCAACGACTGATTATAAAAAGCCGGGCATTAATATGGAGCCACTTTTCCAAGCGATTGTTAATCATATTGACCCACCTAAGACAGACGTCAATGCACCTTTCCAAATGCTAATATCTTCTACTGAGCAAAACGATTATTTAGGTAAATTAGCAGTTGGTAAAGTAGAGTCAGGGCACGTAAAACTCAATCAAACAGTTTATATTATGAACTATTTTGATTCTTCAAAGCGCTATTCTGGGAAAGTCGTAAATATCTTTAACTTTGACGGACTTAAACGTGACCCTATCGAAGAAGGCTTAGCAGGTGATATTATTTGTCTAGCAGGTATTCCAGATATAACTATCGGAGATACAGTTAGCGAAAGTAGTGAAATGCAGGCACTACCTTTCGTGAAGATTAGTGAACCTAGTGTTGAAATGACATTTATGGTTAACGATAGTCCATTCGCAGGCAAGGAAGGAAAATATGTGACTAGCCGTCATATCAAAGATAGACTATATAAAGAGGCCGTTAAAGATTTGTCTTTACAAGTACAAGACGGAGATACCGCTGACCAATTCAAAGTGCGCGGTCGTGGAGAAATGCACCTATCTATTTTGATTGAAAATATGCGCAGAGATGATTACGAATTCCAAGTAAGCCGTCCACGTGTATTATTTAAAATGATTGACGGGGTGAAGTGCGAGCCTATAGATAAAGTTGTGCTTGACGTGCCAGAAGATTGCGTCGGTACAATAATGCAGTCAATGGGTACTAAGAAAGGTGAGTTATTAGATATGTCACCTATCGGAAGCAGAATGCGTTTGCAATTCTTAGTTCCAAGTAGAGGACTATTTGGCTATAAATCACAGATGCTTACAGATACACGCGGTGAAGGTGTAATGTCTAGTGTATTTGATAGTTATCAACCATATAAGGGAGAAATTGGAGGAAGAACATTCGGTTCGTTGATTTCATACGAAACGGGAGAAGCAATTACTTACGGTCTATTCAATGCACAAGGTCGCGGAAGATTACTTGTAAAGCCGGGCGAAAAAGTATATATGGGCGAAGTCGTTGGCGCTAACCCTAAAGGCGAAGATATTGTCGTTAATGTATGTAAGAAAAAGCAACTTACAAACACACGTTCAAGTTCGAGCGATGAAGCACTTAGACTTACTCCTATTCAACCTTTAACACTAGAAGAAGCGCTTGAATTTATTTCAGACGACGAATTAGTTGAAGTGACACCGAAGTCTATAAGAATTAGGAAACGCATACTTGACCACTCATTACGTGCTAAGAGTAGAAAACCTAACGCGGAGATATAATGAAAAATAATAATGAAGAAATAGCGCAAAGTTTTATGAGAGTCGCAAAGCGTATTGCGATTACTGTTTTGTGGACTTTGCCGTTTCTTCTTATTTTTGCTTTTCTTATGCGTAATATTATAACGAGCGACGCGTTGCAAATAGCGATTTTCGTACTTATAATGGGTATAGTGGTACTCATTGAAGAACTCATTGTGCGCGCGAAAGAAAAACGCAAAAAAGATAGCGAAATATTAGAAGATAAAAAGGACGTATTTAAGTAGGAGGAAAGATGGAAAAGAATTTATCTAAACCTAGAATTATGCCTAATGATTTGGAAGCTGAGCAAAGTCTGCTTGGCTCACTTTTCATTTCAAGCGATGCGTGTGCGGACGTCTTTCCGCAACTGAATGAAAACGATTTTTATTCTACCGCGCATAAGAAAATTTATAAGGCAATGCTAGATATTTATTCGTCAGGTGTGCCTATTGATTACGTCACAGTTAGCACAGCACTTACTAAAAAGGGTGAGTTAGAAGAAGTTGGTGGGCTTAGTTATATCACTGATTTAACTAACTTTGTACCAAGCGCGGCTAACTATAAGCATTATATGGATATAATCAGGAATGACAGTATTTTGCGACAAGTCATTGATGCTAGTCAAAGAATTATCAATGAAGCTTTCGAAGGAAATACTGCTGATTACGTTCTAGCGAACGCAGAAAAAACTATTTTTGATATAGCACAAACTAAGCGCACAAATACACTTGAGCATATTCGTAAAGGGGTGACGGAGGCTATTGATTTAATGGAAAAAATCTCGATTGACCCTAATGCAAATATGGGTATTAAAGTTGGCTTCCCTACACTTGATAGATATACAAACGGATTTAAACCGGGTGAACTTATTATCATTGCGGCGCGTCCGGGTATTGGTAAAACTACTCTTGCCGTGAATTTCGCAGTAAACGCAGCATTGAAGTACGGAAAATCTATTGCAATGTTCGACCTAGAAATGTCAAGTTTACAAGTTGCACAACGTTTCATTTGTTCGACCGGTAGAGTCGATATGAACTTAATTAAGGGCGGGACGAAAGACAATAACGTTTGGGCTACACTTTTTGAAACAAAGAAAATATTAGAAAATTCAAATATATATATAGACGACACTACAAATGTCACTCCAGCAGATATACTATCTAAATGCCGTAGATTAAAGGCGCAAAATGGGCTAGATATGGTCATTATTGACTATCTTCAACTTATGAAAAGTAAGAATGAAGGCAAAGAAGTCAATCGTCAGCAAGAAGTCGCAGAATTTACACGTGCAATTAAGCTTGCTGCACGTGAACTAGAAGTCCCTATAATCTTACTTTCACAATTAAACCGTGAGAGCGAGAAACGTACAGATAAGACTCCGCAATTAAGTGACCTTAGAGAGTCAGGTAGTATCGAACAAGATGCAGATATTGTTATGTTTATAGCAGATATTGCAAGTAAAGATGCGGACGAAAATAGCGACGACGACGCGCTAGATTATTCGCTAGTTATCGCAAAGCATAGAAATGGTATGCGCGGAACTATTCCTATTAAGTGGAGAAGCGAATATACACAATTCTACGAGCCGGGGAAAGACACTTTATACACAAAAAATACTAGCAAAGTACAAAAAGACGTTGTCTTAACACCTGTTGCTAACGACGACATAGACGACGTGTTTAAAGAATAAAGTAAGCGTAATTTATAGGAGAAATAATAACATTCGTAAATGAAAAAGGCTATACTTTAGATATTGATATATCAGGTTATGAATTTGAGTATAAAGAAAACGGCGAGCATTGGGATAATAATTGGTTGATTATTACTATCAAGTATGACGATTTAGATTATGTGGATAAATATTCACGTGCGTGTGTACTTTCAATGGAACTAACTGATTTTGTTGACAAATTGACAAAACTAAAAAATCAAGAGATAGACCATTGTTTCTTAGATACAATAGAACCATATTTAAAAATAGATTGTACTAAAAACAAAAATGAATATATATTTCATATAAAATATATTTGTAATTCTGCCACAAAAGAGAAAATTGATTTTACACATATAGCAAACGAGAATGAATTTGAATACTTCTATAATGAATTTATTAAACTTTCTAAAAAATTTAGAGAAAGATAAAAGGAGAGAGTATGATTATTGATGAGATTAAGAAAGCAAATTTAATGGCAATGAAAGAACACGATAGTTTGGCGCGCGCAATTTATGGCGTAGTTATGAATAAAGTTTTATTAAACAATATTGAACTTAAAGAAAAAGGCAAAGAGCAAACAGACGCGGACGTCATCGCTATTTTGCAAAAGACTCAAAAGGAATTAACTGAAGAAAAAGAAAACTATATCAAGGCTGGAAACGCGGAAGAAGCGGAAAATATAGAAAAACAAAAACAAATCATTGAAAAATATCTTCCTAAGATGATGAGTGAAGAAGAGATTAAGGCAGAAATCACTAAACTTGATGATAAGTCACTAGGCGCTGTTATGAAACATTTTAGCGCTAACTTTAAAGGTAAAGTTGATATGAGCCTTGTTAATAAAATAGCGCGCGGATAAAGGCTATGCGAATAGTTATTGAAAGAGTGAAGTCAGCAAAACTTACCGTCAGTGGCGAGCTTATTAGCGAAATTGGTAAAGGGCTAATTGTGCTTGTAGGAGTATGCAAGGGCGACGGAATGGAACAAGTTAAACATTGCGCTAACAAAATCGCGACTATACGAATCTTTGAGCGCGATAATAAATTGAATGATAGTGTGCTTAATATAAACGGCGAAGTTTTGCTTGTATCTAATTTTACTTTATGTACAGGCTCAGGGACAGGCGCAAGACCAGATTTCAGTTTATCAGCAGATAAAACGCAAGCAAAATCGCTCTATCTAAAACTCGCCGACGAATTAACTTCACTTGGTGTGAAAGTAAAATTAGGTGCATTCGGCGAAGATATGATGATAGAAACAACCCTAGACGGGCCGGTCACAATCTATAAAGAATATTGAAGGAAAATCATATGGAAAAGACTTTAATACGCGAACTAACTACATATTTGAAAAATGCAAAAAAGAATGCGGATATTGTCGCTGAGCGGAAAGAACTTAAAAGTCCGTATGCAAACTTTAGCGAGAACGAATTTAAATTCTTAACCGATTTACAGTACTATCAAATTGCACATTTATGGTATTTCTTGGGTAGACATAGAGAAATGGACAATGATGCGGTGAGAAAATTACTGAAATCTAAGCACAAATTTTCCTTTTTAAACAAGTTAGATAAATTATTTCCAGATATGTTAGACGAGTTGCGCGAGCACGGTCCAACTTGTGTAGTTATGAAATATGAAGAATATAAGGCTAGCAACTTAAATTCAAAATTAAATCTTCCATAATTAAAAGGTAGGGGTATATGGAAAAATTGTTTGATACATCTAAAACAATACACGATAGAATGGTACACACTATGATTAAACCGCTAAAAAAAGATGAGATAAAGAAAGTTATCGACGCGGGTAGCGGTAAAGTTAGTGCAAGTATTTTGTTGAAATATTTTCCTACTGCTAAGGTAGATGCTGTAATTTTTCCGGGTGACAATAGAAAGAAAAATATGCTAGAAAATTCTATTGATAGTGACCGACTAGAAACAGTTGAAGCCAACATTTGTGAAACAACTTTTAGGAAACAATATGATTTATGTCTAGTACATTTGTCGCTAGGCGAAGCTCTACATTTCAATAATTCTTTTGAAAGTATGTTCGGTCATATTATGGATATTAAGTCAGATTATTATATAATTATTGACGTATTAGAAGACCCGTGCGTTCACTTTAGATATATTGAAGAATACTTGAAGGAAAAGGGCTTTAAAATTATTAAGAAAAAGAAATTTAGAAATCCGCACCCAGAACATTATCCAAAGTTTAAGTACGACAAATATAAATTAGAGTATGATAGCAAGCACTTTCTAGCATACACAATTAAACGATTATAACTATTGGAATTGAAATATATATAATTAAAATTCCACATTAAATAAAAATCATATACATTTATTAAGGAGAAAATATGAAAGATAAATTTTATATCACGACGGCGATTGCTTATACGTCCGGCAAGCCACATATTGGTAATACATACGAAGCAATTTTAGCGGACGCTATTGCGCGAGCTAAGCGAATGCAAGGGTATGATGTCTTTTTTATGACTGGTACGGACGAGCACGGACAAAAGATTGAATTAAAGGCACAAGAGAGCGGACTTACTCCTAAACAATTTGTTGATAATGTCGCAGGGACAATTCGCGGTCTTTGGGATAAAATGAATGTTTCATATGATAAATTTATCCGCACGACAGATGCCGACCACGAAAGAGAAGTTCAAAAGATATTCAAGAAATTTTATGACAAGGGCGATATTTATAAGAGCGAATATACAGGGCTTTATTGTACACCTTGCGAAAGTTTTTGGACTGAAAGCCAATTAGTTGACGGGAAGTGTCCTGACTGCGGACGCGAAGTTCAACCGGCTAAAGAAGAATCATATTTCTTCAAGATGAGTAAGTACGCAACAAGACTTTTAAAGCATATATTAACGCATCCTGATTTCATTCAACCGGTATCAAGAAAGAATGAAATGTTAAATAACTTTTTACTTGATGACGCATTCGTCGGAAAATCTAATGAAGAACTACTTGAAGCGATTGATAACGGAACAATAAAAACGAAATTGCAAGATTTATGTGTTTCTCGTACATCGTTTAAGTGGGGTATTCCTGTAGATTTTGATAGCAAGCACGTTGTATATGTATGGCTAGACGCATTAAATAATTATATTACCGGTATTGGCTACGACACTGATTCTCCTAGCGAAAATTATAAAAAATATTGGCCTGCCGATGTCCATATTGTAGGTAAAGATATTATTCGCTTCCATACAATATATTGGCCTATCTTCTTAATGGCTTTAGGCGAGCCTTTGCCTAAACAAATTCTTGGTCACCCTTGGCTATTACAAGGTGGTGAGAAGATGAGCAAGTCTAAAGGAAATGTATTATACGCAGACGATTTAGCTTCAATTTTTGGTGTGGATAGTATTAGATATTATGTTTTAAGAGAAATGCCTTTTAATGCGGACGGAACTATTACTTGGGAATTAGTTTGCGAGCGCAACAACGCGGATTTGTCTAATGTTTTAGGGAATCTAGTTAAGCGTACTATCGGTATGGCTAACCAATATCTTGGTGGAAAAGTGGAAAACTCAAATACACGTATTCAACTTGATGACGAACTTATCAATATCGCAACTTCAACGCGTGATAGAGTTATGGGGAAAATCAACGAGTATAAAATCGCAGACGCATTAGACGAATTGTGGGTACTATTTAGACGCGCAAACAAATATATCGACGAAAACGAACCTTGGGTATTATCTAAGGACGAGAGCAAAAAGAATAGATTAAATCAAGTCCTATTTAATTTGCTAGAAAGCATTAATATAGGCGCTAATGTGTTATCTTGCTTTATGCCTGAAACAGCTAAGAAAATATTTAACGAATTAAATGTGACTGAAAGGAAATATGAAGAATTAGATAAATTTGGCATTTCTAGTGAATATAAAGTGACCGCTAATCCTATTATACTATTTGACCGCATACGTTTAGCAGATATTCAACCAAAGATTGACGAAATTGTGGAAAACCAAAAAATTGAGAATGCACCAATTATCGAATTCAAGCCAAGCGAACCAATTTCAATAGACGATTTTGCTAAAGTTGAGATGCGCGTAGGGCTAGTTCTAGATTGCGAAGCTGTGCCAAAATCAAAACTTTTACACTCGTCAGTACGTGTAGGGACAAAAGTACTTTCAATTTTAAGCGGTATAGCAAAATATTATACTCCTGAGCAAATGAAGGGAAAGAAAGTCGTAGTTGTCACTAATCTTCCACCGCGTGAGATGAAAGGATTTATTAGTGAAGGTATGATTATATGCGCGGAAGACTCACTCGGCAATGTATCATTAATCACTCCTGATAAAAACCTTCAAGACGGCAGTCTAATTAGTTAAAGGTATTTAGATTGTAAGTTAAAACCAAATAATTATAGTCGCCTAAAATAGATAGTAAAATTTCTAATTTTAGGCGATTTTTTATGCAAAACCGACATTTAATTTGCCGTTTGTTTTAATATAACATTATATACTTTTATTTTAATAAAACTTTAAAATTTCTCTTGATATATTATTGTTTTTTTGATATAATTATGTTATATATTTATATATAACATAAATTTTTAATATATAAATTCTATTTTTATTTAAGAGAGCAAATTTTACTGCTTACTTAAAATTTAAAGGAGATATTATGACAGATGAATTAAAGGTGACAAGCGATTATGGAGCTAGTGCGATTCAGGTTCTTGTAGGGCTAGAGCCAGTCAGAAAACGTCCCGGGATGTATATCGGTTCTACAGATGAGCGCGGATTGCATCACTTAGTCACAGAGATTGTGGATAACTCTATAGACGAAGCACTCGCTGGCTATTGTAATGAGATAGAAGTGGGAATACTTGCGGACGGTTCAGTTTCAGTCACAGATAACGGACGCGGAATACCTACAGGCATACACGAGAAAGAAGGTATAAGCGCCGCTGAACTTGTGTTGACTAAATTACACGCAGGTGGTAAATTCGGTGGTGGCGGATATAAGATTTCAGGCGGATTGCACGGCGTAGGTTTGTCTGTTGTTAACGCACTTAGCGAAACACTTATACTTGACATTTTTCAAAATGGTCATCAATATCACCAAGAATATCATAGGGGTATTCCTAGTGATAGACTTGCTATTGTCGGCGATAGCAATAAGACAGGTACACGTGTCACCTTTAAGCCCGATTTTGAAATCTTCCCTATAACTGAATTTAATTATGACGTATTGAAATCACGTCTTAGAGAAATAGCCTTTTTAAATAAAGGGCTTAGAATAACTATTCGTGATGAGCGCGAAGGTAGGGAACAAGAAAATATCTATCAATTTATGGGAGGTATTCAAGAATTTGTTTCGGATTTAACTGAGAATAAGCAAACAATTTTCCCTGAACCTATATATGTAGATAAAATATATCACTATAAGCGCAAGGACGAGAATGGGCAAAGTGTTGATGCAACGTGTGAAATAGAATTTAGTTTCCAATACACAGACACATATACAGAGAACATTCATAGTTATTGTAATAACATTAATACGGAAGAAGGCGGTAAGCACGTAGATGGTTTTAAAGCAAGTTTAATGAAGATAATCAACGATTATGCCATTGAAAATAAACTTGTTAAAGATAAAGTAAAATTATCTGGCGAAGACACGCGTGAAGGTATAGTCGCTGTAATTTCGGTAAAAGTGGAAGAACCACAATTTGAAGGTCAGACTAAAACGAAATTAGGTACGGACGAGATACGTGGATTTACAGCTAAGGCGATGGAAGAGTGCTTTAAGGACTACCTAGAAGAACACCCAAAGGAAAGCAAAGAACTTATTAATAAATGTATGTTATCGCAACGTGCACGTGAAGCAGCACGCAATGCGCGCGAGGACACTAGAAGAAAGAGCGCTTTAGAGAGCACGACTTTGCCGGGTAAGTTGGCAGATTGTAGCAGTAAGGACGCAAGTCAATGCGAAATATTTATTGTCGAAGGAGATTCAGCGGGCGGTACAGCGAAAAATGGTCGTGATAGACGTTTCCAAGCAATACTTCCACTTCGCGGTAAAATATTGAACGTAGAGAAAACTAGACTCGCTCGTGCACTTGAAAATGCTGAAATTAATGCTATGATAACTGCTTTTGGTTGCGGAATATACGAAGATTGTGACCCTAAGAAATTAAGGTATGACAAGATTATCATAATGACCGATGCCGATGTCGATGGTAGTCATATCGAGATATTAATGCTTACATTCTTCTTCAGATTTATGCGTCCGCTTATCGAAGAAGGACACGTGTATGTCGCACAACCACCACTATATAAAGTCACACGCGGTAAACAAGTGAATTACTATTATAGCGAAGAAGAAAAAGAAAATGCGCTAAACGGTAGTGAAAAAGGCTATGATGTGCAACGTTATAAAGGACTAGGCGAAATGGATACAGACCAGTTGTGGGAAACAACTATGAATCCAGAGAGCAGAACATTAAAGAAAGTACAGATGAAAGACGAAGTGACTTGTAATGAAGTTTTCGATTTGTTAATGGGAGATAGACCAGAAGCAAGACGTGAATTTATCGAAAAATATGCAACGTTAGTTAAGAATCTTGACATCTAGGAGAAAGTATGAAAGATAAAAACATTTTTGAGAAGATTGATAATACGCGATATATTGATATAGATATTGAGCACGAAATGAAAGAATCATTTATTGCTTATGCTATGGCGGTTAATGTTTCGCGTGCGATACCAGATGTTAGAGATGGATTAAAGCCTGTCCATAGACGTATTTTGCACGCTATGAATGAGATTGGACTAACTAGCGATAAACCTTTTAGAAAAAGTGTTAAGGTTGTCGGTGAAGTTTTAGGTAAATATCATCCGCACGGCGATAGTTCAGTTTATGACGCAATGGTGCGTCTAGCACAAGACTTTACTATTAATGAACCGCTTGTTGACGGACACGGAAACTTTGGTAGTGTGGACGGCGACCCAGCGGCTGCAATGCGTTATACTGAGGCAAGATTAAGTAAAATTGCTAGCGAATTGTTGCGCGATATAGACAAAGATACAGTCGATTTTATGCCTAACTTTGATACGACCGCGCTTGAACCTACTGTTTTGCCTAGTAGGTTCCCTAATCTGCTAGTAAACGGTAGTGACGGTATTGCCGTAGGTATGGCTACAAATATACCACCACACAACCTTAATGAAACAATAGATGCTGTCGTCGCAATGATAGATAATCCAAATATCACGATTGACGAACTTATGCAATATATACCTGCTCCAGACTTTCCAACAGGTGGAGAAATCTTAGGTAATAATGCTATTAGACAGGCATATAAAACAGGTCGTGGCGGTGTTGTTATGCGCGCTAAGACCGAAATTGAATCGTACGACGAGGGAAAACGTTGGAGAATTGTAGTTAATGCTATTCCTTATCAGGTAAATAAATCTAAACTTATCCAGCAAATTGCAGGATTAGTTAAAGATAAGAAAATTGAAGGTATTAGCGATATACGTGACGAGTCGGATAGGGACGGTATGCGTATCGTTATTGAGTTAAAAAGAGATGCCAATCCGCAAGTTGTTCTTAACCTACTTTATAAGCAAACGCAATTACAATTATCTAGCGGAATAATCCTTTTAGCTCTTGTGAACGGTGAACCTAAAGTTTTGAATTTGCAAGAGATTTTGTTCCACTACCTTTCTTTCCAACGCGAAGTTATTACGCGTAGAACAAAGTTTGATTTAAATAAGGCGGAAGAGCGCGAACATATTTTAGCAGGCTTAGTTATCGCGGTAAACAATATAGATGAAGTTATTAAAATCATCAAGACAAGTAGTGATAAAAATAATGCTTGTGCGCGACTCATTGACACTTTCGGTTTAAGTGATAGACAAGCAAATGCTATCCTTGAAATGAAATTATCACGTCTAACAGGACTTGAAGTTGAGAAGTTAAAAGAAGAATTAAATGAACTTGACTTAACTATCGCTAAACTAAAAGGTATATTGGCGGACGAACATAAGATTGACGATATTATAAAAGAAGAATTATTGGAGATTAAAGAAAAATATCCTACTCCACGTAAATCAGAAATAATATTAGATTATGACGATATTGATATAGGTGACTTAATTGAACGTCACGACGTTGTTATATCACTCACAAATCAAGGATATGTGAAGCGCTTACCAGTTAGCGAATACAAGTCACAACATAGAGGTGGCCGCGGTGTTAATGCGCATAAGACTAAGGAAGAAGACTTTATATCTGATATGTTCGTTGCTAACAGCCACGACGACTTGATGTTCTTCTCTACTCGCGGAAAAGTGTATGTGTTAAAAGCTTACAATATTCCAGAAGCGGGCAGACAAAATAAGGGGAGAGCACTAGTTAACTTGCTTCCTTTAGACGCAGACGAAAAGATTAATACTATTATAAAATTTGATAAGTCGCAAGATGCATACCTTGTTCTTGCTACTCAAAAAGGACTTATTAAGAAAACAAAACTCTCTGAATTCGAAAATGTAAGGAAAAATGGTAAATTAGCTATAAAATTACTAGACGACGATAGTCTAGTTAGCGCTAAAATCGTTCATCCTAACGACGAATTGTTAATCGCTAGTGATAATGGTAAATGTTTACGTTTCTCTGAAAAGAATATTCGCCCACAAGGTAGAACAAGTCAGGGTGTTAAGAGTATGAAGATTGATAGCGACGAAAATGTTATTGATATGATTGTCCTTGACCCTAATAAAGACATTTTAACTGTCACAGAAAAGGGTTATGCTAAACGTAGTAAGCCAGAAGATTATAGATTGCAGAATAGACACGGCAAGGGAATTAAAGCAGGTGTGTTCAATGATAAGACAGGTAAAGTTGTCGCAATGCGAGCAATTACTGCCGACAATGATATTTTAGCAATATCTAGCGACGGAGTTATGATTAGAACACACGCAGATTCTATTAACCTTGTTTCTAGGACTAGCCTTGGTGTACGACTTATGAAAGTCAGCGCAAGTGACGCAGTAGTTAGTGTCGCCGTTGTAGATAGAGATGAATCCGATTCAGATTCTGACACGGTGGAAGAAGAAAATAACGACTAATAAATAGGAGTGGGAAACCACTCTTATTTTTATATCTATTTAAAGAGAAAATTTTAATAAAAAATCAGATTTTAAAATTCAATATTTTATTAATTTTTGTTTACCTATAAAAATAAAAATTGTATTATATAATATAATAAGATAAATATATTATATAGGGGGATTAATGGCAAAGAAAAGTGCAGTTAAAGTTATGTTCATTTGTTTACTTCTGTTAGTGACTATTTGTTTTTCCGCTTGTAGTGAAGTTAGAGCAATGACTGTACTCAACGACGACGGAACTGTAGATGAGCTTGTATATATTAGTTTAGACGAAGGAACTATTACTAGTTCAGGTTATACTATGGACGAAATTAAAACAAAAGTCGAGAATGTTTCCGTTCGTGAAGCACAAGCAATTATTAATCAATTTAAATTTGAATTAGCGCAAGACATTTTGTTAAGTACGGACGAAACACGAAAAATTTTAGCTAGCTATCAAGATGGTATTGAAATTCTATATTTAAATGAATGGGAGAATAATACTTTTGTCGTTGGATTGCGATTTAAAAATGCAGATGTTTATAGATATTACTACAATATGAAAAATATTAGCGAAACTAAAGTTAGTACGGAGGAACATTTTCTTTATGATAAAATCTATTATTCATCGTCATCAATGTTCGCAGATTATAGCGCACTCTATAATAAAATTTATGATGAAATAATTAGCGAATATCCAAATTTTATTAATCAAGAAAATAAACTGCTATACACATATGTGACAGATAGTAGGCGAGAGCATAGTGACGCAGACTATATAACTAATCTTAATGGGGAGTACTATCATACTTGGGAAGTTGAGCCTAATAATATATCTACTAATGTGACCTTTTATTATAATGTTTTAAATCGTGCTAATTGTATAATTGTCTGTATTGGAACTACCATTTTAGTTAGCGGAATTCTTTTACTTATTGGTTATATTGTTGAAAAAAGAAAAAATAAAAAATTTAAAGAAAAAATATAATAATTATTAATTTATAATTAAATTTTAGCATAATTTTATATATTTTTAATTAATTTTTAGTTTTATTATAAATATCACGAAAAATTGAAAAATAATCTCAATATTGAAAATATTAAATTATAATGTTTAAAAATGTTTAAATTATTAGATTAATAAAACTTGAATTATGATATTAGTAAATTTTAGTTGTTAAATTTATAAAGTATATGAATAAAATATATAAAAATTAAAATAAATGTATTAAAAAATAGAGCATATTTTATGCTCTATTTTTATTTATTAAAATTAAATTTCTAATTAATGGGTTAATAAAACAATTTTATAATTATTGAAAAACCTATTAATATTTTCTAAAATCTTGTATTTTTAATTCAAAATAATATTTTTAATTTAATTATTTTTAATAAATATTGTATTTTTTACAAATTTTATAATTATAATGATATTTTTAATTCCTTTTGCATTAAAATTATTTGTTTTTGATTATTTTTTATTTTTAATAAGTTTACCAATCATATTTTTTCGAACTTATTTTAATATCATCATAGAAATTTAAATATTTATCGTTTGCATTATTTGACGAATAGTTAGATTTACGCATTTTCTTTGTGCTTTTAATTTTTTTAGATTTAGGAAGTCGTTTTAAAATTTTAATTTTACTCATATTTTAATTCCCATAAAAATTTTTACTGCGTTTTTCGTTATATGGACTTAAAACTACACTATTTGACTCTAAACTTTTTTGTACGTCAATTACGCGCTGATTACTAGACCCTTTAAATCTCAAAGTTATATCTTTTAAATCTTCTTTAAACTCTCCGTCAACTATTATATCAATATATGACAATAATTCGCGTGTCCAAGGGCAATGCGCGCGACTGTTATTTAATAGTTCACTATCGAATAAATAACCGGTATAGCACCAAATTGTTTTATTAGGATACATTTCTTTAACCTTTTTTACAAATGGTAAAAGCACTTTTTGATTGCTGGGTTCCATAGGCTCGCCACCTAAAATCGTTAGTCCATTAATGTGAATAGGCTTTAAACTCTCAATAATTTCTTTTTCCACTTCGCTAGTAAATGGCTTTCCATAATTAAAGTCCCACGTCTCTGGATTAAAACAGTTCTTGCAATGATGCGTACAACCACTAACGAAAAGCGAAGTACGTACGCCTTCGCCATTCGCTATATCGTTGTATTTTATATTTCCATAATTCATAATAAGTCCTAAATTTTAATAATTAAATTATATGAAATAATAAATTTTCTGTTATTTTTAAGATTTTCGTATATTTTTATTGAATTATAATAGGTTTTTTAATAATTTTTAAATATTTTTCTAATATTTTTTATTTAAAATATTAATTTGTATCTAAATAAAATTTTAAATTGTTTTTTGTTTGATTATAAAGATAACAATTATTTTTTATAAATGAAGCACTCTATCTCTTATTTCTTGAGTTCTGCCTTGATTCCAGAATTGACTTCCGATATAACCACAAGTCCTACGCGCTACATTCATTTTTGTTTGGTCTTTATTGCCACAATTTGGGCATTTCCAAATAAGCTTTCCGTCTTGGTCTTCTTCAATGACAATTTCGCCGTCATAACCGCATACCTGACAATAATCTGATTTTGTATTAAGTTCTGCATACATAATGTTGTCATAAATGAATTTAATAACTTGTAGTACAGCTTCGATATTATCTTGCATATTAGGAACTTCGACATAACTTATTGCCCCACCTGTAGATAATGCTTGGAATTGACTCTCAAATGCGAGCTTATCAAATGCGTTGATATGTTCAGTCACGTGAATGTGATAACTATTTGTGATATAGTTCTTATCAGTGATTCCAGGAATGATACCGAATCTACGTTGCAATGATTTAGCGAACTTATATGTAGTGCTCTCAAGTGGTGTACCATAGATAGAGAAGTAAATATTTGTTGCTTTTCTCCACTCAGTGCATTTATCGTTCATATGCTTCATAACTTCGATAGCAAAAGGAGTTGCCTCAGGGTCAGTATGCGATTTACCGGTCATATATTTTACGCATTCATATAGTCCAGCATATCCAAGCGAAATTGTAGAATATCCGCCGTAAAGAAGTTTATCAATCTTTTCGCCCGGCTTTAAACGTGCTATTGCGCCGTGTTGCCACAAAATAGGAGCGACGTCGCTAACTGTTCCCTTTAATCTATTGTGACGGCACATTAAAGCTTCACGACACAACTCAAGGCGTTCGTCAAAGATTTGCCAGAATTTTTTGTAATCTCCACCGCTAGATAGTGCAACGTCAACTAAGTTGATAGTGACAACACCTTGATTGAATCGGCCGTAGAACTTGTAATTTCCGTTTTCGTCTTTCCAAGGGTTAAGACAGCTTCTGCAACCCATAACAGGGAAACAATTTCCTTCTTTTAACTCTTTCATCTTCTTTTCGCTGATGTAATCAGGGACTAGACGTTTAGCAGTACATTTAGCAGCTAATTTAGTTAGATAGTAGTATTTACTATCTGGGTGAATGTTATCCTCTTCAAGCACATAAATAATTTTTGGGAAGGCTGGGGTTATATAAACGCCCTTTTCGTTTTTTACACCCGTATAACGTTGTTCAAGAGTTTCTTCAATAATCATTGCTAAATCTTCGCGCTCACGTTCATTTTTAGCTTCGCCAAGGTATAGGAATTCAGTCACGAAAGGCGCTTGACCGTTAGTTGTCATAAGCGTGATAACCTGATATTGAATAGTCTGTACACCGCGATTAACTTCTTTTCTAACACGGCTTTCAGTTATATTATGAATAACGGCTTCGTCCAATTCAGCGCCGGCAGATTTTAATTCTTCAATAACTTCAGACCTAATTTTTTGTCTGCTTACGTCAACGAATGGGGCAAGGTGCGCCAAACTTATACTTTGACCGCCGTATTGACTAGAAGCTACTTGCGCAACAATTTGGGTCGCAATATTACAAGCAGTAGAGAATGAATGCGGACGCTCGATTAATGTGTTAGATATAACTGTGCCATTTTGCAACATATCTTCCAAGTTAACCAAATCACAGTTGTGCATACGTTGTGCAAAATAATCTGCGTCGTGGAAGTGGATTAATCCTTCTTCGTGCGCCTTCCAAATATGCGGTGGAAGTAAAAATCTTTTTGTCAAATCTTTACTCATTTCACCTGCCATATAATCACGTTGCACACTATTTATAGTAGGGTTTTTATTACTGTTCTCTTGCTTAACTTCCTCATTAGTACAATCAATAAGCGAAAGGACATTTTTATCAGTAGTATTCGCTTGTCTAGTTAGTGCTCTATTATATCTATATGTAATATAATTAGTAGCAACTTCGGAAGCGCGCTCGTTAATAATGGCTTTAATAACCATATCTTGAATTTCTTCAACACCGACTGCACGACCTAAACTAAGGCACTGTTTTTCAACCGAACTTGTAATCGCGTCAATCTGCGCGTCCGTTAAACGTTTACTAACCTCATCGACCGAGTTATTCCCCTTAATAACTGCTAGTTTAATTTTGGCTGGATCGAAGATAACTTCTTGTCCATCTCGCTTAATAACTTTCATTTTTTCCTCCATATTAAAAGTCAGATATTTGACTTTACACGACTATTATACTATAATAAAAGTGTAAAAAGTGTTGTTTTTGCAACAAATTGGAGGTTTTGTGGAACATTTTAATGAGTTGAAAGCGACAAAAATTTTTAAAGATTCGAATGAATTTGACTGTCAAGCGATGATGTTTTGTTTCAAAACTCGCTTCAAAACATTTGACAAAAATGAAAAAATTATATCTCAAGGCGATGCGATTGATGACGTAATATTGCTATTAAAAGGTAGCGCTATTGTCGAAAATATAGATAGTTTAGGCAATATTTCTATTCTCTCTCAAATAAATAGAGGCGAGGCTTATGGGCTTGAAATGGCATACGCTGGAGAAAAAATTTATAAAGATAGTGTGGTGGCGAGCGAAAAATGCTTAGTCCTTTTTATGAATAAGCATAGACTGATTACTCCGTGCGAAAATAGATGTAAGCGTCACGATATTATAACTAAAAATCTAATGAAGATAGTGGCAGAGAACAGCATTAGTTTAATAAATAAGTTGTCGCATATGTCAAAAAAGAGCACAAGGGAAAAGCTTATGTCATACTTTGCGTATATGAGTGAAAAATCAGGGTCGCCATATTTTGAAATACCATTTAATAAAACTGAACTTAGTAATTATTTATCTGTTGATAGAAGCGCAATGAGTAGTGAACTAAGTAAAATGAAGAAAGAAGGAATTATCGACTTTGACAAGAAAGAATATCGTATAATACGTAAAGTAAATGAATAAAAGAAATTAAATTAAGTACATAATTTAAAAGAAGGGATATAAATATTAATATTAAATTTTTTAAATACCAATATATCTATTTACAAATAACGAAATAAAAAATAAAAGGTAAAATGCACCGTACCTTTTATTTTTGCTAATTATTTTATTAATATTATGAAATAATGTTAATTTATTATGTCGATTACTATACTATATAACATATTAATAAACATTATACTTTGTCATACAATATTGATTATGCTAACTATAATAAATTAAATGTTCACAATACGATTAATAATATTATTATATAATATAATGTAATACAATTGATATCATATCATATTATGCGAATATTAAGCAGTATTTAAAAAATTATTAGACTATTAAAAGACTATTAAATTTGGAAGTATTATGTAAGCATTTACAATATGTTTTAGCGATAAAATGCATTAATTACAATATATCAATAAATTATAACAATATATTAATAAGATTGACACAAAAGATTATTTTTCTTTACCGATAAAGAATACAGCTAAAAGACCGGGGCCAGTGTGACAACCGATAACTTGTGTTAGGTCGGTGACGATAGGGTCAACTCCTAACATATCATTTAATTGTTTAGCGAAATCGTCTGCTTCATCTTTGCATACTGCGTGCGCTATAAAGACATATTTTTTGTCCGCAATCTTTTCTTTCACAATGTTTAACATTTCATTTATAGACTTTTTTCGCGAAATGACTTTTTTATAGCTGACAAGTCGTCCAAGTGGGTCAACTCTAAGTACAGGTTTAATATTTAAAAGTGCGCCGACAATTCCTGAGAATTTACCTACACGTCCGCCACGGACTAAATATTTTAATTGTTCCACTGTAAAATAACTGCACGAATAAGGTATTAATTTTTCAATAGCACTAGCAATTTCGTCGATAGACTTTCCTTCATTTTTCATATCTAGTGCGTGCATAACTAATATGCCTTGCCCTACAGATGCATTTAACGAATCTATAACGATTATTTTATTTTTATGTGTAGCATTTAATTCTTCTGCTACGCGCTTAAGGGTAGCAGTGCTACCGCTTAGTTGAGATGAAAATCCTATATGTAAGATATCTTCGCCTGATTTTAATAGTTCTGTAAAATATTCGTTAGCACTAAATTCATTTATTTGTGCTGTGGTGGCGGTAGAGCCTTGTCTTAACTTTTCATAGAATTTGTCTATCGGCAAATCTTTACTTAAATCGTCGTACGTGACATCGTCAACGGTTATCTTCATAGGAATCATTTTAATGTCATATTTTTCATAATATTCTTTTGGTAAATTAGCGGTTGAATCGGTACTTAAAACCATTTTATTCTCCTTTTTAATTTAACTAATGTTTCTACGTTCTCAGTGTTTGGGAACATATCGAACGGAATAATTTCTTCGATTATATAATTGTCTAAAATCACGCGCAAGTCCTTGCATAGAGCAATGGGATTACAAGAAATGTAAATAATATTTTCAGTGCCATCTATCGCCTGCATAACTTGCTTACCACAACCTTTCTTTGTTGGGTCTAAAACTATTGTATCAAATTTGTCGCGTAATGTGTCAAATTTTTTATAGAAATCTCCTAAAATATTTGATAAATTTCTAATATTATTGTCGAATTTTAATTTTTCAGCACTAAAATGCGCGCTTTTATTAATTTCTATACCATAAACGTACTTAGCACGTTTCGCAATTATAGCGGACAACAAGCCATTGCCACTAAATCCATTTACAACTGTTGCATTATCTGGAATAAATTCTAAGACACTACTATACAACTTATTTTGAACGTCATTATTTGTTTGCTGGAAAGCGGAAATGTCTATTGTGTATGTTAATCCAAAATTATTTACAGTTATTTCTTTTAAACCGCCTATGTGTTTTAATGTGCCCGACAATACAACCGAATCTTTTCGCGTATTTATATTCAAATATAATCCTATATTATAAAAATTTTCTGATAGCAATTTATATAAATAGGATAAATCAATATATTTGCTAGCCACAATACACACTAACGTTTGAATACCGATAGCACGTATGATTATATGCTTTATATCGTTAAGGCTTGACGGAATAAGATGTTGTTTGATAAAACTATAAATGTTGTTAATAGTATCAGATTGTATAGGACAATAATCAATATCCAAAACGTTTTTAGACTTCTCTTTGTAATATCCGAACTTTCCGTCACTATAGCTAAAACTCGCCTTATTTCTGTAATTATACTGTTTATCACACGCAACTGTGTCCGCCACATTAATATCTAGGTTAAGAATTTTTCGTATGGTTTTCTTAATTAAAAGCGTTTTAAATTTTAATTGCTCTTCGTAGTCCATCATTTGTAGTTGACAACCGCCACATTGACCAAAATATTTACATTTTGGCTGGACACGATGCGTACTTAAGCTAATTATATTGTTTATTTTTGCAATAGCATAATTGCCTTTATCTTCTAATAATGAAATATCTACACTTTCACCGACAAGCGCGCCACTAACTAAAAATACTTTCCCGTCTATAATAGCGACACCTTCGCCGTGCATTCCGTAATCTATTATGTTAGATACCATATCTAATAACTCCTCGTAAACCTTCTTTAATCATTTTTGCAAGTAGGGCGCTAAGTTTAGGTAGTTCACAGTCGATTTTCCCTTTAAACCAATCTACATACGTGTTCATAACTCCGCCTACAATATACTGCACAACTACTTTAAAATTTTCGTGGTTCATAACGTACTTCATAACTTTAAAGTTGTTGGAAATTGAATTAATAATATAACCCTTAATTTTGTTGATTAAAGTATTTTGGTCGCCTAAATTTAATAGCAAGCGGTAATATTCAATATCGCGCGAAAATATTTCGTTTAATTTATCGAGTATTATTTCAGGGCATTTATCTATCTCGGTTAGGCGGAAATCTTGTTCGATAACCTTGAAATTGTCTGCTAATTCGTTTTCTATAAAATTAGAAACTTCATCCAGGTTCTTAAAATGTAAATAGAATGTACCCCTATTTATCTTAATTTTGCGCACAATATCACTAACAGTAAACTTACCCTTATGCTCTAAAAGCATACTAAGATAAGCTGAAGATATTTTACGTTTAGATTGTATTGAGTTCTTATATTCAGTCTTAATCATACCTTTATTTTACATTTTGACTAACATTTTGTCTATAAAAATAGACAGATGTTCATTAATTTGTCGAAAATTTTTTGGTAAATTGTTGTAATTTGCAACTTATACAGTATTTTAGTTGTAATGCATATAAATATCTTTTATAATACAATGTAGAAAATAGTTAAGATTTTAAGGAGAGTTTATGAAAAAAGTTGGATTAGTTATAGATAATTCTGCTAGTATGAGTGAAAAAGATATGGAATTAGCAAACGTTGCTAAGCTTATTCCTATTTCGTTCATTGTTAACGGAGAAGAATACTACGAAGGTAAGAACATGTCATATGAAGAATTCTATAAATACCTTCAAGACAAAAAGACGGAAGTTAGTACTTCTCAACCTAGCATTGAAGTAGTTAAAGATGTATGGCGCGATCTATTAAAAGAGTATAACGAGATTGTTTACATTTGCTTGTCTAGCGGACTAAGCGAATCGTGTAATACAGCAATAAATGCTAGTCACGAAGAAGAATTCGATGGACGTGTATTTGTAGTTAATAACCAACGTGTCGCTTATATGAATAAAATGTCTATATATGAAGCAAGTTATCTAATCGAGCAAGGTAAGAGCGGTAGCGAGATTAAAGAATATCTTGAGAAATATAGAGCGGACTGCGGAGTTTATATTGCTGTTGATACATTGAAGTATCTAAAGAAGGGCGGTAGAGTCACACCGGCTGCTGCAGCAATAGGTACACTTTTAAATATCAAACCTATTTTACAAATCCACGGCGGTAAGTTGGACGCATATGCTAAAGTAATGTCTATGAAAATGGCACGTGCTAAAATGATACAAGCTACTAAGAAAGAAATTATGGAGCGCTTCCCTGAAGAAGCTAAACAAGGCAAAGTATATATAGGTATGGCACATAGTTATGCTGATTTAAATGGTCAAGAATTAAAGGATTTTGAAGCGGAAGTTAAAGAGGCTTGTCCAGAACTACCTTTCTTCACCTTCGACCCATTGCCATTATTTATCGTATGTCATACAGGTCCGGGAGCTCTTGCTGTCGGCTACTGCGTAGATAGAATGGGCGTTATTGCTAAAAAATTGAAAGGAGAAAATAAATAGTTAAAATGCGAGAAATATCTCGCTTTTTTCTTTATAATAGTAAATTATTTTTATCTACTATGATATGGTGTAAATAAAAACCTAGACAATCAAATCGTATTAGATTTTAATTAAGAAATTAGTATTATTAAATTATTATTCAGTTATCAGATTATTATGCGAACAAGAATACCGTTGTTAAATAAAATTTTTAATTTAGTGGAAGTTAAATGCTTTATCATTTTTTTGCACATTGTTATCATTGTATTAGTTTGTACTTGTTTATTTTGTTAATTATATTGATAAAGAATGGATAATATATAGACATAAAACACTTGCCTTTTTAAATTAATAATTGCGGAATTTATATTTTTATGTTAAAATAAAAGTATGAATAGTGCGGAATTAATAATAAACAAATCGCGATTTATTGCGTATGTTTACGAACTAAATAACTTAAACGAAGTTAGTTTAATTTTAAATAATTTAAAGCAAGAGCATAAGAAAGCAAGACATATTTGTTTTGCCTATGTTTACAATCGTGAAATGGTTAGCGAAAAGTGTAGTGACGATGGCGAGCCTAAAGGTACGGCTGGTTATCCTATTATGAACGTAATTAAGAAAAAAGGATTAAGCAACATTTTAGTCGCAGTGGTGCGTTATTTTGGCGGAATTAAATTAGGTGCAGGCGGACTAACTCGAGCATACACAAAGGCTTGCGCGCTCGGAATAGATAGTATGCTAAATAATAAAAGATAGACGAGAGAAACATCTTTTATTAAAGTAAGGTATTTATTAAAAATAATTTGCTGAAAAGTTTTCAAAAAGGTATTAACAAATCTAGTTATCTATGTTATCATTTAAAATGTTTAATAGGATAGATTATGGGGAAAGAAGGCAGTTTCGTTTTTGTAAAGAAGATAGACAGTAATACTAATGCGGAAATAGAAGAAATTAATTTGAGCAATTATAAAATTGATAGGCCATTAGTTTTAATACTTAACGGTAGCGGACTTGAAAATAATACTCAAGCGGGTAAATCAATTAATGTCATAAATTCGCTATTAGGAGATTTCGTTTTAAAAGCAGATGTCATAAGTGTAAATTATAATAAAGGCACTTACAATGAAGATTTATTGGATTCGAATATATCAAGGTTGGTTGATGAATTGTTTTTTCCGCTTACGACATCGGACGGTAAACGTATAGATACAGAATCAGCTTGTAAAAATATGCGAAATATTAACATTTTTGCACATTGCTACGGGAATACAGTCATTCGTTTATTGCTAGAACGATTAGATGAAAAAATGGAAACTATCGGATATAATAGAACGGAACGAGAGTTGATTATTGAGCAAATTTTCGCCGTAATTTTCGCGTCAAATTACACAACTAGACAAATTAAGCATCTCAACGTAATATCGCCGAATGACAAAATGTTTGTTAGTGTAGGAGATAAACTTTGGGAGTCTATGGCTGTAAAACTTATTAGCGGACAGAATGATATTAAAATTTCTTTGATTGATAAAGAAAAAATCATTGATATATTAAATAAGGCAAAAGTAAATGGTTCTAAACAATGTTATGTTTCATCTAAATTATTTAAAGATTTTTACGAAAAAAATGATAGATGTTATGTTATGCAAGATAATAGGGGATTAGATTTAGTCACTTCTCCGATATACACTAATGGTAGGCCAGACCATACTATGAGCGGACTAGCGCGAGGAGAAAACGGTGAGAGCAACGTTGATTTGACACCTTCTGGTGACTGTGTATCAGAATGTATTTCGTATTCTTTATCTAGTTCAGTAGCTAACTCCATATTGAATAATGAATCAGAAAATTTTATTCCTTTTAGTATTAGAAGACTTAAATCTAAGTTAGAAAATATTGTGCAACCCCTGAACGAACAAAAATTAGATAATAATAAAAATTTATCTACGTAATCTTATATTAATTCAAATACGTGTTAGGCATAAGTATTTTACATTAATAATTTATTTTACAAAACATTGATTTATATAGGGAATGATTTATTTTTTGAACATTAATAACGCACATACGGGAAAAATTTTATAAGCTTTAGCTACTTTTTAAATTAGCGGTATAAAAAATGGAAAAAGTGTATGACAAATCATAAATATCATATACTTTTTTATTATAAAGAAATATATAGTTTATTTTTTGAATAATGTTTATTGATTAATATTATTGAATAAATAAAAAAGGACCTTACTATTTGTATGAAGTCCTTTTTTTACTTTTCTAGTTTTAAAATTGAAGTTTGTGATTTTGTTTTACGAAAAAGATTAAATTCAGCAATCAAAAACTTAGTTAATTTTTAATTATTTTAACTTAGGTTAAATGATAAAGATAAATTAGTCTATTTCTTTTGGAATTTACCGTCTTTTTTATGTACTACGAAATTCAAATCATTTGATGACGATAACTCTTTAACGCGGGATAGAGCTTCTTCTTTTGTAGGGAAAGATGCGATTGTACGTTTTGCGCCATCTTTTTTAATGAGCCAGAAACGAGTATCTTTGTCATAAAGTACGCGATAAACAGGTTTCTTCGTTTTAGCAGTAGGTTCTTCTACCTTTTTGCTATTTTGAACATTATTAAGCGTATCTTTTTCATCAGGAAGTGAAGATTTAGTGACTTTAGTTTTTTCGCTAGACATAAGCGCCTCCTCATTTGTTAATTATTCTATGACTACATTATACAACATTTTCTATATTATTGCAATATTATTTTTAATTTAATTTATCTAAAATTAGTTAAATTTTATAATAATTATTAATATTATTATCTCTTAAGACCTATCGCACTTACTTATATCAAATATTTAGATAAAGTACGAATATAAAAATACAAAATTATTTATGATTTTATTTAATTTTAGTAATAATCAATTTTCTTTACAATTAAAATAAAGTGGTATATAATAATAGTATGAAAAAGATAAGAACAAGTATTGATAAAGATAAAACAAAAAGTTTAATATTAGCGATAGTACTAGCAGTCGCTTTTGTGGTAGGGATACCACTAATAATTTTAGGGGCTAAAAATGCGTTATGGTTTGTTATGACTATAGGTATTATTTTTGTTGTATTCGGATTTTATGGCACGCATATGGCTTTTGTACATTTTTCTAATGTGGTTGGAATTAAGCGCGTTGTAGATGCTGTTTTAATTGAAGGGATTAATAATGTGACGAGCATTAGTAGGCAACTACAAATTTCTCCACAAGTCGCAAAACAGCGCGTGACTACAGCAATACAGAAAAGATACATAATGGGCTACATTTTTGACGGCGAGAATTTAGTAGAAACTCAACCAAAACAAAATAAGAAAAAGGCTATATCAAATCATTGTCCTAATTGTGGCGGAAAAATGGAAAGTTTCGATGGTTATGATTTTTGCCCGTATTGTAATACTAGATTTAAATTTGAAGATTAAATTTTAAGGTTAGGAATACTAACCTTTTTTGTTTTTAATTTTTTAAATAAATTCAATAAAACTAAAATAAATTATTTAAAAATTCTTGAAGAAATTATTCAGGAATTATTGTTGAATTCAAATAATAAGAAAGGAAAATCAATCTAAATAGGCTAAAAATGCGTTTAAATTAATGTTTTAATTAAAATTTTAGTCGAAAAAGAATGACAATTATATTTAAAAAGGGTTATAATTGTTTTTAAAGGAGGGGTATGGAAAGATATATTTTTAATGAATGTGTCTATTTAGGCACTAATTCACGCGAATGTTTACCTAGTGAACTCAGTAAACGAAAGTTCAAAAGGCTATTTATCGTGACAGATGAAACTATCATTAAGACAGGCGTATTACAAAAAGTGACAAGTCTATTCGATGGAAAATTCCCTTACACGATTTATAGTGACATTAAGCCTAATCCTACGGTTAAAAATGTTTTGGACGGCGTTCGTGAATTAAAGAAGACGCGTGCAGACGTTATTATCGCAGTCGGTGGCGGTAGTGTAATAGATACGGCTAAAGCAATCGCTATCATACACGAGAACAAGAAACATAAAGACGTCGTTAGTTTAGCAGGGGCGGTTGATACACCTAACAAATGTTTCCCACTAATTGCTTTACCTACAACGAGCGGAACGGCGGCTGAAGTCACTATTAACTATGTTATAACGGACGAGAGCACTAAACGTAAACTTGTTTGTGTTGACCCACACGATATTCCTATTATGTCAGTGGTTGACGCAGAGTTGATGCGTACAATGCCGAAATCTCTTACAGCAAGTACAGGTATGGACGCACTTACACACGCGATTGAAAGTCTTATTACAAAGGGTAGCACACAATTTAGCGATATGTTTGCACTTGAGAGCATACGTACTATTGCTAAATATCTTCCGCTTGCATACAAAAATGGGGACGATATGCTAGCGCGTGAGAAGATGGCGTATGCACAGTACATTGTCGGAATGGGGTTCAGCAATGTAGGCTTAGGAATTGTTCACTCTATGGCGCACGCGTTAGGCGGTCGATTTGATATTGCGCACGGCACAGCGAATGCTATGTTGTTGCCTACCGTTATGGAGTACAACGCAGAATCTCCTGCTAAGCCAAAATATAGGCTTATCGCCGAATGTTTTGGAGTTAATACTAGCAAGTTAAGCGATGAGCAATGTGTTAAACGTGCGGTGAGCGAAGTTAAAAAACTAAGTAAAAAATTAGCTATACCTACAGCACTTAGCGATTTTAATATAAAGCAAAAAGATTTAACCGCTTTAAGCAATGATGCCTATGTAGATATATGTACAGGCGGAAACCCACGCGAAACTAGTGTGGAAGAAATTAAGAATTTATATAAGGCTATATTATAGTCAAAAGTAAATTCATTTATCTTAATATTAGAATTAAAATTAATTAAACAAAAGGAGAAATTAGATGAAAGCACTTACAGGATACAGTACAAATAAAGATGCGTACAAAGCAGGATTGGAAGCCGCTAAAATGGCTGGAAAATCAAAAGATGCTAAATTAGTTTTTGCTTATATGAGTTGTGATTACAAGATTAAAGATGTAATCAAAGGTATTAAGGAAGTTTATGATTGCCCAGTGATTGGTAATACATCATTTACTGGTGTAATTATGCCTGAAGGATTTGTCGGCGGTAATGACCCATTCGTTGGTATTATGGTACTTAGCGACCCTAATATGATAGTTGGCGTTGGGTTTGCTGATAGAAAAGCATTCCAAAGCGCACGTGACGCAGGCGAAAGTGCTACAAAACACGCACGCGCTATGACAAAGATGCCATATAGCGACGAGCCAGATTTAATGTATATGGCTGCTAGCCCTACAGAAGAAGAATTTTTCTTAAAGGGTGCAAATAGAGTAGTCGGCCGTGTTCCTTTGTTCGGTGGTTCGGCTGCAGATAATACAATCTCTGGTAATTGGAGCTTGTATCTAGACAATAAAGTGACTAACGAAGGTGTTGCTGTCGCATTAATTTATTTAAAAGGTGGATTTGTAAACGAGTTCACTGGCGCTTATCGTGAAACTGAAGATATGGGTATTATCACGAAGATTGAAGGAACACGTAGACTTGTCGCTATAGACAACGTTCCTGCAGTTAAGAAATATGCACAATGGCGCAAAATGAAACCTAGCGAATTAATGGGCGACAAATTATTGTCCGCTACAATCACAAGTCCGCTTGGGGTTAAGGATAGATTAGGCGATTTAACTGCTATAAGACACCCAATGTTCGCGAACGACGATTATTCAATGAATATCGGTGCTAACCTTGCTGTCGGCACTACAGTTATTCGTATGGAAGCAACAGTTGACGAACTTATCTCAGCGGTCGGCGAAACTCTTAAAAAATTGAATAAACAATTAACTAAGCCTGCTGTATGTTATCACTTAGTTCACTGTGGTGGCAGACGCGCAGGAATAGACTCTAGAATAAATGAAGTCTATAAACAAATTAAGAAAAACGTTAATGGCGTACCTTTCATTATGGAATTCACTTTCGGTGAGTACGGATATGAAGATGATGGCAGAAATACCACTGGCGGATTAATGCTTTCATTCACTGCATTCACTAAGTAAGGAGGGAATGTATGCAAAATATTATTAATGGGAAATTCGTTGATGCAACAAATAAAGCAACAATGAATATAGTAAATCCTTATACTGGTAAAGTAATTGATACTGTACCATATAGCAACGAAAAAGACGCAAAGAAAGCGGTCGAGTATGCTAAGAAGGCACAAAAATCTTGGAAAGACGTGCCAGTATATCAAAAGGCTGAGATTTTAAATAAATTTATAGAACTTGTCGAAGAAAATAAAGACGATTTAGCAAAAACTCTATGCAAAGAAACAGGTAAACCTATTACTCAGGCTTATGCAGAGATTGCAAATATTAGCATTTCATTCAAGGCTTTCTCTGAAAAGGCTAAGCATTTGTATGGCAATGTTATCCCTGCAGGTACTGAAGCAGGACAAGATAAAACTTTGCAATTTACAACTAGAGAACCTTTAGGCGTAATGGTCGCAATTATACCGTTTAATTTCCCTTGTGACCTGTTTGACCAAAAGGTTGCTCCAGCAATTTTAGCGGGTAATACTGTTATTGTTAAACCACCTCACCAAAATCCTCTTACATTAATTAAACTTACTGCATTACTAAAGGAAGCAGGCCTACCAAATGGCGTAGTGCAAGTTGTGACTGGCGACGGTGTGGTAGGTAGTGCGCTCGCAAAGAATCCAGACGTACACGGAATAACCTTCACAGGCTCTACAACTGTAGGTAAAATTACATATTTAAATGGTGCTGAACATTTAGCGCACGTTGCTCTCGAATTGGGCGGAAATGACGCGTTCATAGTGCTAGACGACGCAGATATTGATTTAGCAGTAGAAGAAACTGTTTGGGGTAGAATGTATAACACTGGACAAGTATGTTGTGCAAGTAAGCGCTTCATAGTTCAAAGAGGTGTTTTAGATGAATTCCAAGAGAAGTTAATTAATCGTATCAGTAAACTTGTAGTAGGTAATCCACTAGATAAAAAGACTGAAATCGGTGCGCTTGTCACAAAAGCAGCTTGTGAAAAGGCTGTAAAACAAATAGAAAAAGTCGTTGAGCAGGGCGGTAAAATTATTTTAGGCGGAAAAGCAGAAGGTGCGGTATTAGAGCCTACTATCATTACAGATATTCCTAAGACAGCAGATGTTGCGCGCGACGAAGAAATCTTTGCTCCAGTTATTAGCATTATTCCTTGCGATGACGTGGAAGAAGCTATCGAGATAGCAAATTCTTCTTGCTATGGTTTGTGTGGTTGCGTATTTACACGCGATATGAAGACAGCCTTTGACGTATGCTCACGTCTTGAATGTGGCGGTACTGTTATCAATGGTGCAAGTTTCCATAGAAGTTTTGAAATGCCTTTCGGCGGCTATAAAATGTCGGGAATTGGTACTGAGGGTGTAATGAGCACATTCGACCAAGTGACTAAGACTAAAACTATAACACTAAAGAATATTTATAGATAAGTGCAATTCTCTAAAATAAAAAATTGTTAATTCATCAAAATTTACATAAAAAATATATAATTTTAATAATTTTAAAGAATTTATAAACAATTTATCCACAAAAGATACACTCTTTTGTGGATTTTTTACTAAAATAATTTTTATTAGTGTATTTATGATTGTAAAACAATTAATGAATTATAGTTGATTTATTTATAAATTGTAGTTTTCGAGCAAAAAAGTTTACTTATAAAAATAAATTTGTTAGTATTTTATGGGGTGAAAAATGGATAAAGGGATTTCTTTTTATTTCGGTTGGGATATTAATCCGAATGAACGTGCTAAGATGATCAAAGAAGCAGGTTTTACTTCAGTCATCACTTGCGCAGATAAAAATTTAAACGCACAGAATGGTAAAATATCATCACAAGTTAAATTGTTTAAAAAATATGGTTTGAAATTATCAAGTCTGCATTTTAGTTATAAGACGGAAGATTTGCACAATTTTTGGCTTAAAGGAAAATTTGGAGAAAAATTAAAGAAAAATCTTATTAAAGATATAAAGATAGCAAAAAAATATGGATTTAGTTGCGTTGTTGTACATTTAGTCGGAGAATATTCTTCAGTTGGTGAAAGAAGGCTACGCGAAGTGCTAAAAGTTTGCGATAAAACGGGAATACCTATTGCTATTGAAAATGTTTTAAATCAAAAATTATTTGTAGACACGTTTAATAATATTAATCACGATAAATTAAAATTTTGTTATGACGTCGGACATAATAATGCTTTTGATAAGAACTTTGATTATTTATCTAAATATGGAGATAAACTTGTTGCGCTTCATTTGCACGATAATGACGGAATAAAAGATTTACATACGATTTCGAAATTTAAAGCTACAGTAAATTGGAATGAAGTTGCTTTAAAATTAGCTAATTGTCCTGAAGTTTTGCTAGACTATGAACTTTTAAATAAATTAGAATTAAATACGACAGCAAAAGAATTTTTAAAAGATGCATATTTACAAGCTTGTAAACTAGAAGAAAAAATAAATAATTATAAAAATTTAATAAAAAATATTAAAAATAAATAAAAAATATGAAAAAATTAATAAAAAATTAAAAATTTTAATAAAAAATATATAATATTAAGTTTGTAAATAATAATTAATTAAAAAAAATAATAGATAAATAAATATAGATTATTTCAATAAATTGAAATTATTTTAATTATTAAAATAAATATTATATAAATATAGAAATCTTCTATATTATAAGCAAATATATTAATAATTTAATCAATTATTTTATATTAATTATTATTAGATTGTTTTTTATATTAACCTAATTATATATGAAATTATATTAAATTTTTATAAATATACAAATATAATAATATTTTCTTATTTAATACTTTATAATATAGGGGTTAAAATGAATATTTCGCCAATAATAAAAAAGTTAAAAATCAAATCTTATATACCTTATGGTAAGGATAAGGCAAAAATAAGTTCGCTTTCAAATGCGCGCGGTAAATTAATTTTAATAACCTCGATAAATCCTACGAAATATGGTGAAGGAAAGACGACTATGGCCATTGGACTCGCAGATTCTATGGCAAAGTTAAATAAGAGTGTTATCTTAGCACTACGTGAACCGTCTTTAGGCCCAGTGTTTGGGTTAAAGGGTGGAGCAACAGGCGGAGGGAAGTCGCAATTAGTTCCTAGCGATGATATTAATTTACACTTTACAGGTGATTTCCACGTTATTACTAGTGCAAACAATTTGCTCTGTGCATTAATAGATAATCATATCTATCACGGAAATTTATTAAATATAGATAAAGACAAAATTTTATTTCATAGATGTATGGATATAAATGACAGGGCATTAAGAGAAATTACCATATCTAAAGAAAACTTGAAAGACAATGTTGAGAGAGAAGAAAATTTTTCAATTACTGCGTCGAGTGAAATTATGGCAATTTTGAGTTTAGCACGCGATTATAGAGATTTAAAAAAGAGATTAGGAAATATAATTGTTGCATTTTCTAAAACAGGTAAACCGATTTTTGCTAGCGATTTGAAAGCTGAGAATGCTATGACTATTCTTCTAAAAGATGCTATTAAACCGAATTTAGTTCAGACTCTAAATCACACACCAGCTATTATTCACGGTGGACCTTTTGCGAATATTGCGCACGGTTGTAATTCGATTATTGCGACAAAGACAGCGCTATCTTTAGCCGATTATGTGGTGACAGAAGCAGGATTTGGTGCAGATTTAGGCGCTGAAAAATTTATTGATTTGAAATGTAGGGAGTTTAATCTTAATCCGTCCGTTGTCGTAATTGTTGTCTCTATTCGCGCACTGAGGGCACACTCAACTATTGATTCGCTAAATGGCGGACTTCTTAACTTATCTAAGCATATCGACAATTTCAAAAATGTGTTCAATAAAGAAGTAATTGTTGCTATTAATCTTTTTAAAGATGATAAGAAAAAAGATATAGACGAAGTTAAAACCTTTTGTCAATCAAAAGGCGTTGTCGCTATTACCGCAAGTCCGTATCTAAAGAAATTCGGCTGTATAGAATTAGCAAATAAGGTGATAGAATACTTAGACAAAAAGCCTACTAAACTCAAATTTGCTTATGATTTAAAAGATTCAATTAAGGATAAGATATATTCTCTTGCTCACTCAATTTATGGAGCGGAAGATGTAGAGTATTCTTCACTTGCGCTTGAAAAAATCAAACAATATGAAGATTTAGCAAAGGGGTATCCAATAGTTGTTGCAAAAACACAATATTCGCTTTCAGATGATGATAAATTATTAGGTAAGCCTACACATTTTAATTTGCACGTCAAAGATATAGAATTAAAAAACGGAGCACAGTTTATAGTGGTTATTGCAGGCAAAATTAATTTAATGCCCGGTCTTAGCGCGCATCCAAATAGCGAAAATATGTATATTGACGATTACGGGGAGAATATACGATTAGAGTAAAAATCAATATATCTTAAGTAGTTGTGTTCAGATATAACTTTTGTATTTGAAATTTATAATTAAATCAAAAAGTAAATACGTTGACAAATAAACTTATAAATATTATCATATTTATAAATTAACGATAAATAATATTTACTTTCAAGATTTATAAGGAGATATAAAGATTAATGCCGACAATTAGTAAGTGGAGCAAGAATAGGAACATAGTCCACGAGTTGATAAGAAAAAATGTTAAGACTCAGTATAGAAATTCATTTCTAGGTGTATTTTGGTCCGTTCTTAATCCGCTATTAAATATGTTAGTAATGTGGTTAGTATTTAGCCAATTTTTTGGACAAAATGACCCACTTTATCCTATCTATTTGCTAACAGGTAATATACTTTTCCAATTTTTGCGCTCATCGACGATAAGTTCTATGACGTCTATAGTGAACAGCAGAGGCTTAATAACCAAGGTAAAAATTGACCACTATTTATTCCCATTATCTTCTACACTTTCCGCACTGGTAAATTTCGCTTTTTCGTTTATATCACTACTAATAATAATGTTGATTATGCAAATTAGTGGAGGATATTCACTATTTGGATATCAAATGTTAGGATTAATTCTCTTGTTGCCGGCTTTTCTACTTTTCCAATATGGAATTTCATTATTCTTGTCCGCACTTTATGTGTTTTGCAGAGATATAAAACATTTATATACCGTATTCCTTACACTTTGGACGTATATCACACCGGTATTTTATAAATTAAATAGATTAGACGCGAATTCAATCGCGTACAAGATATTGAAATTAAATCCTATGTATTATTTCTTAACATATTTTAGAGATTCGGTTTATAATATGAGTTATTTAGGCGGAGGAATGGCATCGTGGAAGATGTTAGGACTTCTATATCTATTAGGAATAGCAAGTCTTTTGATAGGATATTTGTTTTATAAACTACTGAAGAAAAATTTTATTAATTATGTATAGGTAAAAATGGAAAATAAAGATACAGATTATTTATTAAAAGTTGAAAATGTTAATATGGTATTTAAAACGCCTGCTCTTAAATTCGATACCTTAAAAGAGCGCGTTGTTAACTTTTTCAAGGGCAAACGCGCACCAGCAAATAAATTTCAAGTATTGGAAAATATTAACTTTGAGATTAAACGTGGAGAATCTTTAGGAGTAATTGGACATAATGGCGCGGGGAAATCTACACTCTTGAAAATTGTCGCTGGAATATATAAACCGACATCAGGGAAAATTGATTTAAAAGGGAGCGTCGTTCTATTAAATTTAGGCGCAGGGTTTGATATGGAAGCAACCGCGGAAGAAAATGTATATCTAAATGGCGCTATATTAGGGTTTAGTAGAAAGCAGATGAAAGAACGTTTTAACTCAATAATAGAGTTTGCAGAACTTCAAGATTTCGTTAAAATGCCTCTAAAAAATTTTTCTTCAGGAATGGTTTCAAGATTAGGCTTTGCTATTGCGATAGACATTAATCCTGACTTATTGTTAGTTGACGAAGTGCTCTCTGTAGGTGATACTAATTTTCAGAAAAAATGTATTGAAAAAATAAACGCACTTAAGAAAAATGGCGTGTCGTTTATGTTCGTATCACATAATATTGCGCAAGTTAAAAATTTGTGTGAAAAAACATTGTGGATAGAAAATTCTAAAATTATGGGCTACGGAGCAAGTAATGAAATTTGCAATGAATACGCAGAGTATTGCAAAAATAAAAAATAGATAGAGTCTATAACTCTACCTCATTATATATTCTTTTTAATTCATCACGTACGACTTCAATGTCGTATTTTTTTACTTTTTCGTGATTGTATGAGCCCATTTTCTTTCGCAAGTCAGGGTTCTTTAGAAGTTCAATAATTGCTTCGCTTGCAGATTTATCATCCTTGAAATCAATAAGTTTTCCGCCTAAATCGTCGTCTATTAAATCTCTATTTCCACGTACATTTGATACGACTATAGGTAGTGAATAATACATTCCTTCCATAATAGCCATTGTTAAGCCTTCGTGTTTTGACAACAATAACATCACATCGCTTAATTGCAATATTTTGTTTATGTCTATTCTATAGCCTAAGAAGATAACTGAATTGTCTATTTTTAAATTTTTTGCTAGATTTTTCATTTTTTTAAGTAGAACACCTGTTCCACATATAACATATTTTGTGTTAGGAAGTTCTTTATGAATACGAGCAAAAGCTTTTAACATTGTGGGATAATTCTTTCGTTTAATCAGTTCCGCTACTGTCACAATAACGTGGTCATTAACGTCGATATTAAATTCTTCCTTCAATTCGTCTATAGTTTTGCTTGAAGGAAGATATTTTTTATGATTAAAACCAATTCCGTGTATTAAATATTTGTATTTAACTTTCCATTTCTTTATAGCATCAAAATCTTCTTTAGCCATAGTAATTAAAACATCAGTATAACGCGACAAAAACTTTTCAGCTGATTTAAATATGAAATTTTTAATAGGATTATTATGCTTAAAGAAGAAAAATCCGTGCGCAGTGTATATCACGGGGATATGAAATTTCTTACCTATCAATCTGCCCATCATTGCGCCTACGGGTTGTTGACAATATATGATATCGTATTTGTTATTACGTTGGTATTTTTTTAAGTCATTGTAGCCTTTAATGTTTTTAAAATTAAATGGAGAGCGAGTAAGCGAAATATCGTACATATTAAAGTTAAATTTTTCTTTTAACTGGTCGAACCAAAACCCAGTTTTTGCGCAAAAACAATCAACAGTTGCACCCATATCTTGCAGGTCGATTATGTGCGGTATTAAGAATTGCCATATCATATTATCTGTTGTAGCCAGAAACATAATGCGCTTGTTTGAAAAATCTATCATATTCAAATACTACTATAATTCGACAAAAAAGTAAATATATTAATGATAAATAATTAAATCTTCTACCATAAATAGTAAGAAAATCACCACTAGTGTTATCCATACATTTTTGTTGAATTTATTTATTTTAGCTATTTTTCTTAGTAAATATACCAGAATTGTTAAAATTATTGCGAAACCTACTATTCCAAATTGGTAGAATATAGAGATTATTGTGTTATGTGCACCCAACACGTCAATTTTATCTGCACCAACGCCGTGACCAAAGAAGAAATTAAGCGGACTGGCAAATATTTCTTTAATGTATAATGCCCATAAATCATATCTATACGTTGTAATCATATTCATAAAATCGGTAAAATTCTTACATTCATTTATAGACCCAATAAATCTATTTATAATTGTCGTAAACACGTTAGGGAAGATAAGGAAGAATATGATACCTAATAAAACTAAAATGCCGAATACAATAAGTGTTATTTTATAATTTATCGTTAAAAATTTAATAAATAGTGCAAGCATTATAACTAAGAAGATTATTAAGAATGTTTTAGAGAAAGTCGTAAATCCAAATATAGATATTAATATGAAGGATACAATGCTAAATACATTCTTTTTTTCAAACAATTGATATGCTAATAGCCCTAGACAAATTTCGCAAGTAATTGCTAGACTATTCGGGTGAGTAAAGAGCGCCGAATATCTTATTAAATTATCATTAAGATAGAATGTAGGTATAAGGGTGGTAAGATAAGGTGAAATTGGCTTTAGAAATCCGAATATAAAGGCACATATTAGCGCAATACTCAATGTTTTAATAATTAGATTTATATTTAGGATTTCACGTTTTCTAATATATAAATTTAAAAGTAAAAATAATAGTGTGAAAGTTGAAATATTTACGAAAGTAGCCACATTGATTTTGTTAAAATGACTTAATGAGTAAAGTACAAAAATTGCGATTAAGGTTATTAAAATATAATCAATTTTTATTTTGTCTTTTACAAATATTACTATGTAAGCCTTTAATAAAAATGATAAGAAACAGCAACAATATAAGACAATCCCTATCATTTGTCCAAGAAGGCAGAAAGGAAGATTAAAAATTAAATATATAGGCGCATTTTCAAGTCTATCCGATAAAACTAAAATTAATAATATAGGATATATTACGAACGCAGTAGCATAAAAGAAACATTGAAATATATACAGAATTGCTAGCATTATGCAGTTTATTATTAATTTGTTATTAATATAAAATTCTTTTAGATTAAGTTTTTTCGTTTCTGTCATAAATTTTTCCTTTTGTAATTTTTTGATTTATTTTTAATCCTAAATTATAATTCATTAGTTAAGACTTTTTATTTCTAAAATTTTGACTTGAAGAATTTTCTTAATTTACTACCTTTCGGGAATAAGAAAATGCTTATTCTATAAATTAAATTGTTGTGAATTAATCTTAATTTAAATGGATAAATTTCTTTAGCTATTTTGACGTCAGAATTTTTCGAGTTATTAGTTAAAACATATTGTTTATTAAATATATTTTTTATATGTTTTAAGCGGTTATAAGCATAGCTATTTTTCTTTGCATAAACTTGAAGAGTTTTTGTACTACTAAAAATTTTGTTTATCTCATTTTCTATTTCATCAATATTAGACGGCAAAAGTTTATGACTTGCGTATGCTTTTTGACTAGAGAATTTGAATCGTCCTATTTTATTTACTTTATATGATTGTTTAATAAAGTCTTTACAGTCCGCGTATTTTGAGTTTTTTGCTACGGTATAATCACTAGATGCCATTAGATTAATCCATTTTTTTAGCAAGTCAGAATATTCATCAAATTTATCAATTTTTAATAAATAATCTTTCATAATAGCAAAAACTTTAGCCATAGAGCTAACGTGACTTATAAATTTTTCTTTGCTATTTACATATATTTCTTGTTCATTATGAACTCTATAAAAATAGTATCCTGAGTGTGTGTTTGCTATCTTCTTAGAAAACGTAAAAGCAAAAAAAGTCAACAATACATCTTCCGCAAATACGAGTTTATTAAGATTTAATTTTTCGATTTCATTTTTAGCCTTTAAAAGTATTTCGCGCCTATAGATTTTGTTCCATAATACATAGTAAGAGTGTTCGCGACCGTGAGATGAAAAATATTTTGATAGTACTGCGTTATTTTCTAATACAAAATTTTCTTTAATCGTGCTATCTTTTGAGCAAACAAATTTAGAATTATGAGTTAAAAATGCCCAATCATTAAATACAATATCAGCATTTAGATTTTTAGCACAAATTAAAGATGCTTGTAAATAGTCAAAAGATATAATATCGTCCGAATCAATAAATGCTACGTATTCGCCACGTGCTAGTGATAGTCCAAATAAACGTGCGTGTAAACTACCCTGATTTTCTGTTTTAACAAATTTAAAGTTTGGAAATGCTTGTTGCAACTCAGAATAATCGATACTAGAACCGTCATCTATTATAATAACTTCCATATTTTTAATGGAAGAACTTGCGATAGATTTTAAGCAGTTAAAAAAATAATTGATATTTGTGTTATATACTGGCACGATAACGGACAATTCAATCATTTTTCACTTCCTATAGCAATAATATTATATAAAATTAAAAATAATTAAGTAAATTATTCTAAATTAATTATTAATATTTATTTTGATAATTTTAACATAATAATATTTATTTTGCAATTTAAATGAACAGTATTATATAATAAATTAATTTTATTTATATGGTATAATAATTATTCATAATAATCGTTGTTATAATTATTGTTTATAAAAAAATAGAAATAAATAAAAAATAAATTAATAAAAAATTCGCCATTAATATGACGAATTTTAATATTAAATCTAAGTATTATTAAACATTCATTCCGCTAGTTTCAGTTATTTCTGCGTTTTGCTCTTCTTTTTTAGGGTTGATTTTAGCTTTTGATTTCGCAAAGAATTCCCTTAATTCGGCGAACTTAGGAAGATATTCTTCAATTTTAGGATATAATTTTGACTTATTTACATTATTGAAAATGTATTTAGGGTTGTGAGTTCTAAAGAAGGAAGGGTATAAATAATCTAACACCTTTATATTATTCTCTATAACAGAACCTATATAGTTAGCATAACGTGAAGCAACTAAATCTATGTCATCTAAAGGCATATATTCAATAACTTTTGGATTTCTAACAATGATAGTCTTAAGTTCAGGTGCATACAAAGAGATATTTTTTCTTAATTCTTTATTCATATGAGAATAATATTCAGGGTGCCTTAACATTGCAGATATAAAATCATCTATATCTTTAATTTGATTGATTAAAGCAGGGAAACATTTCATATATTTTTTTCTGAAATATTCGCTATCAACTAAATTAGCTTCTTTATATTTTTTCAAAAGTAAATTCAATTGATTTTCATTTAACTTGTTTATATATTTAGTCTCTAAATTCATTAATATTTCGTTCGGAGCAACAAGCATAAAATCTGCATTCACTGTACTTAAATCAATAAATAAAGAATTATAATATCCTATATAATTACCGTGCTTTTTGCGCATAATTCTAGCTTCTTCGTCACTCATTGATTTAAATATCTTTAATTCTTCTGCAAAATCTTTCAAGGCTTCATTTACACCTTTTTCTTCTGCTGACTTCGATAATGCATCAAATAAGAAAGATTTTAGTTTAGCTAATTCTTCACTAAGTTCTTTAATTCGCGCTTGGTCAATGGCTTTTTGTTCTTTAAATTTTCTTTGTTTTTCTAGAGTCTCTGGGGTGCGACTCGCTAAAGTTCTCTCTGAATTTGCTTTAGATTTCCTTAAACTTTCATCTAATCTCTGTGTTCTTTTGATTGAATCGCTTAGTTCAAATAATTGTTTATCTACTGGATTTTTATCAATAATACTCATTTTTTCTCCTTAAAACTATTTAATGATAACACATTTGATTTCTTATGTCAATACTAAATTTTGACAATTAATGATATTTGTTAGATAAATAAAATTATTGATTTTATAATTTTAATTATAAAGTGTGACACGAAAAAACTCTATCAAATTTAACTATATGGTTATAGTCCTATTAGAGTTGTATTATCAAATTGATTGAATAATAAAAAAAGTTGCATATCAAAGCAACTTCTTTTATTAATTTGTTTATTTCAATTAAGGGAATGTTTATATTAATAAAAATAATTTATTTACTAGATGTTCTCTTTTCTATATAATCAAGTATCATTTCTGCCGTTTTCTCAACACCTATAGAACTATCTATACACAAATCATAATTGTTGACATTGCCAAATAGAATTACAGACATAAATTACCAAGCTTTTAGAAATTGTAGCTATTTAGCTAGTGTAAAGTTGCCTAAGAATTTAAATATGATAAGTATTGGAGCTTTTGAAAACTGTATTGCTTTAACCGAAATTGTTTTCCCTAATGGGTTAACAAGCATAGGTTCAGATGCTTTTAGGAACACTCGTTTGACTAAAGTGTCTTTGCCAGATAGTACCACTAACATATCTCAATATGCTTTTGCGGATAATCCTAATTTAACTGAATTAGACTTAAATAAGGTGGAAACTATTGGATAAACTGCTTTCCAAAAATGTACAAGTTTAACCGCTGTTGTAATACCAGATAGCATTAAATCAATTGAAAATTCTGCTTTTTGGCAATGCTATAATTTGAGCGATATTTCGCTTCCTGATAAAAATTTTCAAATGCACTATTCTTCGTTCGATGGTACAGCATACGTCGATGACCCAGCTAATACTGAAAATAGTTTGATTTATATAGGGAATCATTTATATAGGTTTAATAATGATAATGGGCAATATGCTCAAACAAGTTTAACTGTAAGAGAAGGAACATTAACTATTGCAAAATTCGCTCTATCTTCATCTTCAAATATAGGCAAGAATATTACTAGTATTACATTGCCAGAAGGGCTTATTCGTATAGGAGAAGGTGCTTTTGAATATCTTTCGAATTTGAGAAATATAAATATGCCTAGCAGTGTTTTGTATGTAGAAGAAGATGTTTTCTTTAGCACAGGTATAATCGAGGATAATAGTTCATATTGGGAAGGGAACGCATTATATGTAGATAATGTATTGATTAAAGTAAAAGACGAAAAAATAACCTCATTTACTGTAAAAGATGGAACACAAGCAATAGCAGACGGAAGATTGTTTTCTACCTATGCGTCGAGTGTCACAAGTATTAGTTTGCCGGACAGTTTACGATATATCGGGAATGAAAATTTCTATTGGTGTAATATTACTGAAGTTGTCTTGCCAGAATCTTTAATCGGAATTGGCGAGAAGGCTTTTAGTTATTGTAAAAGTTTACAGACTGTTGATACAAGTAAGACAGTTAACTTGCAAACTATTGGTTATAGCGCATTTTCGTTCTCGACATTATCTGAAATTACAATACCTGAAACGGTAGAATATATAGGTGGTAATGCGTTTAATCAAATTCCTACCATTACAATCAATATTAATTTAAGTGCACAACCTGAGAGTTGGGATAGAGAATGGTCGCATACGTATAATGGGGTTATCACTATAAATTGGTTAAATCAATAATGATTAATTAACTAATATTAATTAACTGAAGACTGATAACTTGACAAACATACGACTTGTATTATTTTAACAAAATCAAATTATTTCAATTTAAAATTATAAAGGACTTTATTAATATGAAGTCCTTTTTTAATATTAAAAATTAATTTTTAGATTTGAATATACATGTAATCTTAATATTTATCAATTTAGCATACTAATATTTTTTATTAGATATAGTTTGAATAACTCAAAAAAAATGATATAATAAAATTTATAATAATTTGAGGGTTTTATGAAAAAATATATTTTTTACATTGATATTGACGGAACACTTATTTATAAAAACGTTAAACAAATTCCTAAAAATTTAATAAACAAGATTATTGATATGAAGAAGAACGGGAATATCTTTGTTATAACTACTGGTCGATCGTATAATTCTGCGATGTCCATTAAAGGTATTGAATATTTTGATTTTATTTCAGCGAGCTTTGGAAATCTAATTATAGATATTAAAAAAAATAAAGTTATAAAAAAGGGAGAGAAAATTTCAAAAGAACTTATTGATAAATTACTTACTCATCTTGATAGAGAAAACAATTATTGGTCGTATAAAACAGAGCTAGAAGATAAATGTATTTTTAAACCACTTACTGATAAAAATCCTAATATAAAGTTTGTTTCAAAGGAAGAATTTACTAACGATATTAAGAATGGAATTTATCAATTAATATATTACGGATATTTCTCTGATAAAGTTAAAAATGAGTTAAATGAATTTAAAATTTACAATATGCCAGAGAATTATTCGGACATTGTGTTAAAGAGCGCTAGTAAAGAAAATGTAATTTCATATTTTAAAGAGCAATTCCCTGAGCATATTTCAGTGGCAATAGGAGATTCATATAACGATGTGCCAATGTTGAAAAAAGCAGATATATCGATAGCTATGGGTAATGCTAACAACGAAGTAAAAAATACAGCGAAGTATGAAACACTTTCGGTTGAAAACGATGGTGTTTTATATGCAATTAACAACATTTTAGGTTTGTAAGAGTTTATAAAATTATTTAATTTGAAGATAATGTTTAAAAATAAAAGGACAATATATGAAGTTTGTAAAATTAAAAAAAATTGCGAATACAAAATATCTCAAATTATATTCCGCGCAGTACAAAGATGGGCCGTTAAAAGAATATTTTTTTGTCACACGCAGACATAAAAAAGACGTACAAAAACCAGATTATTGCGATGCAGTAAAGATTTTGCCGTACATAAAGAAGACTAATGAAATAGTGTTCATAAAAAATTTTAGATATCCACTAAATACATACATATACGAATTGTCCGCGGGGTTAATCGATAAAGGCGAAACGGAAGAAGAAGCTGTAAAAAGAGAATTATTAGAAGAAATCGGCGCGGATATTAAAAAGCTTAAGAGATTTATAAAGCCGAGTTTTATAAGTGTAGGATTAACTGACGAAACCAATGCTCTGTATTTTGCAGAAGTAGTATTGTCGCATAAGCAAGATTTGGATGATATAGAAGATATAACTATAGAAAGAGTAAAGCTTGACAAGGTTGACGAATATATAAAAACACACAATGTGGATATAGTTAGTTCAATTATGGCTCAATATTTTGTTTTATCCAAACAATCAAATATCTTATAAACATAAAATACTGTAAATCTTGTAAATAATAATGAAATATTAAGTATATCAAATAGATAATATTAAATGACATATTTTAAGAAAATATTAATATTAACAAGAGTTGTGATTATTTAAAAATTAGTTTGGTAAATGATTTGAAATTAAGGATAAAATATTCAAATAAATTGAATATTGACTTTTTTGTGTTTTCCGTATATAATTTTATTATGAGTATAGATTACAGTGGTAAAATTCATATAGTTTATGATGGAATGTGGGGATCGTGTGGAAAAGGCAAATTTTGCGGTCAACTCGCTCTAAATAAAAAGCTTGATATACAAATTTGCGTAAATAATAATGCTCCTAATGCTGGGCATAGTTTCGTTTTTGATGATGGTAGGAAAGTTATAACAAAGCACATTCCAATTGGGTTCGTAAATAAAGATATTCCTTATTTAATTATTGGCGAAAGCGCAGTAATAGATTATGATAGATTGGTCTATGAAATAGATCAATACAAAGATATTTTAAATGGAAGAAAGTTATATATAGCAGATACTGCTGTCGCTATTTCTGATAAACATAGACAAGAAGAAATTTCGACAATAAAGTCAGGAAGTACTTTTAGTGGAGCAGGCGCTGCACTCATCGATAAAATATTGAGAAAAAATGTCCTAATTTGCAATGATAAACGTTTTTTAGATTTACAAGAAAAAGGCCTTATTAAAATCGTTAATTCTAAAACCTTTTTTCCTATGATATATAATGGCGTTGCTCCTTTTAAGGGCGATGAAAATATCTTAGTCGAGCTTTCACAGGGCGATGCATTGGGGATAAATAATAGCGCTAATTATCCGTATACTACTTCACGTGATTGTTCTCCAGCACAGGCTTTAAAGGATATTCACGCAACTCATTTAAGTAAGAATGTTAAAAAATATTGTGTATTTAGACCTTATCCAATTAGGATAAATAATAATAGTGAGGCAGGATACATATATACAGGTGATTTTGAAGGTGCAAAAGAAATTTCTTGGGAAGAAGTATGCAAGCGTTGCAGATTGCCAAGTGAAGAAATAAAGAAACTTGAACACACAACTGTCACACAAAGACTTAGACGAGTGGCTGAGTTTAGTATAAAACAATTTGCGGAAATGCTTTTAGATACAAAACCCGATGAGTGTTTTTTAAATTTTGCTCAATATATTGATGGTAATATTGCAGAACTATCAAATAAAGAAGCAAAGCAGATTCAAAGAAAGTTTGAGAATTGTTCTGATACAATTTCTAAATCTGAAGAAGAATTTATTGATGTAGCAATAAAAAATCATGCGATAGAACATGTTCTTGGATATGTTGAAGATATGGAAAATTATTTTAATAACCTTTTAGGTTTTAATGCTTTAAAGATAACAAAAATTGGATCAGGTTCAAAATTATCTCAAACAATTGCAAGGAAAGATATAGTTCAAGTTGCTGATGTAAGGCATGCAATTAAAGACATAAATCCACTTGATTATGCGGACAAGCAAAATGTTCCAAATTTAGAATTATGATTTACTGTTGCAAATTGTTGCAAATGTCTAATATTTTTAAATATTGTATGTTTTTTTACTGTCTAAATGGCCTGATATTTTATAAATTTATGTAAATAAGTTGTACAAATTTGCACTTTTATGATATGGTCATATTAGGAAATGATAGAAAATATTAAACGATAATGAAAAATGATTATTTAGTTTTGTAAAAAATATAATCTTTTAATTCTTGATGGTATAGACTTTCATTATGTAATAGATTTTCAAAAATAAGAGAATTTAATGATTATTATTTTTAAAATAATTTTTTAAAAAATAAAAGTAGCTGTAAAAAACAAATAAAATCAAAGGATATCGAATATGGAAAAATTTTGCATTGCTTATGGCCGTAATCTAGATTTAAAAAGAATGGGAGAAAAATGTCCACATTGCACTTTGGTAGGAAAAACTTATTTAAAAAACTGGCGAATTTCTTTTAGAAAATATATAACCTTAGAAAAATGTTATGGGGAAGAAGTACCTGTTGGTATATGGCAAATTGACGAAATTGGAGAAAAAGAATTAGATATAATAGAAAATTTTCCTTTTTTGTATAGAAAAGAATATGTGGATGTTGAATATAATGGAAAATTATTAAAATGCTTAGTTTATTTAATAAATGATACACATGCCAAATTCCCTGATGAACCTTATTTAAACAGAGTATTGATTGGGTATAATGATTTTGGATTTGATAAAAAATATATATATGATGCTATTTCTCGTATACCTCAAAAAAAAGTGTTTATTTTATCAGATGAAGAGCCTATAAATTATATAGAAGGGTGCAAACAAGTTGGTATTAAAACTGATTATGGGACTGTTTGTGACAATATAAATGATTATGATGGTCTTCTAATTCCGGGTGGAAATGATATAAATCCCAAATGGTATGGGCAAAAAAATATTTCAAGTGAAAAAGTAAACGCAAAGAAAGACAAAATAGTTTTTAACACAATTTCTAAGTTTGTTCATAACAATAAGGCCATTTTAGGTATATGTGGCGGTAGTCAATATTTAAATATATTTTTTAAAGGGACATTAAAACAACATATTCCTGATCACAAAAACATAGAACATTTTATAATTTCTCACAATCCTTTATTTACATATTATTTAGGTGCAAAATTTAAAGTTAATTCACTTCATCATCAATGTGTGGATATATTAGGAGAGGATTTACAAATTTGTGGGATTAGTGAAGATAAAACAATCGAGGCATTTATGGATAAAAATAATAAAATTTTAGGTGTTCAGTGGCACCCAGAAATGATGCTAAATTCAAATGGAAAAAATATATTTGCAATATTTAAAACTATGTTATAATATAATTACATCTATTGTAAATATTTGTTATTCTAAACGATATAATATTAAATTATCTCATATTTTAAAAGAAATTATGATAGAAAAATAAAAAGATTTAGACCAAAAGTAAAATTAAATTACTTTCGGTCTTAGGAACGCAAGACGGCTGAAAAGTCGTCTTATTTTCTTGCTCAAATTTGTGTCAAAAAACATTTGCAACAAATTTTAGGTATATTTTAGAGCAGTAAATGATAGATTTCTTGATGTTTGGGAATTTATATTTTAAGGTCTTTCATCTTAAATTTAAAATCACTGTAACCCTTTATTTATAAGCAGAGTTTGCGTAGACTAAAGGCATATAGCGATTTTTTATATAAAAAAATGAGAGTAAAATTTGCTCTCAAATTTGGTAGAGATGAGTGCTAGAACTATCGACTAAGATTACCTTAAATTCGCTTTGCTCATAGTGTGGTGGGGATAAAAAAAGAGTGTTTCAAGCACTCCTCTTTGGTAGAGATGAGTGGACTCGAACCACCGACCCCCACCTTATCAGGAAAAGTCTTTTTAAAGTGTGGGTGGAACACCTACTGCCTTTTGACTTTTATTTATGAGAATTTTAGCACAACAAAATTTCTTTTGCAACAGAACAAGAGCAATTTACTGTTGCAGTTTGTTGCAAATGTGCTTATTTTTGATATATTATTCGTTTTAAAACGGTCTAAAACTATCTAAACTGATTTATGCTTTTATAGGTCAAGACTGTTAGGGTCAAGCAAAAATTCTTTTACTCCAATCATCAAGTATTCTTTCTCATTTCTTCTTGCTTTCATACTATTTTCAACGATTATTATTTTTTTTTAAACGAGTCGTTAATTTTGTCAAATGATTTGGTTGCTCCATTTTATTTTTTCGGCATACTTACCACTTTTATAACATGGAATGATTGTTTTGATTAAAAATAAATGGATTTTTTCTTATATAAAACAATACAAAACATCTAAATTTATGATATAATAAAACTATTATAAAAGTTTTCTATGTTAAAGATACAAGATTATCTAAAATTTTAATTGCTACGAAATAATTAAAAGGAGCAAACTATGTCAAATATTAAAGTTTTTGAAAATAGAAAAGTTAGAACGCAGTGGGATGCCGAGAAAGAAGATTGGTGGTTTTCTGTTGTTGATATTGTTGGAATATTGACCGACAAAGATTATGAAGCTGCCAGAAAATATTGGAAAGTGTTAAAAGGCAGACTTAAAAACGAAGGAAGTGAGTTGGTATCATTTTGTTACCAACTGAAATTGCAGTCGTCAGATGGCAAATATTATAACACCGATGTTCTTGACACGAAAGGTGTTTTGCGTTTAATTCAATCAATTCCAAGCAAAAAAGCGGAACCTTTTAAGATGTGGCTTGCACAAGTTGGAAGTGATAGACTTGATGAAATTGCTGACCCAGAAAAAGCAATAATTCGTGGTGCTGACTTTTATCGTGCAAAGGGATATACAGAGGGCTGGATAAATCAAAGACTTCAAACTATTGAAATGCGAAAAGAACTTACTGACGAATGGAAAGAGCGTGGTATTACAAAAGATAAAGACTATGCAATACTAACAAATGAAATGACAAAGGCTTGGAGCGGACTGTCTGTGCAAGAATATAAAAAATTGAAAGATTTGAAAAAAGAAAACTTACGTGACAATATGACCAACATTGAACTTGTCCTTAATATGCTTGCTGAAGTCACAACAACTGCCCTTTCAAAACAAGAAAAACCACAAACCTTTAAAGAGAACAAAAACATTGCTCGTCGTGGTGGAAATGTTGCAAACACAGCAAAGCAAGCCTATGAAGAACAACTTGGTCAAAAAGTTGTATCGCCACTAAATGCCAAAAACAAGCAAATGCTTGAAATAAGAAATGATGAAGAAGAATAATCAACAAAAAAAGAGTGTTAAAAGCAACTTTGCTGATATCATTCTTTTTTGTTATGTAAAAAATAAGATGAACTCTCCTATTTATAATAATTTTTGCAAAATACATACCAATTTAAATAAAAATATGTTATAATCATTTTATGAACGAACTAAAAACAATAAGAAAAGTCATAAAACAATGCAGAAATAATATTAAACAAGATATTAAATCCAAGTCGGTAGCAGACAATGACAGTGAATTGTTACAAGTTTTAACCGAAGATGGTAAACCTACGGGAAGATTTGAAAAAAGAGAAATTGTCCACGTCAATAAACTTTTTCATAATGAAGTTGCTTTATGGATAATTGATAAAGAAAATAAAAAAGTGTTATTACAAAGAAGAAGTCCAAATAAAAAGCAAAATCCTAATAAACTTGCTCTTTGTGCTGGGCATGTCGTAGGTAATGAGACCATAGATGAAGCATTAGAAAAAGAAGCAAACGAGGAACTTGGATTAGATATTAAAAATTATGATGTGAAGAAACTTATTTCAATTAAGCGAACAGTCCCACGAAATCATTGTTTTTCTCATCACTATTATATTTGCAAAACTATTCCAATAGAAACCTTTACAATTCAAAAAGAGGAATTGTCGGAAGTGCTATATATGGACTATGAACACTTAAAACAATTAGTAAAGCAAAACAGCGATGAAGTTGTCTTTAAATGGGAATTTTACGAACCTGTGTTTAATAAACTTGATGAGGTAATTATATAAAAAATTATTAAGGAGAGAATATGAGAACATTTTTTATAGTCCATGGGAGTTTTGGAAATAGTAATGAGCATTTTTTGCCATGGTTAAAAGAGCAATTAAGTAAAAAGGGACAAGTCTTTGCTTTAGACTTTCCTATTGGGAAAGATTGCCAAACATATTCTAGTTGGGCAAACGTTTTAGACAAATACAAAGATAAAATAAATGAACAAACAACTTTTATTGGTAGAAGCATCGCGCCAATTTTTATCATAAAATATTTAACAAACAACAATTTAAGAATTGATAAACTTATTAGTATAAGTGGGTTTAATGGATATATAAATATTCCAGACTATGATTATGTTAATAAAACCTTTCTTATGGATAATATAGACAATTTCAAAGATTATTGCAAACACACAATTTGTTTTTATAGTAAAAACGACCCATATGTGCCGTTTTATCTATTAGATATGTTTTCCAGATGCGTTGCGGAAAAATCGGTAATAATTGATGAAGGTGGACATTTTAATGTTGATAGTGGATATGGTGAAAAATTTGAAGAACTCTTAAAATATATATAATAAGTCTTTATTATTGGGGTGTACCCCAAAAGTTAGACACTTAAGGAGGTTCTTGATATTTTGAAATGATAGATAAAACAAAATTAAGGAGTATAAATGAAATATTCAAATTTTGAAAAAAGAAAAATAGTTAAAGATGATTATGACGCAATTGCCGAAGTTTTTGCAAACTGTTATAGCGAAATTGATTTATATAAGCCTTATATTTATGAGTTCGTAAAAAGTTTAAATGGTAAAAATATTTTAGATGTTGGCTGTGGAGCCGGACAATTTACAAATTATTTTTGTGAATTAGGCTTTAATGCAAAAGGTATTGATTTTTCAAGTGGACTGCTTTCAATTGCAAGGAAAAATTATCCTAACATTGAGTTTGTCAATGCTGATATTTGTGAATATAAAAAAAATGAATTATATGATGGAATATTTGTTAAAGATATGCTTTTTCATCTGCCTGATGAAGATATAGAAAAAACATTAAAAGCATTTAAAAAGATGTTAAAAGCAAATGGAAAGATTTGCATAATAATGGATATGCCCAAACAAGCAGGCGAACAAATTTTTGTTGAAGAATTAGACGAAAGATATAAAATTTATTACAACTATTTAACGCCAGAAAAACTTAAATTGCTATTAGAGCAAGCAAACATCACCATTTATGATGTTAAATGTGTTAAAGATAATGATAATGCTTCAAGTTATGCAACAGGTTTAATGGTTTTTCAAGCGACAAACGAACATAGTTTAACAAAATAAGATACTTAACATTTTTAAGATAAGGAGAAAGAAATGAAAATTAAAACTGTAATCTTTATATGTGGCCTAGGTGGTGATGCTGGAATGACGTATGTGCCAAGTCTTAGAGAGTTCTGTGAAAGTAAAGGCTATGTTTTCTATGCGCCACATATGCCCTCATTTGAAGAAGGAATAACATATGCGAAATATGAAAAATCTTTTGAAAGTTTAATAAAATCGGAAAACATTACAAACTTTGAAAATGTGCTTTTAATTGGACAATCAGCAGGAACGAATTTTGTAGTGAAATATTTAGCAGAAAAACCGATGAAAATTGGAGGATATATAAGTTGTGCAGGTTTTCGCTTTCCACCAGACAAGGTATCATTGGATAAATTTTCATCTCTAAAAAGTTTTTATCCGACAAATAAACAATATGAAATATTTAAAAATTTACCTTTCAAAAAATACTCAATTTTTGGAGGCAAAGACTGCTTTTTTACCACTGAAAATTTATCAAAATATGCTGACGACATCGGGAGCGAAAAAATTTTTGATAAAAATGGTTTACACGGAACAATTAGTGAAAATGTAAAAATTCATAAACTACTGCATAAAGTTATTGAAGAAAAGTTTTAGGTAATCACCCACAAAATAAAGATTAAGGAGGAAAAATGAAAAACACAAAATATATTAACGAACTTATATTTAATAAATTGGGACAAACTGCAAAAATATTGAAAAAATTAGACACAACAAACAATGA
>CALWEJ010000006.1 GCA_944377165.1 uncultured Clostridia bacterium | reverse complement strand
AGATAGAAAGTCTATTGGTTGAAAGAAAGGAAGAAATAGAAAAGAATAAAGAACTTTTTAAAAAGAGTTACAATCATAAATATGATGAATATGTTTTTGTTGATGATATTGGGGATTTAATAAACCCCGATATTATTTCTAATAGATTTAGAACACTATTAAGAAAAAATAATCTTAAACATATTCGTTTTCATGATTTAAGACATAGTTGTGCTAGTTTGTTGGTTGCAAGCAAAGTCCCTATGAAAAACATTCAAGAATGGTTAGGTCATTCCAATTTCAATACCACTGCTGATGTCTATTCGCATTTGGATTATTCTTCTAAATATGAAAGTGCTAATGCGTTAAGTAAAGCTTTGTCTTTTAATAGAACCGAAGAAAAGCAAAGTGAAGAAAAAATAGATGATGATATAGAAAAATTAGAGAAATTATTAGAAGAGAAGAAAAAGTTAAAGCAAAAAAAGAAAGATTTTGAGATGTAAATGTTGAAACTTAATAAATTTAAATTTTTCATTTACAAAAATGTTGCAAAAAATCACTATACGACACTATGCGTTTTCATGTGATAAATAAATGTTGTCTTGCATAAATTTGTTAAAAATTTGTTACAAATTTGTAGCAATCAACCATTTTTTAGAATCTTCACAAAAAAAATTGTTATTTTAAACACTTAAAATTCGAACCCCTAAATTAAGGTTTTTATCTTTTTTTAGGGGTTATTTTTTTGTCGTAAATAAGAACCTGCGTTGCAGAACCTTGCGTAAACTAAAAAAAATCTAGCGAAACCTAAAATCGCTAGATGTCCCTAAAATAAAGGGTTTTATGGTGCTCCACGAGGGATTCTAACCCCCAGCCCTTGGTTCCGAAGACCAATGCTCTATACAGTTGAGCTAGTGGAGCAAAATGATAATTTTTTTATGGGGATTATCGAACCCCAAAATATGTGTTCCGAAGACTGGTGCTCTATCCAATTGAGCTACAGAAGCATAGATATAACACAACTATTATTTTGTATTATGTTTGATGTCATTATTTGATAACGTTAAATAATAAAAAACTAATTAATAATTGTATTATATTTGAATTTTGTTTTATTATATCAATTTAACTAAATCTTATTAATTGTCCCTCTGTTTAGCATCATAAAAGGTTTTTTACAACTATAGTCATTCCCTATTTTTAGAGCAAGTGACGACACAATATTTTTTAGTATATCAAACTTTTTATCATTTGAAAAGCCTTTAATAGAATCAAATTCTTCTATCTCTATGAAGCTACCCAACTCATTCACATTTTGTACATTTAATTCTATTTCCCCTTTCTTAAATACATTGTTTTCTACGACATAATCGCACCAACAATTTAATCCTAAATTCTCAAATATCTCTTTTGCTTTTTCAGTATTATCAATTACGACTTTTAATTTAATTTCATTGATTACATTTCCGTTATTATCTAAATCTTTCTTTTTATAGACAATGAATTTTTTGTCGCAATTTTCGCCTAGGATATGTCTAACTATTATTGAATTATCTAATAATTCTTTATAACTCATATTTGAAATTTCATTAAAACTTTTGCTAGAAAAATAAATATCGTGATTAGAATAATTTTCTACAAAATCATATCCATTTTCTATAATTGCCTGCTCAATATTTTCTTTTTCTTCAAAAATCTGTGCGCACATTTCTGTCATTATACCTCCTTAAATGATTTTTAACTGTGAATTATTAAACATCAAAATTAGATATCTTACAAGGTTTTTATCTTAAAAATTTTTAATACTGCTAAAGTAATTATTATAAAATAAATATGGTCTAAATCTTTGTATGCGTTATAATTTTTTAACGTCCGTGTGAAACTTATCTCCAACCTTGTAATCTCTATTCGTTGCAATTAGATATAAAATTAAATCGTTTACTTACATTTCCAACTCAAATTATAAGCTCAAACTTGGTTTTGGTGCTAGGGTCATATCCGCTATACCGACTCCATTAATATACGCGTAATATCCTGCGCTACCTATCATCGCCGCGTTATCTGTACAATATTCAAAATCAGGGAAATAGACTCTTATACCATATTCTTTCGCGCGTTTATTTAATTCGCTCCTTAGTCGAGTATTAGCGCTAACACCGCCTGCTACTACGATTTTATCCATTCCGTTTTCTCTGCACGCCTTAATCGTTTTAGTGCAAAGTTCATCTACCGCCCAACGTTCAAAACTTGCACAAATATCTTTAACTGGCACTTGTTCGCCTTTTTGCTCTAATTTATGAATATAGTTGATAACAGCTGTTTTCTCTCCGCTAAAACTAAAATTATAACCTAAACTTTCGTTCGGCTTAGCAAACATAATATCCTCGCAACCACCGTGCGCCATAGCGCTAACCTTAGGTCCGCCCGGATAACCTAGTCCCAACACGCGCGCCACTTTATCAAAGCTCTCGCCAACTGCGTCGTCAAGGGTATTTCCAATAACTTCGTGATGATTGTAATCACGCACTAAAATAATTGCTGTATGTCCTCCGCTAACGACTAAACAAACGAAAGGTGGTTTAAGTTCTTTGTGCGATAAATAGTTCCCGGCGATGTGACCATAAATATGATTAACTGCTATAAGTGGTTTTTTAGTAGCATAGCTAAGTGCCTTTGCATAACTAACACCGACGATAAGCGAACCAATGAGTCCCGCACCATATGTGACGGCTATAGCATCAATATCGTTAAGCGTACAACCCGCCTTTTCAAGCGCAAGGTTTACGACATTATCTATTGCGGTGATATGATTTCTACTAGCCACTTCAGGGACAACTCCACCAAATCTAGTGTGTATATCAATCTGACTAGACACTATATTAGATAAGCATTCTCTACCATCAACGACAACGGCACAACTTGTCTCATCGCAACTGCTCTCTATTGCTAAAATTTTAAATCCTTTTTTCATATCTAATATACTATCACAAAGCAATTAAATTTGCAAGAAAATTAAAATATCTAAATCAAATAGAAAATAATCAAAACGTAATTCGCTTGACAAGTCTATCTTTTAAAATGGTATAATTATATATAGATATATGTATTGATATTTTAATATCATATTATAAATATACGTAGTTAAAATACGTAATTAAAAGGAGAATATATGCCTTCAGGCAGACGCGCAGGAAGAAGCGGTAGTCACTCACGTTCGAGTTCACGTTCAAGAGTGGCTGGCTCGCACTTCTCAAGTTCTAGTCATAATAGACCTACTAAATTTAATTCAACAATTAGGTTTAATGCACTATATAGTGCGCCACGAATTCACATTAGTGGCGGTAGAAAATATACATATTCGACTGCTACCCTTCGTGCTTCTGCATCTTTGACCGTTTTTATATTTATTGCCTTATTTATAGCAATAATCTCTATATCAAATTTGGTTATTAATGTAAATGCAATGAACACTATAATTTACGATAGACATTATTATATAAATATGATTGAATTCGCTGAAAAAAATCCTACTTTTATGCGTGACGCTATAGTGACGGATTATGAACAAAGTCTAACTAGCGATGCATATTATATCATTTATATGATTGATGGTAGAGTCGAAGGTTATTCATATAGTGTTTACACTGAAGAAGAAGCTCGCGCACTTTTATCTCAAACTATTAAAGTCGCCGTGAATTCATTTATTTTGTCGGACGAAACGGACAGTATTCCTGTTGACTACAAAAATAAATCTATCGAATCGGACGGCGAGTATGTTGTAGCATTGTCCAATAAAAAAATATTCTTAGTTATGACTGCTCTTTCCCTCTCTATTTTTGTAATACTAATTGTCATTACTGCCATCATACAAGTAAAGGGTAAACAATATATTGATGGTCAAGAAGCTAATTCTACTATAGAAAATAGTTCCCTATCTAAAAAACCTGTTATAATAAAATGTGAATACTGCGGAACAATCTTAAACGAAGCACAAAGTTCGTGCCCTAACTGCGGCGCGAATAGAAATACAAAATAAATAAAAATGTGAAAAACATAGATTTATTCATTATATTTCTTTTAAAAATGCATAAATATTAATGTAATACAAAGTAAAAATCAATTCCATTTTACATTAATGGTCGTCAGCATTTAAAGCATATTTTAAACTAAAAGATTAATAACAACTAGCATTAAATCCGACTTGTATAATTTGATTAGAAATTTAAACTATAATACTTTATCTTTAATTCAACACTAATCTCGTTTTGTGTCGTGTAAATTTTCTTACTCCTACGATATAATATATGCGTATCATAAAGGAGGTAAATATGAATACAGATAAAATTTATGCGGAACATATCGCAAACGAATATTCTAAAAAGGAAACAACTAAGGTTAAGCAGTTAAGGAAACTTGATGCAAAAGCAAAGGCTCCAGCAAACATCTTTGCCTACACATTCGGCATTGCTAGTACACTAATACTCGGTACAGGCTTATGCTTATCAATGAGTGTAATCGGGTCAGGAATCGGCGCGCTAGTAGCTGGAATTATAATAGGAATTGTTGGGCTAATAGGGTGCTCGGTCAATTATCCTATCTACAAAAAAATTAGAGAAAAAGGTAAAAATAAATACGGTTCAGACATCTTACGCTTAGCAAATGAAATAACTGAAGAATAATTAAGGAGGCAGTATTATGAATAAATCTGAAAGTAAGTACTATAATACTGCTCTTTTAATGAATCAAGCGCTAGTTGAATTACTTAACAAAAAAGATTATGAATTCATAACAGTTAAAGAAATATGCGAACGCGCCGGAGTTAATCGCTCGACATTCTATCTACATTATGAAGCAATTAATGACTTATTAGAAGAAACAATCGATAATATAGATAAAAAGTTCGTCACATATTTTAATGAAAATGCAAATGTGTTTTTTGAAAAATTAAAAAGCGCATCGACTGAAAATCTATTGCTAATAACTCCTGAATATTTAACCCCATATTTAACTTATATAAAGGATAATAGAATAATTCATCAAGTGGCAGTTAAACATTCACGTATAATGAATTCGATTGAGAAATTCAATTCGCTTAACGAAAAAGTTTTTAAACCTATATTTAAAGGATTTAATATAGACGACAAGACTGAACATTATATGATTTCTTATTATCTTAATGGCATAACCGCGATAATAAATGAATGGATTAAAAGCGGTTGCAAAGATTCCATCGAATATATTGAAAAGATAATTATAACCTGCGTCACTCCAAAATCTAGTGATAAAATTTAAAACTATTATTCATTAAAATTTATAAAAAAGAACTTTACTAACTTTAAAGTTCTTTTTATTATTATATTTTTTTAATGACGTCTATTTCGCCTCTGTTTTATTTCTTATAATTTATACTTATAGCCTATACTTATTATAAATTATAATCTTATTTTGCATTATATTCTTATATATTAAATTTTTAATCTTTAATTGTTTTTAGATTTATTGACGTGCGATTTCTTTAAATATTCATTGATAAATTCTGTAAGTTCGCCGTCCATAACCGCTTGAACGTCGCTCGTTTCGTAGTCTGTCCTATGGTCTTTTACCATAGTATATGGCTGGAAAACATAACTTCGAATTTGACTTCCCCACTCGATAGGTTTCAAATCACCTTTTATATCGTTTAGGTTCATTCTTTGCTTTTCTTCTTCAAGCGCAACTAATTTACTTGTCAATATTTTTAGTGCGTTCTCTCTATTTTGCAACTGACTGCGCTCGTTTTGGCACGTGACTACAATGCCAGTCGGAATATGTGTTATCCTGACAGCAGTTTCTACTTTATTCACATTTTGTCCACCCGCACCACCACTGCGATATGTGTCAATTTTTAAATCTTCGTTCCTAACTTTAACGTTCGTACCTTGATTAATTGCTGGCACAACTTCGACGGAGGCAAAACTCGTATGTCTTCGCTTATTGCTATCAAAAGGACTAATGCGAACAAGTCTATGCACACCCATTTCACCCTTTAATTTGCCGTAAGCATAGTCACCTTTTATCCACAAAACAATTGTTTTTAATCCTGCGTCCGTACCTTCTAATTTATCTACGATTGAGTATTCAAAATTATTCTTTTGTGCGTACATTTTGTACATACGCGCTAGCATAACTACCCAATCTTGTGCTTCTGTTCCACCAGCTCCTGCGTGCAGAGTTAAGATAGCATCATTTAAATCATATTTTCCGTCTAAGAGGGTTCGGACATTTAATTCGTCAACACGAGTCTTTAGTTCGAGAAGCTCATTGAAGGCTAAATTAAGCACGTCAATATCAGTTTCTTCTTTCAAACTTTTGACCATATCTATAAGTTCGGTAATAGATTTTTGCAAAGAAAGAACAGTGTTAAACAACTCTTGCAACGACTTAATCTCTTTATTAGTCTGCATTGCGTAGTCAAGATTGTTCCAAAACGAAAGTGACTCGCGCTCTTTAGTAAGAGTATTAAGGCGCGACTGCAATTCATTTAAGTTTAAGCACGATTTAGTTAGTTCAAATTTATCGACTAAACTAGCTAATTCTTCGTCTATATTCTCTATATTCATACCTTAATTATATCAAAATGAAAAATATTAAGCAATTATTTTATGTTTAATACTTGATTTTAAACAAGCAGTATGCTATAATCCAATAGTTAAAAGTCATTTTAACACGCATACATTAAGTCGAATTTAGTGTATGTGCCTTGCATAGAAATATGCCTAATTAGTCCATAAGGAGGTTAATATGAAAAGCTATGAATTAATGTACATTATCCCTACTCAATCAACTGATGAAGAAAAAGAGAGCTTAATCGCTCTTGTTAATAGTATGATTGAAAAAGATGGTGGGACTATCGAATCAGTTGAGCGCCTTGGCAACAAGAAGCTTGCTTACGAGATAGATAAGAAACGTGATGGTTATTATGTTTTAGTTAACTTTAATGCTGAAGCTAATGTTCCTAACAAATTAGGTTCACTACTTAACATCACTAACGGCGTTATGCGTCATATAATTGTTGCGAAATAATTTTAAGATAACGGTTTAGTCGTTGTCTATAAGGAGAAAGTATGAATAAAGTGTTTTTAATCGGCAATCTTACTCGCGACCCTGAACTCACTACTACTAATAGCGGTGTGTCGGTATGTCGTTTTTCTATCGCCGTCACTAGAAGATTCTCTAATGCTGAAGGAGAGAGAGAAACAGATTTCTTTAACATAACAGCTTGGAGAGGCTCTGCAGAAAACTGCGCAAAATTTTTAAAGAAAGGTAGCAAAGTCGCTGTATCTGGCTCTATTCAAATGAGAAATTTTGAGCGCCAAGACGGTACACGTGGGCTATCTGTTGATATCACTGCTGATGACGTTGAATTTTTAAGTTCGCGTAATGATTCGAACAGCGAAGGTTCTACAAATGTACCTAATGCACCTGTTAGCGAATTACAACCAGTTAGTGATGATGATTTACCATTCTAAATTTAAAATTTTTAAAAGGAGATAAATATGGAAGAAGTAGTTGAAACTAACCAAGTGGAAGTTGTCGCTGAAACTAAACCTCAAGATAAAGAAAAGAAAAAATTTGTTCGCCATAACAAAAATAAGAAAAAGGTTTGTGCTTTTTGCGAAGACAAGAATTGCAAGTTCATTGACTATAAAGACGTAAGACTTAAAAAATACGTCACTGAAAAAGGTAAAATTTTACCTTCTCGTCAAACAGGTACTTGCGCTCGTCACCAAAGAGAATTGACGACAGCAATTAAACGTGCTAGAAACATTGCATTATTACCATTCAGCGCTGACTAATATTTCACTATATTATTAATAAATGAAAAAGGATTATAGGTAATATATAATTCTTTTTTTATAAAATTTTACAAAATTATATATCGTAATAACAAAACTTTACATTGACCTTTAATATTTTATTAAACACGTGACTATAACATTTTATTTCAATATTATATAATTTTATTTTACGTTGTATAAAAAAATTTTGTTTGATTTAATATTCCTTGATATTTAACTATATTTATAATATAATTTTTTTATAAATTTATAAAAGGAGTTATTATGATAGATTTAAGTTTCGTCGAAGTTGACAAAAAGAATTATAAAACTGCTGTGAAATTTCAGAAAGAATTTTTCCCTTACGAAGAAGGGGAAATCGATATTCTAGAATCAGTTGGACTGAGAGCTAAAACATACAAACATTTAAAATATTATCTAATCAAAAATAACAGAAAAGTTATAGGTGTGACAGGATTTTATTCATACGATATTTATCCAGACACTGCTTGGCTTGCTTGGTCGGGATTTATAAAAAAATATGCAACTATTGATATCAAGCAGTTGATGCTCTCATTCATAAAAGATATTGCTGCTAAGATTGGTTATAGCAGTCTGCGCGTTTATTCTGACGAAATTGCTGATAAAGAAGACAATCTTGCTTACGAAAAATTTGGTATGATTAAAGAAGAATATTTAAATGAAAAAAATAAATATTATTCTATCGGTAAAACATTTATATATTCTATATCTTTAACTAATGAAAAAGTAAAACTATGGAAGGATAAGTGCTTATATCTAGAAGCGCACGAACAAAGAAATAAAGAAAAAGAAGATAAGCCGATAAAAATTGACTTAGATAAAGTAAAATTGGTCCCAGTAGTAAAAAGCAACTCAACTCAAGCTATTAAAATTCAGCAATCAATATTCCCATTGGAAAACGGCAAGGAAGATATTTTAGAGTCTTTAAAAAAGGTTAAACTTAATTATGATTATTTAAAATATTATCTTATTGCTTATGAAGAAAAATTCATAGGAATTTGCGGATTGTACTCATACAAAGAATATCCTTCAGATGCTTGGATGGCTTGGTTTGGCGTACTGCCTAAATATCGACAAAATGGTATCGGTCATAAAAGTATAAGTATTTTAATTGATGAGGCTAAACAAAATAAATTTAAGGCCTTACGAGTATATACGGACAGTAATTTAAATCACAGTGCCTGCCGTTTGTATGAAAAAACATTCGACACGAAAGAAAAATATCTTAATGAGAAAAACAAATATTACTCAGTTGGCGATACATTAATTTTCTCTAAATCATTGACCAATAAACCAGTTAAATTATGGAACGATAAATGTTTATTTTTGGAAGAACACGAAAATAGAAATAACAATAATGCTTTAAAATTTGTGCCTTTAAATAAAAATAATTTAGATTTAGCAGCATATGTTCAATACCAAATTTTTAATGACTCACATAGTTGCGGATATTTAGATTACAAAGATGAAGTATCTAAAAAAAGTAAAACGCTTCCATTAGATTTCTTAGTATATTACAAGAAATCTCCAGTCGGTGTAATAGGCTTATACGAAATTGAAGGTTCAGATGATATTTGGTTAAACTGGTTTGGTGTTATCGACAAATATAGAAAACACGGATTCGGAACTCAAATGCTATTATTCGCTTTAGAAACAGCAAAAAATATGGGTAAAAAGACCTTCCGACTATTTACGTATAGTGTGTGGCACGCAAAAGCTCAAGGAATATACAAGCGAACTATGAAAATAGAAGAAGATTATACCAATAAAGATGATAGCCAGTATTGTATAAATCAAGGAAAACCAAAAATCTTTAGTATAAGTTTAAAAGATAGTGAATTAAAAAAATGGAATAACAAATTTATCGATCTTGAAAGCGAAAAGAAATTACATATGTATAGTATTCAACAAATGGTAAAAGACGGAATTTTCGAGAAGTTTAACAACGTAAACAAAACTTTAAAAAAATCTTAACACTATAGTTTGTTTATTCTAAAAAATAATGAAAACTTAATCATTAAAATAAAAATGATGAATTAATCGTTCATCATTTTTTATTATTTTAAACTAAACTTTATTTTTACATAAAAATTATTATATTTTAAATTAGAAAATAATTAATATAATAAAATTTTTTATGTTTTAATAATTTCGTGAATGTAGTCTAGGATTGTTGCTTCCTTGTGCGTTTCGCTAGATAAAATATTTATTACGTCAACCACAACTCCATCAACAACGATTTCTACATTTCCAACAACTTCACCTGCACAAACCGACTTCAAGGCGCTAGGTAAATTGTAGTTTAATGAATAATTTACTTCTTTTCCGTTCTCACAAACTAAAGTGTAATCGCGTTCAGCTTTTAAGTGTGTGGCTCTATTTTGTCCTTTAATCGCGATTGTTTTATCTAACAAATCATTATCACTAAAAAGTGTTTTTGCTAAATAATTATTAAATCCATAATTTAGTAAATCGCTAGCAAGTTTGAATCGCGTCTGACTGTTTTCTGCACCTAATACTACTGCTATTAACTGCATATCATTGCGCTCTGCCCCAACCGCTAGGCAATATTTTGCTTGATTAGTTGAACCGGTCTTACCACCAATACAACCTTCATAAAAACGCGATAATTTATTTGTGTTCGTCATCTGCGTAGTGCGGTTAGACGGATGGACGAATTCTTCATTCCAAATTGACGAGAATTTATGATAAGTGTCGTAATTTAAGACTTTAGATAAAAGTATTGCTTGGTCTATCGCGGAAGAATAACCGTCATTAGTAGGAAGTCCTGTACAATTTACATAATTTGTATCTGACATCTTTAATTCACGTGCGCGCTCGTTCATCATACGCACAAAGTTTGATTCACTCCCTGCAATATATTCGGCTAATGCTACACTGCTATCATTCGCGCTAGCGACGATTACTGATTTCAACAATTCGCCTAAAACATATTCTTGATTACTATCTAAAAAGATTTGACTACCACCCATTCCGCTCGCGTTTGAACTAACTAAAACTTTATCTTCAAGCGAAATTTTGCCCGACTCAATGTTCTCTAACGTCAATAAAATTGTCATAAGTTTAGTCACACTCGCTATCGGAAATTTTTCGTGCCCTGAATTATCAAATAATATTTGGCCTGAATTCTTCTCCATTAATACAGCGGAGCGGTAGTTTGCGTCTGTTGTGAAACTTGCTTCAACCGGACTAATCGTCTTAAACGGAATTAATAAACTACAAAACAAGATTGCAATTATTGGTGTAATTAATAAAAATTTTTTCATATCTTACTCCTTACTGTATTTTTTGTAAGTTCGTAAATTTTATGTAAAATTTTATAATCTAATCTGTAAATAATTAAAAAACTTTATCATTAAGATAAAGCTTTTTTATATTAATTCATTAGGTAAATATTCAAAATCTTATGCAAAAATCAATTTAAACATTTGGCTAAAAGTGCTTAATATCTCATTTTCGCCTACGTGCACAATAATATCAACTCGCCCTACGAAATTATCTGCTTTTACTGGGCCGTTAATCATACAGTCAATGCTCTCCCCTGCCCAATTATCACTCATTAAGAAATATTCATTTTCGTTTAATTTAATACAAATATCTGAGTCTTCGTCTAACATTATATTATCAGAAAATTCTTCATTCTCAATAAACGAAATATAATGATTGTAATATGCGTTAGTATTAAGGTTCTTATCGCGCTCATATGTTTTTCCGTCAATAATGAGCGGACTATTATTCACATAGAGTGCGTAATAATCTCCCATATCTAAGATTTTTATTGTATCGCCCGGCACTCCTACAACGCGTTTAATTATCGCGTCCGACCACCAACTTACACGCGCAACAGCAATATCTCCGCGCTCAACTGTTGAATATTTATTAATATAGACAATATCTCCGTCTGCGTTCGGGTCAGTCACGTTAGCATTTAAAGTCGGATACATTGAAAACCCGCGTACGCAAGTTTTAATATACACCATATTAAAAGTGAGCATCATAACAGAAAAAAGTATTAGCATTATTAATAATAATGTTAGTAGCACACTAGAAATATTAACTGCAATTCTTTTTCCTCTATATGACATATTGATTATTATATCAAACTTATTAGAAAAAACAAACTATCATAATTAAAATTTCAAAAATAACTCACTTTAAATTATATTGAAGCAATAAAAAGGGACTTATAAATTAAAGTCCCTTAGTTTTTACATAAAATTAAAGTATTTTATTTACTATCTTTTAGCGATACTGTTTCAATATAGATTCGGTCACCTTTTTTAGATAACTTCTTATCTTCAATGTAATATCCCATACGAACGAACTGCATATTTGATTTTTGTTTAAGTGCGGACGGCTCAACGTACGAAACTTTTTCAATCATTGATTCAGGATTAATGATTTTATCTAATATCTCTTCTTCGTACACTTCGCCTTCTTTCAATAAATTACCATACTTGCGCGTACGAACGCGTTCAGAGTACTTACGGCTTAACCAATGTATTGTGCCCTTTGGCTTTATACCTTGTTCTTTTGCATCATAGACGATAGAGCAATTTAAGTGGTCGATATTGCCATTTTCGTCTTTAACTACTTCATCGCACTTAATGACATATGCTCCCATAAGTCGTACATATCCGTTAGGAACTAGACGGAAAAATTTTGGTGTAGGCTCAATCATAAAGTCTTCACGTTCAATATAGAGTTCGTTAGTGAACATCATTGTATGTGATTTACTATTTTTTACAGTTGGATTATTAGAGATTTTTATCTTTTCAGCCTTAGCGGAATCATAGTTAGTTATATTTACTTTAATAGGGTCAACAACTGCTACGACACGCGTTGCATTCTGATTCAATTCTTCCCTAATGCACGCCTCTAAAATGTGTGGTTGTACAAGACTATTTGATTTTGAAACACCGATACGTTTACAAAATTCTTTAATTGAATTGGCGGTATAACCTTTTCTTCTAAATCCAGCAAGAGTTGGCATACGTGGGTCGTCCCAACCGTCAACATATCCTTTGTTTACAATACTAATAAAATAACGTTTAGAAAGCACTGTTCCGTCTATATTTAAGCGCGCGAACTCAATCTGACGCGGTTTAACCCCTTTAATTAACCTACAATTATCTATAACCCAATTATAAAGCGGTCTATGGTCTTCAAATTCAAGGCTACATAACGAATGTGTTATACCTTCGTGCGCGTCTGACAATGGGTGCGCAAAGTCATACATAGGATAAATGCACCACTTATCTCCTTGTCTAAAATGGCGAACGTGTTGTATTCTATAAATAACTGGGTCACGCATATTGATATTAGGGTGAGCCATATCAATTTTTGCGCGCAATGTACGCGTTCCGTCTGCAAACTTTCCAGCACGCATATCTTCGAATAACTTCAAGTTTTCTTCTATCGAACGATTTCTATATGGGCTTTCTTTCCCCGGCTCAGTTAATGTACCGCGAGTAGCACTAATTTCATCTGCACTAAGGTCACAAACAAATGCTTTTCCCTGCTTGATTAAGTCAATAGCACAATCGTAAATAAATTCGTAATAATCGCTCGCATAATACATATGTTTCCACTTAAAGCCCAACCACTTAATGTCGTTCATAAGTGCCTTTACATAATGCATACTCTCCTTGCTAGGATTAGTGTCGTCCATTCTAAGGTTTGTATAACCTTTAAACTTTTTTGCGGTCATAAAGTCGATGCAAATAGCCTTAGCGTGCCCAATATGCGTATAACCATTAGGTTCAGGAGGGAAACGCGTGACGATAGTTTTAAGTCCCTTTTCTTTTATATCTGAAACAATCTCTTGTTCTATGAAATTACTAGGTGTAATGTTTTCCATTAATAACTCCTTTGTTTGAATTATAATATAAAGCAAAAAAAATGTAAAATATTTTAAAATAATTTTAAAATTCTCTTGCTCTAATTTCAGTAGAATAAAAAAGATGACAGTTTTGTCATCTTTTATTATTAACAGCGGTTATATCATAAAAATCTAGGTTTAACAAAGCAATGTAAGAATTTTATATTATCTCTTATTTTAATTATTCAACTAACAAGTTTTTTTTATTAAATTTAAGAATTAACTCGCTAAAATTAATATGATTTAATATATTACTCTAAAATTGCTTTAATACGTCTAACACCTGCACTAGAACTTTCTTCTTTCACGATTTTGAAATGACCTAACTCATTAGTATTTTTAACGTGCGGACCTGTACAAATTTCTTTAGAAACATCGCCTATTGAATACACACTAACGATATCTGGATATCGCTCAATGAATTGATGCTCCGCTCCGATTTCTACCGCTTTTGATTTTGCCATTTCTTCGCTTGTCACATTGTATCCTGCTTTAATCCACGAATTAACAATATCTTCTACACGTTTTAATTCGCCTTGTGTCATCTTATGGTCGCAAGGGAAGTCGAATCTTAATCGCTCTTCTGTAATATTCGAACCCATTTGGTGACAACTATTCCCTAAAACTATTTTCAAAGCCGCATTTAATAAGTGCGTAGCGGTATGATATTTTGTTGTCTGTTCGCCGTGGTCACTTAGTCCACTCTTGAATGCACCTTGCGGAATAGCTTTTGACTTCTCTTGATGCTCCTCAAATGCGCGTTTAAACCCTTCTTCATCTACTGTAAAGCCGTTTTCACTAGCAAGTTCGATAGTAAGTTCAATAGGGAAACCGAACGTATCATATAACCTAAAAGCTGATTTTCCGCTTATTTCGTCTTTAACAACTTCGTTAGTTTTGCTAGCGAACTCTTTATGTCTTTTGATTCCACTAATAACTTTATCGAACTCTTTTAATCCTAATTCAAGTGCCTTATTAAATTTGTCCATTTCCTTTTGAATTTCAGATAAGATATAACTCTCTTTCTCTACTAATAGTGGATAAGCTTCAGCATAAACTTTTTCGATAAATATCTTAGCAACTTCGATAAGACCTTCTGAACTAAGCCCTATCTTATTTGCGTGCCTAATTGCCCTACGCATAATTCTTCTTAAAATGTAGCCAGCGCCGATATTGCTAGGCACAATACCATTAACATCTCCAATAAGCATAACTGTTGTACGAATATGGTCAGCAATTATTCGCATAGAGCGCGTAATCTCCGCGTCTTCATCATATTTTACATTCAATGCGCTCTCTAAATAATTCATAACTTCAACGAAAAGGTCAGTTTTATAGCCGTCCGTTATACCATTTAAGAACATTAACATACGTTCGAATCCGAACCCTGTATCAACGTTTTTATTTTTTAAAGGTATATACCCGTCCGCAGTCTTTTCATATTGCATATAAACGTCGTTTCCTATTTCAACAAAACGTCCACATTTGCAATCAATGTCGCAGTTTGGCGAACATTTTTTATCATTAATAGGGTAGAACCATTCATTATCTGGTCCGCAAGGTGTTCCAACTGTACCTTCAAGTTCCCACCAGTTATCTGACTTTCCCTTATAATAGATATTTTCTGGTTTGATGCCTAATTCTTTTAGATAATTAGCCGTTTCTTCATCGCGCGGAACACTTTCGTTTCCAGCGAAGACTGTCGCACAAATTTTATCTTTGTCTAGTCCAAATTCTTTAGTCAATAGTTCGAATGTCCAAGCCGTTTTCTCTTTCTTAAAATAGTCGCCTAAGCTCCAGTTGCCCATCATTTCAAAGAATGTAAAATGACTAGCATCGCCTACTGCTTCAATATCGACTGTCCTAACACAGCCTTGAACGTTGCAGAGTCTTTTTTTGCCTGAAGGGTGTGGTTGACCTAATAGATATGGCATAAGTGGTTGCATACCAGCGACGTTAAACATAACGCCTGTACTGCCGTCCCCTATTAGTGACACTGCCCCTATATTGACGTGCCCTTTACTCTCATAAAATTTTAACCATTTTTCACGTAATTCTTTACCTGTTATTTTCATAAAATCTCCGTATATCCCTATATAATCGATTGATTTTAGCACATTTAACGTAAAAAGTAAACTATAAATTTAAAACTTTTACTATCTCTTTATGGATTTCGTTTATATCTTTAATATTGCCTTTACTATCAACACAATCTATGTGCAACCAATTAAATTTCTTGCTCACATATTTTGCTCTCTCGTATGCTAGCGATAAGTGAAAAGCATCTTCTTCTAAAATATCGCGCTTCGACATATTTTTTAACTCAGTTCGTCCATTAATTAAACTAATTGAATTTTTTACCGGCATATCTAAGAATAATATTTTGTCTGGCTTTGGTAGATTAAGCTTGTTGAATTCAAAATCTTGCACCCAATCTAAAAATGCATCCAACTCTTTTTTATCTTTAATTTTTGTTGACTGATGAATCATATTGCTAGGCGAATACCTATCAAAAAGAACATAATCATAGTCGCTACAAACAATATTCGCCATTGTACAAACTCGGTCTATCGCAAATATTGCGCTAGCTTGATATGAATTTATTTTTGAATTCTCCCCTAAATCGCCATTCAAATACAATTTAACTGGTCCGCTTGAAGCGCTTTCATAATTAGGAAAACTCACAATTTTACACTTCTTACCTAAACTAACTAGATAGTCATATAAAAGTTTAGTTTGTGTTGCTTTACCGCTCCCGTCCGTTCCTTCAATGTCGATTAACATAATTGCCCCCTAGAAAGTATTGTATCATTTTTTAATACAATAATCAATTTTATTTGATAATAGTTTTAATCGGCATTTATTAATTTATTGTAAGTTTTGATTATATCTTATTTTTTATGTTTTATCTATTTAATTTCTATAGTCGTAAAGATAATAAGATTTTACTTAATTAATTATATATCCTTATAATATGCGCGCGCAAAGAGATTGTAAAATTATTAAAAACACACTTAAAAAAATAGCAACTTAATTCTTTATTTGGCATTAGCATAGCAATATAATTTAGTATATAGTCTTATCTATAAAGCAATTATTTAATCCTTTCTATTGACAAAAAACAATAAAAAATATAAAATAAGAGTATGAAGAAATTTTGGAAATATTTTTTAATTACATTGTTGCTATTAATAGGCTTATTATGTGTAGGAATTTTATACCTATTTTTCGTGCCTAATTCTAACCTTTTTGGAATAATGTATATAAGCTTAAACGAAAACTTTTATTCGTCTGGATATAATTTAACGGACGGAACAACAGTGTTTGTTAATTCTAGGTCGTACCCTGTCCGTTTTGTGACAAGCGCTAATGAATATATGTCCGTTCGCGTGTATTCAAATTCGTTAGGCTTCGTTCACGAAAGTCATAGTACAGTGGAAATCTCAGCTGAACTTTCTTCGTCTAGCATAAATATCACTATTAGCGAACCATATGGCGCGTGTATTGTAAATGATTCGTTTATTGAAATTCGTTTGCCTGAAGATTCAAATCTTAATTTTAGTCTAAAAAATAAAAATGCTGATACTACTTTTAATTCTTCCACTCTATCGGTTAATGACTTGAGTTATTCAACAACTAGTGGCGACTTTGATATGTTATCAGGTAATATTAAAGGTTCACTCGATTTAGAACTTAATAAAGCGGACTTTACTTTGGGAAAAGACGTAGTAATGAATAATAATAGAGTGACTCTTTCTGTCACTTCTGGAAAATTTGATTCTACAAGTAATGCTATTGACGAACTTATAATAGAAAAAAATTCTAATGGGGTAATCTTACTTGGGAATTGTAATAATTTATTATTTGATTCTAACCTAGCGGGCGGGAGAATTGAAGCAAAAACTATTAATTTAATTGACGTTCAAAGTAGTGATACTAACATCTATATTGACACCTTGTTAGGCGGAAGTATTCAGTTAACGAAATCTGGTAAAATTTCCATTAATAAGGCTTACGGAAATCCAACTCTTATTACGGCTAACGGTTCAATTAATGTAAAAGAAATGTTCTCAAATGCAAGTTTGGTGACTACTAACGGTAAAATAACTGTAGATTTAGCTTACTCAAACATTTCGACTGAATCCGATTATGGAGATATTGTTATAACCTTTATATCAGGGGATAATGATACTACTATTAATTTTCTAGATGCTAAGACTAACAATGGCAAAATTGAAGCAAAAAACGTAGATAGAACATTCGTCGATATTACTAACAGAGGTCGCGCTAATATTTACTTTAATACAGTGAATGGTGCAAGTACTATTAATGGACAAAACGGTGATATTTATGTTCAATTTGATTCAAACAATACTTTAACTTTAACCACGTCTTCAAATTCAGGGAATGTAGATGTATATTATGCTGGATTGCCAGCTGGCGAACCACATACAGCTAAAGAATTAACCTCTTTCAATATCCAAACAAATAGTACAAGCACAAACAAAATTAACATATCTACAAATAGCGGAGCATTACGTGTACGCGATAATATTATGGCAGATTTAGGACGTTAAAAAATCTATAGACGAATAAAATTGTATGATAAAAATCACATCATATCTTTATAGATATATAAAAATAACTTTATTATTTTAATCAGCTATTTATTATTACTTATTATTGCTTGTTTATTAATTTGTTATTAACCTTGTATTAAATTTAGTATGCGTTATTTGTTCTACGAAAAAGAAAACACTAAAAACTAAAATAAAGAGTTGTAGCTAGTGTAAACTATCTTATACAACTCTTTATTTTTATTAAAATGAATTTAAGGAAATTTAAAGGTTCACTTGATATTTTATTAAAATTTGTATGGAGAAATACTGTTTGACTTCTCTTTAATTATTTTCTTAAATTCGTGTAAAAGGTCAGTTTTAATTTCATTAATTGATTTTTTACTTAAGAATCCTGCCGCACCCGCGTGACCTCCTCCACCAAATTTCTTTGCAATTTGTCCTACATCTATTGCAGGTTTACCACGCAGTGTTATGTAGTATGTATCGCCTTTTGGATAAATAAAGCAGGCAATTTGCAATCTTTCTATTCTATTTATACGATTCACTATCCCAACGTAGTCATTAGGATTAGACCCGTGATTCTTTTCTTCTTCAAAACTTATGTGCGAGATTGCGACCCTATTATCAAAATACATTTCAGTATTGTCAAAAGCGACTCCGGTCATTTTTAAGTTTTTATGACTAAATAGACCTAAGAAATATTCATAAATCTTTTTCACATTGCAATGAGGAAAACATTCGCTCGCTATCACAAAAGCATTTTTGTTAAATGCACCTACAGTGAAATTCATAGTGTCGGTAATTAGTCCAGTATAAATTCTTTCATTGCCACCATACTAGCTAACGCGTCTGGGTCTGGGTCAATATGTCCAATAATACAAATAGATTTATAGTCTTTAATTTTATCTAAAATATGCTTATAACTTATTTTTTCCATACTAATATTTTATCTTTTCATTAGTAAAAAATCAAACAAAATAGTTAAAAAGTTATCCACAGTCTGTGGATAACTTTGTGGATAACTTGTGGATAACTACATTTTTCGTGTGGATAACTCATATTTCGACAGCATTCGCTATTCTACAATTTACGTATTAATTTGCTTTTATAATCTAATTGGGACTAAATAGTGAACATAAATATTCAATACTTTTTGAGTATAATAACTTTTAAATTTCGCACTAACTTAATAAAACTTAATTCGTAAATATCTAAATTAAATCATACTTGATATGCCACAGTATCGGGTAAAAAATTACATTGTTAAATAATCAGATAATTCTATAATAAAATTCTATGCCATAAGTGTATAGTTAGTATCTACTCTTTAAAACTTTAATTTTCAATATCTATAAAAAACTCAATATAAATAATAAAAACACAAGATATATAAGCTTAGCACATAAAACTTTTTAAAAATTTCAATTTTCTCTTTTATCTAAGCAATCATTAGAAATAGTATTAAACCTTATTTTTATCAAAATAAAACTAAAACATATTATTTTACAAATACTTCAAAGCCCTTTATTTTACTATTTTTAATAAAAATATACTTTTATCTGCATTTAACTTTTAAATATAACAGGTTATATATACATCAAAAAATTATAGTTTCATTTTTTATTATTTGTCCTAAAAGAAAAGTTTCATAAATAAAATACAATATGAAGGTTCTCACAATTAAAAAACGTACATTAATTATAGTCTTAGTATGTATTCTTATAATAGGTTCAGCCGTTGGTGTATTTTATGCAGTTAAAACAGCTTCTCTATCAAAACTTAAATATACAATAGTCCTTGATGCTGGGCACGGTGGGCGCGACGGCGGTAGTGTAGGAGTAAATGGAACTATTGAAAAAGAAATTAATCTGGAATATACCCTTGCTCTTAAAGAAAAATTGACTAATTCGGGTTTTCGTGTAGAACTAACACGTAAAACAGATGACGGCTTATATAGTCTAACAGCACCTAATAAAAAGTTAAGTGATATGAGCGCACGCTTTAGTATAATTCAGCGCACCAATCCTAGTTTGGTTATAAGCATTCATATGAATAGCTTTAGCGATAGCTCAGCATATGGAGCGGAAACATACTATAGAGCAAATGACAAAGCTAGCAAATATTGTGCTGATTTAATTCAGTCAAGTTTCTATACATATCTAAATGCAAGAAACAAAACTTCTAAAGTCGGAGATTACTATATTTTAAACTGTAGCTATTATACTGCAGTCTTGATTGAATGCGGATACATTTCTAATCCAACTGAAGAAGCTAAATTAAACACTGAAGAATATAAAAATCAATTTGTAGAAGCTGTTTATAATGGTATTTTATTATATTTTGGCAACACAGTTAAAATTTAAATTATTTAAAAACAACATTTTTGTACAAAATACTTGATTTTTATACAAATATAAATTATAATAACTTTAGAATAATTTTTGGAGTTAATAATGTTTTTGAAAAATAATATTACTTATGATGAGTTTTTAAATGAATTTTTGAATAAAAAACGTGATTTTTCTTTTAAATTATTGAATATACACATAGATTTTTATTATAGAAATGGTAATTGTTATTTGCAAATTAATGATGACAATTTCAATAAATTATATAAACTTGACCCACCTGAAAGAGTAAATGAGATAAAGATAAATTCTAAAAAGCTCAAAGATATTTGGCGCTTTTTAAGTTAATTTCATTTTATTACTAATATAGTATCATTTTTATATACTTTTCATATAACAATAATGAATTATTTGTGTAATCTTTATTATTATAGTGTTTTAATATAAATTATTGTTTTTTGATTTACTACATTTATTTTATATAAAAATTCGTTCTAGAGCTTTTCTAATCTTACATAGTTAAATAAATTAAACATTTTAACAATATTAAAGATTTAACCTATAAAATACAATTTTATTTAAATATTTAGCGCATAGATATAAATATTAAAAAAATAAAAAGCGCATATTTAATTAAGAATTTATGCGCTTTTTATAACGTTTTCATATTTTTTTTTAGCGAAATACAACGTCGTGTATTCTATCTAAATCGTCACGTGAATAATAATCAATGTAAATTCTTCCTTTAATATCATTACCTATAACAGTCACTTTTGTACCAAATTTTCTTTGTAATTCAGAAACAAATTCTTGAAGATCTTCACTTGGTAATTTTGACACTTTCTTTTTCTTTTTATTACCGAGAATTGCATCAACTTCCTTTTCAAGGTCACGAACTGTCAATTTATCTTTAGCAATTTTCTTTGCTAACATTAGCTGTGTTGCATAATCACTTACTGAAACTAATATTTTTGCGTGGCCAAATGAAACTTTTCCTTTTACAACCAATTCTAATACATCAGGATAAAGACTTAATATTCTTATTGAGTTTGCAACCGCTGGTCTAGACTTTCCTATACGTTCAGCAACTTTTTCCTGTGTTAAGCCATATTCGTCCATTAATTTTTTAATTCCTTTAGCAACTTCTACAGGATTTAAGTCTTCTCTTTGTAAATTCTCTATTATTGCGATTTCTGCAACTTGTTTATTAGAATAATTTTTTACAACTGCATCTATTTGTTTTAATCCACAAATTTTACAAGCTCTGTATCTTCTTTCACCAGCAATAACCATATAGCCGTCGGGCATTTTATTAACTATTATTGGTTGAATTAAGCCGTGTATTCTTATGCTTTCTGCAAGCTCGTTTAGGCTATCTTTATCAAAATTTTTTCTTGGCTGATTTGGATTCGGATAAACCTTATCAATATCTATTTGCTCGATATCTCCTTTTCTCATTTGATATTCGCCTATATGCGGTTCTGGATTTTTATTTTTCTCACTTTCTTCATCATAGACTCTTAAAAGGCTATCTAAACCTCTACCTAATCCCATTTTCATATTACCCTCCTTTGTTCCACGTGGAACATTTAATTTGTATTACTAATAAAATTATACTAAATTTATTGTGCGTTGTCAAATGATTTCACAAAATTTTTATATTTTATCATCAATACAATAGCTTTAACTTTAAATCAAATAATTAATTTATTTTAAAATTTTGAGATACTTATAATTTTAATTTGTGTATATCTCATACCTTACACATAAAATATTTCAATTATATTGTATAATACATATCATTTATACCTAACACTTATTGATTAAAAGAAAAATAATAAATATACATTATATTATACAAACAATTTTCTAAAATGGTACAATTTATTTGTATCACTAAAAATTTTATATATAATGTTGTAAAAATTGATATTAAGAAATAATTAAATATATATTAGTTTTATTAGCAAAATTAAAATATTATCGTTGTTTTGTATGATATTCAAATTTAAAATCAAAAAAACAATTTGCAGAGTGAAAATTTAAGAAATTTATTAGATAATATAAAATTGTTATATTTTTTATAAATTATTTATTGTAATAACTCTAAGTACTAAATTAAGTTTTACATTTATATATGTTTATTAATTTTTTTATATTCATTTGCCCCATTATAACAAATGACAGCCTTTATTTTATTGCAAATACATTGAGCATTATAAAAAATAAAAAAGAATAATTAGGTTAATTTTGATTTAGTACTTAATTTCAATTTATAATTCAGAAGCATTTGCTATTATATATATTTATACTAAAAATATATTAATTAAATTAGTTATATCAGTGATTTATCAATCCCGCAATATGTTTATGGCAATAATTCGTAAATATAATATCATAACTTTTGATTTTAAGTTTGTAATATATATACTACTTTTATTACTTATAATGAAATTATTATTAACTCTATTATTTGAATAGTTAAAATAAAAAATTTTATAGAATTCTATAAAAATGTTCCACGTGGAACACAAAAAAGAAACATTTTTCAATGTTTCTTTTTTTAATTAAATTTTAACTATTGTCTTTTAATAAATTCTTCACTTAAAGCCTTATATGCAATAGCTCCTTTACTTTTGCTATCATATAATAATATAGGCTTGCCGTGACTTGGACTTTCCGCTAGGCGAACATTCCTTGGAATACAAGTTGAATAAACTTTCTCTCCAAAATATTTTTTTATTTCGTCAGCTACTTGATTAACTAAATTGCTACGATTATCCTTCATTGTCAGAACTACTCCTTCAATCTCAATCTCTGGATTTAGATGCATTTTAATTAGTCTAACAGTATTCATTAATTGCCCAACTCCAATAAGCGGAAAATATTCACACTGAATAGGAACTATAATGCTATCACTAGCAGTCAAAGCATTTACAGTCAACAAGCCTAATGTAGGCGGACAATCAATAAAGATAAAATCGTATTTATCCTTAATTACTGAAAGCGCTTCTTTTAATATATTTTCTCTATTTTCTACATATACCAAATCTATTTCTGCGCCTGCTAAATCTGCAGTAGAAGGCACAACATCTAAATTTCTTAATACTGAAGGATATGTAGCTTCTTCAATCGTTGATTCACCTAAAAGAACTTCATATATAGAATTTTGTCCCTTTTCAATATCAACTCCGACACTTGTACAAGCATTACCCTGCGGATCTATGTCTATTAATAATACTTTTCTGCCAGAATCGGCTATGTATGATGCCAAATTAACACACGTAGTTGTTTTTCCGACTCCGCCCTTTTGATTAGTCACAGATATTACTTTACCCATTTAGAATTCTCCTACTAATATATTAATACAAAAAATATTATTTTGCAATTAAAAATTAATAAAATTAATGATTTTTGTTCAAATTTTGAATATTTTTAATAATTTTTGTTCAATTTTTAAAAAAATAAATCGTTTTATTATATTTTAATTGAAATTAACTCTTTAACGTGATGATTTTATGCTATATTCGTTATAACTTTATTAAAATATATCTTTTACTTAACGATATTAAAAATATTTGATTCTGTATATTAACATTAAAACTTAATTTAACAAATTTAGCAAATAGAAAATAATAATTATTATTTATTTTATTATTATTGTTTTAACAATATAATAGGCAATGTGTTTTTATTAGTTTATCTTATTTTATTTGTTTAATATTGTTTAAAACATTATTTGCTTTATTAGAAATAATATATTATCTTTTTTAATTACATACGTTTATGATTGATTTTAAATTTATGCATATCTATTATTAGAATTTATTTAACTAAAGCTTAGAGATAAATATTTAATAATAAAAGGTGCATTAAAAAATTAAATAGTAAAAATTATAGCGCTAACTAAAGTTATAAATTATAAATTTGTTTGTTCTATTTTTCTAGTAGTATAGTTATCTTATTTCTGATTTATTTTTTACAAAACACTTGCAAATAAATTTATATTGTGTTATAATATCCCTGTTAATTTAAATAATGCCTTAATATTTAAATTGCAAAACTATTATTTATGCGTTCATAGCTCAGCTGGATAGAGCGTTGGTCTACGGAACCAAAGGTCGGGGGTTCGAATCCCTCTGGACGCACCAGTATTCCGCGAACGGCGGATTTTTTATACACAAATATTGTTTTATCAAATATCTCACTCCCTCGAAATATAAAAAAGGACAATATTGCCAATTGTCCTTTTATTCTATAATCATATTTATACAGACGATATAAAATTGTTAATCAACTTTTAATAATTAAAAAATTAATTATCGTCTTCTTTATTTGGTGATTGCAATTTTTTAATTGAATGCGCTCTATTCATTACATATTTTTTCTCTACAGTAGCATTTAAAATTGCATTTTCACATTTATCAACTATATCTACGTCATCATCTTCTTGAGCATACGGTAATACGAATTTTGCTAAACCTGCACTTAAATATATACCATTTCTAATTTGCTCAGCAATCCATAAATATTTTTCTTTCTTTTCATAACTAAAAATACGTCCTTCTGATTTTGAAGAAAATAATAACATCACTTTGTTATTAAATTCTATTTGTAGTTTTTCTCTTTGCCTTAAATATTTATAGACATCTATGCTAGAAACTTCCTTTGCATAATCGCTAGCCGTTTTACCTTCCGCATCTCTCCATAAAACGTTTGCACCATTCTTTAATAAAACATCTAGATATTTTGAATTATCGTCCGAATTTATTGTCCACGAAATAAGTGGAGTTGAGCCATATTCTCTATCTACTGAATTTACGTCCGCCCCCGCATCTATTAACATTTGCGCAACTTTTACTTTAGCTTGCCCTTGATATCGTCCTGCCCACATTAAAGCAGTTGAACCCATCATATCGGCACAATCTGGTGTCGCACCATTTTTCAAAAGCATTTCTACAACGTCCGTCATTCCTAATTCAGCGGCACGTATCAAAGGGGTTGAAACAAATTTTTTGCCTGAAACATTTAAGCTAGCGCCATCATTAATATATTCAACAATTTTAGGTCTATCTTTAAGCCCAATTGCTTCGATTAATTTCTTTTGTAATTTTGTCTTTTTAATACTAGTTGCCTTTAACTTTTCAGCTAATGCTTTATCTTTATTTAAACTAGCAAATCTAATAGCATTTATTTTCTTACCATTGATAACAATTTCATAACTTATATCTGCACCTGCTTTAATAAGTAAATCAATAAGTTTATTATCTTTTAATTTAATAGCAAGCATTATAGGCAAAAGGCCATTCGGCAATTTGTCATTTACATCACTACAAGCGCGCTTTAATTCATCTATTATAATTTTATCTTTTTCTGTTGAAGCTTTTTCTTCAAGTGATTTAACATATTCTTTTAATTCTTCCATATAATTTTACACCTTAATGATGGAAATTATAATACAAATACTTAGTTTTGTCAATGTGTATTTTAAAATCAAAAATGCTTTCATATTTAAAATTGTTTGTTTAATTTTGAAATCTCTAGTATAATAGATTTATGAAAAAAGAAAAAATGGATTATTTAAAAATAGCAAAATATTTGTTAAAATTAGAAAAACGCGCATATAAGTTATTTAAGAATAAAAACATCAATGTTCAAGATAAAAACACAAATGATATTGTCACCAATTATGATTTGGCAATAGAAAAATTTTTAATTCACGAACTAAATAATAATTATCCTGATGTTAAAATTTTAAGTGAAGAATTTAATGCTAAGGAAAATATAAATACTACCTATTTCACGATTGACCCTATAGACGGGACAAAAAATTTTGCTAACGGAAATGAAAATTGGGGTATTCAAATTGCATTAATCGAAGACAGTGAACCTGTTGCTTGTGCAATATTTATGCCGTTCTTTGGCTCATACATAGCCGGCAAAGGTTGTGGTGCATATAAAAATGGAAAACGTATGTTTACCGTTTCTAGAAAGCTAAAATATACTCTTGCAGAAGTAAATCATTTCAATCTCGATTCTTTAAATAAAAACGCTAAAACAACTTTTATAAATTCAATTTTGGAAGTACGTGATTGCGGAGCATCTTGCAAAATTTATGTATCGCTTGCCGAAGGCTCGTTAGGTTTAAAATTAGATTATAGAAAATGCAATTTATGGGATATAATGCCGGGAATTCTTCTTTCAAACGAAGCTGGTTGTATCACTAAAAAATATAGAAATTGGTTAGTCACCGCAACGAGTGAAGAAAATCTAAATCAAGTCATTGATATATTAAAAATCAAATAATCATAAAATTTTATTACTTAAAGCAAGGATTGTCTATAAAGATAGCATCTGTTTTTACACTCAAATTTTTATAAATTTTATTGTACACTTGAAAATTTTGTTATTATGTGATATAATAAAAGTTATGGAAAAAACAATAGTAGCGCTAGCAACTCCACCGGGAAATAGTGGTGTTGCTGTAGTAAGAATCAGCGGAGAAAATTCAAAAGAAATTTTACAAAAAATTACGCACTCAAACATAAATTTTACGCCACGACATATGTATCTAAAAGATGTCTTTGTTGGGGATATTGTTGATAAATGTTTGGTTGTATTTTTTGCTTCTCCAAATAGTTATACAGGGGAAGATGTCGCTGAAATACAATCGCACGGCGGATATTTTTTATCACAAAAGATTATTGAAGAATGTATCAATCTTGGCGCAAGTATGGCTACCGCTGGAGAATTCAGTAAACGCGCATTTATTAATGGGAAAATGTCCATAGACCAAGCAGAAGGTATAATGGATTTAATTAATTCTGAAAGTGAAATGCAAGCGAAAATGAGTAGTTCACTTGTGAATGGTAAATTGTTTGAAATGATTAATTCATATCAAACAGATTTAACCGATATGCTCGCTGAAATAGAAGCTAAATTAGATTATCCTGAATATGATTTTAGCGCGGAAGAATCGTCTAATACAATCGATAAAATTAATAATTTAATTGACAATTTAACTTCATTAATTAGTGACAGTAAAAGCGGTTTGATTATTAAAAACGGAGTAAATATCGCTATTGTTGGCGCGCCAAACGTAGGTAAATCTAGCATATTAAATGCACTAACAAAATCTAACAAGGCAATCGTCACAGAAATAGCAGGAACAACACGCGACGTTGTTGAAGCTCAATATGAATATAATGGAATCATTTTTAAATTATTTGATACGGCAGGGATTCACGAAAGTGATGATATAGTTGAGAAAATCGGCATTGACAGAGCAAAAAAAACACTTGAAGATAGCGACTTAGTTCTGCTTGTTTCGGACGAAAATAACATTTGTGATATTAAAACATCAAAACCTCATATATCAATTTTTAATAAATCCGATATATCAAAAAATAAAAATCAAAATTTTGATATTTTTGTCAGTGCAAAATCAGGTGAAAATTTAGACAAATTAAAACAATTAATTTTTGATAGAACAGTAAAATCGGATATTCGCTCAGATAAATTTTACCTTACAAATACGCGACATATTGATTGTATAAAGCGCGCCTGTGAGGCATTAAAGTCAGCAAAAGATGCTTTTAATACAACTACTTTAGATATAATTAGTGCTGAACTAAAATTTGCTTGGTCAATTTTGGGCGAAATTACAGGAATAACTAGTGACGAAGCAATTATTGATAAAATTTTCTCTAAGTTTTGCTTAGGAAAATAAAATTAAAATCATTAATATTTTTCTTAATAATTTAAAGCTTAACATTCTTGATTAATGAGTTAGTAATACACTGATTAATACACAAATATTACAATTAATATTTATCAATGCAATAATATTAACTATTCTTATCTATAAATATTAAAAAACAACTATTCAAATTTTTAAAATTATGGTATAATAAACAAAATGATAAACGCAGTAGCAGATTATGATGCAATAGTAATTGGTAGTGGGCACGCAGGTAGTGAAGCGTGTCTTGCTTTGGCACGCCTTAACAAGCGTACACTTTTAACAACTTTAAATCTAGACAGTATTGCTTTCCTTGCTTGTAATCCATCAATAGGTGGAACAGCAAAAGGTCAACTTGCAGGCGAAGTTGATGCTTTAGGCGGTGAGATGGGTGTAAATGCGGACAAATCTATGTTGCAACTTAGAATGTTGAATTCAGGTAAAGGCCCTGCCGTTCACTCTTTGCGCGCGCAGGTAGATAAGGTTATATATCATAACGAAATGAAACACACTATCGAACGAACAAAGAATCTAGACATTTTACAATGCGAAGTGGCAGAAATCTTAGTTGAAGATTCACACGTCGTGGGTGTCAAGACTAGTATGGGTGAGATATTTTCTTGCCGTGCAGTGGTTGTGGCTACCGGTGTTTACCTTAATTCGCGAATTATTATAGGTGACTATACAAAATATACAGGGCCTAACGGCTATGAGGCTAGTACACATTTAACTAAATCACTTATGGATTTAGGAATAGAAATTCGTAGGTTTAAAACAGGTACTCCAGCACGTGTTGACGGTAAATCAATAGATTATTCAAAATTTGAAGTACAACCGGGCGACGAATTATTAAACGGATTTTCTGCTAAAACTAAGAAAATAAAAAATAAAAAAGTTTGTTTCCTTGGCTACACTTCTACCGCTATGCACGACTTAATACTAAATAATATTTCACGTGCACCACTATATTCAGGAAAAATTAACGGAATTGGCCCACGATATTGTCCAAGTATTGAAGATAAAATAATGCGTTTTAGTGACAAAGAACGTCATCAGCTTTTCTTAGAGCCGGAAAGTGCTTTTACTGACGAAGTTTATGTTCAAGGTATCTCTAGCAGTATGCCTAGCGATGTTCAGCGCGCTATGTATAGACTAATACCCGGTTTTGAAAATGTTAAAATTATGCGCTTTGCGTACGCAATAGAATATGACTGCATAAATGCTACCGAATTAAAAAACAATCTAGAATCAAAGAAGATAAACGGCTTATTCTTTGCCGGTCAAATTAATGGTACTAGCGGTTATGAAGAAGCAGCTGCACAAGGCATTATGGCGGGAATTAATGCAGAACGTTATATTGATAATAAATCTCCTTTTATTCTTTCGCGTGATCAAGCATATATTGGTGTATTAATTGATGACCTTGTCACTAAAGATATTGTAGAACCGTATAGAATGATGACTAGCCGAGCAGAATATAGATTGATTTTACGTCAAGATAATTGTGATATTCGCTTAACTGAAATCGGCCGTGAAATAGGATTAGTTGACAATAAACGCTATTCTATTTTTAAGAAAAAACTTAAACAAATTGAGTACGTTAAATCTGAATTAAATTGTATGAAAAATCCTTCACAATTACAAAAATTATTTACGGACAAAAATGAGTCAATGCCAAAGTCAGGTTTAACACTAAAAGATGCAATAAAAAGAAATAATATAACCATATTTGATATACAAAAGTACTTTGATTTATTTAAAGATATACCAAACAATGTGTTAGAATACGTCAATACTGAAATAAAATATGAAGGCTATATTAAAAACGAACTCGAATTGATTGAAAAACAAAAGCGAACAGAAAATATCCGTTTGCCTGACATCGATTACTCTACAATCTCAGGTTTAAGGCTGGAAGCTCGACAAAAATTAAATAAATTTAAGCCTTCAACTTTAGGTCAAGCTAAACGTATAGACGGAGTTAGTCCGAGTGATATAAATGTATTGTTAGTCTATTTAAAGTTAAAAGGCAAAATTTAATAAAATAATACTTAAATCTATAAGTAATTATGTAAAAAACAATTTAAAACAAAATTTAATATGAATATTATCGATAAATGTGAACAATTAATATTTAAAAATCAAAAATTATTTGATATATATTATCAAAATCTTATTTCATACAATGAAAAGGTCAATTTAACAGCCATTGTCGAAAAAAATGATGTTTACACTAAACATTTTCTAGATAGTATTTTACCTATAGATTATATCCCAGCAAATGCAAAATTGGTTGATGTAGGAACAGGTGCAGGCTTCCCGGGTCTTCCGATAAAAATTGTCCGCAATGACATTGAACTTACACTTGTTGATAGTTTAAATAAAAGAATAACATTTTTACAAAACTTAAAAAATAAACTTAATCTTAATTATAGTTGTGAACATTCTAGAGCAGAAGATTTTGCTAAAAATAATCGTGAATATTTCGATGTTGCAGTTGCTAGAGCGGTTGCTAAATTAAACACACTTTTAGAATACCTTCTTCCTTTAGTAAAAGTTGGCGGATATGTATTAGCATATAAAGCAACTAATGCAGACTCAGAACTAATCGAAGCAAAAAATGCAATATCTGTTTTAGGCGGAGAATATATAGATAGTTTGAAATTCAAATTACCTAACGATATAGGTGAAAGAAATATAATAATTATTAAAAAGGTAAAGAATACTCCATTAATTTATCCACGTTCACAAAATAAACCTAAAACAAATCCATTAAATTAAAATTCAATTTAAATAAAAAATAAAAAAATTATTAGTTATTTTATTAATTAATAATTTTTTATTTATAATTGATTAAAAATTTTATAATTTTTAATTATTTTTTATTAAATTATTCTTTTAATTTAATTTTATCACATTAATTATTTAAATTTAATTTTTATTATATTATTTTTTTTATTATAGAATCAATTATAAAATAAATAATATTAAATGTTAAATTATATCTCTTATCCTTATATATACGCGTACGCGTGTACGCGCGCACGCGCGCGCGAGAAAATAAAATATATAATTTAAATTAAATAATTATTTATTATTATTGTTTATTATTTAATAATAATGCAAAACATATTATTAAAAATAATAAAATAATTAATGATAAAATTAAAATTTTAATATTCTATTTTTTATTAAATTTTTATAATTAGTTTAATTTAACAATAAAAATTAATAATTTTATTATAAATTTGACAAATTTTTAAAATTTTATTATAATATTTGAAATGAAAATAACTAACCTAACTTTAACTAACTTTAGAAATTATGACAATGAGACAATCAGTTTTAATGATGGTCTTAATTTTATAGTTGGCGCTAATGCTCAAGGCAAAACAAATATGTTAGAAAGCATATATTTAATCAGTGTTGGTAAAAGCCCTAAAAATAGCAAAGAAAAACAAATGATAAATTTTAGTAAAGAAAAATCGTTGATTAATATTAACTTTGATACACGTGTCGGTAAAAAGAATATTAAAATGTATTTAGATAAATCTAACAAAAAGTCAATTAAAATAAATGAATTAAATATTTTGAAGTTAACTGAATTGGTTGGTACACTATCTATAGTTTACTTTAGTCCTGATGAACTTAAACTTATAAAAGAAGTTCCTGAAGATAGAAGAAAGTTTTTAGATATCTCAATTAGTCAATTTGACAAAAACTATTTATATAATTTACTTAAATATGAAAAGATTCTAAAACAACGTAATGCTATACTAAAATCTTCAGATTCGCTAGAATCAAAAAAAGAGCAATTAAAGTTATTTACTCCCCAACTAATTGATACTGCAGAAAAAATTATTGAAAAAAGATTAAATTTTATTGAAAAATTAAATAAAATAGCCCCAAATATTCATAAATTTATTACTTCTAGTGAAAATTTATCAATTTCGTATAGTTATAAGAAAAAAGAAAATATAACTATACACGATGATTTGACATCTCTTTTTGATAAATCAGTTGATAAAGAGATTGAGCTCGGTTATACAACTATCGGTCCGCATAGAGATGACTTGATATTTTATATTAATGATTTAGATTGTAAATTTTATGCTAGTCAAGGGCAACAACGTACTGTTGCTCTTGTAGTTAAATTGTCATTAATGGAAATTATTAAAAACGAGATAAATGAATATCCTATACTTTTATTAGATGATGTTCTTAGCGAGCTTGATGAAAATAGACAGTTTAGACTTCTAAATATGACAAACAAGTATCAAACTATAATAACTTGCACACAAATTCCTAAATTGGACTTTAATTATAATGTCATTAATATTAAAAATGGAAAGATTGTAAATAACTAAAATTTCAAAAATTAATTAAATTTTAATTAAAAATCAATAAAAAACTCACCAAAACAGTGAATTTTTTATTTTTTATTTATATTTTAATATTTTAGAAGCCTTGATTTTATATCGTTCACTAGAGTTTTAATGTGTGGATTAACCTTAATTTGATTACTGATTTTATCTCTTGCGTGCATAATCGTCGTGTGGTCACGTCCGCCAAATATATCTCCTATTGCTGTAAGTGGTATATTCAACATATCGTTTATTAGGTAAACGCATAATTGTCTTGGTTCAACTATCTCTTTATTTTTCTTCTTACCTATCAAATCTTCCCTACTAACTTTGAAGAAATCACAAACAGTATTCATTATCTTCTCTGCATCAAGATTTGTGCGCTCTGTTTCACCATAATCTTTAAGTGCTTCGTGCGCGTCTTCCATACTTGCGTGTGATTTTCCTATCAAACTTGAGTAGAAAACTATCTTTGACAGTATTCCTTCCATTTCACGCACGTTTGTGCTTGCCTTTTGAGCAATAAAATCTACAACATCTTCATCAACAAGATAACCTTCTTGACTACATTTCTTTTTAATAATAGCAACTTTCGTTTCATAATCTGGTTCTTGAATATCTTGTATGAGTCCGCTAGAGAATCTGCTTCTTAGTCGCTCTTCAAGTGCACTCATATCTTTAGGCGAACGGTCAGAAGCTATAATAATTTGTTTATTATTTTGGTATAAGTCATTGAATGTGTGAAAGAATTCTTCCTGAATCCCCATTTTATTACTGATAAACTGAATATCATCAATCATTAAGACATCTACATTCCTGTACTTATCTCTAAAATCGCCATTTGTTTTATCTTTTCCGTTTCTAATTGACTCTACATAGTCGTTCGTAAACTTTTCACAAGTGACATAAAGTACATTTAAATCTGGTCTATGGTCATTTAAATAATTTCCGACCGCGTGTAGCAAGTGTGTTTTCCCTAGTCCAACTCCTCCATATATGAATAATGGATTAAATTTTTCGCTAGGGTGTTGCGCGACACTCTGCATTGCAGCACACACAACCTGATTAGATTTACCTACAACAAAGTTCTCAAAGGTATATTTCTTATTAAACTTTGATTTTATCTGCGGTGTTTCAGACATTATTTTTTCAAGTTCTGCATCTTGTTTTCTAATATCTTCTTCATATTCTTGTTTTTCTGTCACGCGAACGTATGTATACGGAGTAAACTCTTGCCTTACGCATTTCGTTATTTTTTCGAATATGCCGGGCTGGTTTACTTGATTCTTTGCGGTGACACTAGGTGCCATAAGAATAAGTTCATCATTTGCATATTGAATAGGTGTTAGGGTATTAATCCACAAATCAAATGTGACAGCAGTGACTTCATTCTCTAACTTATTCAACACTTTCTTCCATTGATCAAGTAAAAACATATCTTTCTCCTACTTTTATTATTATATATCATAAGTAGAGAATTGTCAATCCTAACGTGAAAATTAAATTTTTTAAGTTTTCCACAAGTTAGATATAGTTATCAACACAATTTTCAACAAAGTTATCAACATAAAATGTGTATAAAAATTGTGTGAATTTGCACGAATTTTGTCGAAAATACCACTATATATTGTAAAATAAAAAGTTATCCACTTTTCCACAAACTATAATAAAAAAATCACTACCAAAAAAATTAAATTTAAATAAAAAAATAATAGTGCGTGCAATGCGCGTTTTATACTATTTTATAGGCATTTTTGATAGTTTTTAACTTAATTTTTTAGTTAATTTTTTGATTAATTTTTTCTTAATTTTTAAGCAATTTTTTTGATTAATATATAATAATTATTTATTATATTTTTGATTATATTTTGCGTAAAAAATTTTTCGACAAAATGCGAAAATTTGTTTGACATATATTAGACACTTTGCTAATATAGTGTTGTAATATGATTTTGCGTGTCAGGGGTAGTAAAGTCGAAAAGGAGAACTATGAAATTTAGATGTGATGGACTAGAATTAAGTGAAGCAATAACAGTCGTTTCTAAAGCTATCGGTAATAGGACAACCTCTCAAATTCTTGAAGGTATTAAGATGGTTTGCGAAGACGATAAACTTATTTTGACTGCTACTGACTTAGAAATTAGTATTGAAAAGACTATTCGCGCCGAGGTTTACAGCTCGGGAGAAACAGTTGTTCCGGGCAGATTGTTCGGCGATTATATTAAGAAATTAACTAATGAACAGATTGAATGTGAATTAAACGAGAAAAATCAACTTAAAATTTCATACACTGATAGTGAAGGTACTTTGCAATGTATGGAAATTAGCGAATTCCCTAAACTTAAAGAGATAGAGAAAAATAATTATTTTGAAATATCAAAAGAGGACTTCAAAACCCTTATTAACGACGTTTTCTATGCCGTTGCTCAGGACGATAGCAGGCCTATTTTGAAAGGTATTTTGCTTGAAACTAGTATGAATAACAATTCAATTCGTGCCGTTGCAGTAGATGGTTGCAGACTTAGCATTGCTAATAAACCGCTTACAATGACTACAGCCGACTTTAAAATTATTGTTCCGGGCAAGAACCTTAATGAAATTGCGCGTATGTTAGATAGTGAAGGAACTATTAAAGTTTACATTCACTCTAACAACATTATGGTTGATTTCGGTGATACAATTATCATTAATCGTTTAATTGACGGTCAGTTTATTAATTATAGACAGATTGTTCCAAAAGATTTTTCAACTACAATTACAATTAATAAAGAGCAATTAGAAGATGCTATCGATAGGGCAAGTGTACTATCAAAAATTGATAAAAACAACCTTGTAAAATTCGATATTAAAGAAAAGAATTTAATGCTTACTTCTAATAGCGAAGTTGGTAATACTAAGGAAAATATCACGGTCGGAGTTAAGGGTAATGACTTAATTATTTCGTTTAACTCTAAGTATTTTAGCGATTGTTTACGCGTAATTGATAACCCTTACGTTAAGATTAATTTCAATAGTCCTATAATGCCTTGTGTAATAACTCCGTGCGAAGGTAATGACTTTGAATTTTTAATTCTTCCAGTTAAGGCTAGATAATAGATAGATATAATCTATTGTTTTGTAATTGTTTTTAAAGAAAACGGATAAATAATTAAACACTAAACAATTTAAAACAAAATATAATATTTTACAACCTTTGTCATATACTCGTTAGGCAAATAATATAATAATTTAAGATTTTTATTATAAATTTGTCGAAACGAGTATTATTTTATTGACAATAAATAAATCTCTACATTATAATGTTAGTTATAAAACTTATGTTTTAAATTTTTAGGGAGGTTGTAATGAAGATTGCTGCACAGATTTTTATTATACTAGGTATGATTTCAGGGTGTTGGTTAATTTTACCACTTATTTTTGGCGGAATTGCACTTAGCCAAATGAAGAATGGTAAACCTTCAATCGGTATCAGTATATGTGTTTTGCTTTTCTGCAATTTTATCGGCGGAATTTTACTTCTTTGCTCAAAAGATTCAGACTACGTTGTAAAAGAGTAATCTAAAGGCTACTTGTACGTTAAATGCAAGTAGTTTTTTTTATGTAATTTTTAGAAATAACTTGATATGTGTAAACTAATATGTTAAAATATTTTTATGGAAAATAATTATATTATAGGTAGTATTATAAAACCTAATTTTAGACCGTCTTCGGATAATGTTTTAATTGTAAACGCAGATAATAATCTAATTAACGATATCAATAAATATAGTATTATAGATAATAAATATAGTACAATATATTGTGTTTTAGAATTTAATAATAGTGATAACGAAATAACAAAAAAAGTGTCCGATTTGTTTGAAGAAGATTGGAAAAAGTTATCAATTATACGAGCTTTTGTTGTTGCAAAAATTTTAAAAGAGATATATAAAAAATTAAAAATAACTGAGTTTGAAGACTGTTGCACCATAGAAGAAATTAATAAAGGTATGAATAGTTTTTGTAGTTTAGATAAAGAAAAAATTATAGACTTTTATAAGATTATTCCTTTCCCTGATATAATCGAAAAGATTGCTAGAAGATATAAAGATAAAAGCGTTGAAATTAATTTTCTTATTACAACTGACCTTAATGAATATACACAAAAAAATATCAATAATTTTATTGGTTCAAGAGAACCGTACTTAGTACGAATAATATCTTCGTTGGATAGTATATCTACTTATTTAGATACGTCAAATAATCTAATAGAAAGCCCGCACGATTATTCTTATATTGACTATAATAAAATCAATTTAGAAAAAGGTAAAATAATTGAATAACATATTAAGTTTAATTTATAAGTAAAAAAATATATAATTAGTATTTAGTAATACTTATTATTTATATGGTTATTATGTAAATTTTTATATTAATAATATTATATAAATTCATAAAAAATGATACGATAGTAGTATCATTTTTTTATAAGGAATTTTATAATGTTTTCTAAAAAAAACTAAATCTAAAATTACTTCTAATAAAAGTAGTACAATCAAATTATATAAGTAAAATAAAAAATGATTGTCTATTGTGTTTATTAAAGTTTAATGAGTATTGGTATAATGTGTTTGCATTTGTGGAGAAGAGTATTGGACATAAAAAAAACTTATTGTCAAGGTATAATCTTTAAGACAATAAGTATATAAACAAATTTATTTTTAAAAGAATTTATAGTAGAGTATTAAACTATTTAAATTTTAAAATATCAGTTGAAGAAAAAGTACTTATTTATTTAATTCAGTCAATAGACCTTCAACAATTTTATTATAATATTATTATTTTGTAAAGATGTTATCTGAACTTACATCAACTAGATCTGAGTATTCTTCACCGTAAATTTCATACATACTTTTTCTATAACGATCTTGTTGATTTTCGCCTTGAATGTCAGATTTTCCATTTTTGTACTTCGGTATTTCAAAATGTTCATTATATAATTTTACTTGAATGTTCCAAAAACAAGGAAAATCCCAAGCTTCAACAGTTAAACAATCGGTTGATTCATCATATTTAGCAATAAAATCGTTAGAAGAATTTTCTGTTCCAACATAAATTTGATTAGGGAATATGTCATTAAATATTTTACTTACTTGATCTTTTGTAAGACTTTTGACAAAACTTTCTTTCATTTTTTCCTCCATATTTGAATTATATAATACTTAATAACAAAAGTCAATATTAGGTAAAAACATTTAATTTAAAATAATAATAACTATAAAAAATACATTATATTGTATTTTAACAATGAAATATATACAATATAAAGCATTTTTAATATTGGTGGAGTTGAAATATTTAAATATTCCTATATATTTTTTAAATGAATTGAATATAAACAATTTATATTTATTAAATCGTCTAAATTTAATTTATTCAAAAAACTAACGAAATCATCTATATTCAAATCTTTTATTTTGGTTTTATATTTGTCAAAATCTTTTAGATTATAAGTTATGTTATTAATTTTATTTTCTCTTACGATATCTTCTTCATTTTTGTTCAAGTATATATTCCAAAAAGGTAAAATTTTAATATGAATCGACTTTAAATCAGAGTGCACCTCATAATGTGTATTGTTTAAATATTGTGCCAATTCAATGTCTGCTATGTTTTCAATAATTGTATGTGTTAGTGAATTCTTTTTGAAATATGAATGTAGAGATTCGTGAACAAGATACACTAAATCATAGCTCTCATCAAGTAATCCGTTTTCGTGACCCCAAATAAATTGATTTTCCCAAATATTTCTTCCCATATTTAGCGATGGAGGAACTATGAAAGCGGTCAAATCAAGATGAATTTCTTTCTTTAATATTTTATTCAGAAAAGAGTTTATTCTATTACAATTTTTGTACCAATTACTTTTTATCCTTTTTAAGTTTTCTTTAGCAATTTCACGATTATGTTTAAAAAAACTCTGTTGCTGTAATTCGTAAATTATATCTTTATTAATTTCATTAGAATTTATATTATTTATCAATAGAGAATAAGAAGTTTTATATTTATCCCATAAATAATGAGCAAATTCTTTTGGCATAATACTTTTTGATATCATACTTTTTGCCATAATATCATCATCTACGTTAAATGTTATGTTTAACATATTTTTCTCCCATTACGAAAATGTACTAAAAGACATTTGCTACTTTAAAAATCAATGGCGGAGAGTGGCGGATTCGAACCGCCGAAGGCTTTCACCTTACCGCTTTTCGAGAGCGGCACAATCGACCTCTCTGACAACTCTCCATATTATTAGATTGTTAACTGTAATCAACCAAGATATAATAGCATAAAAATTTTTATTTGTAAATAATAAAAGTAGTATTATTTTTTTATTTAATTATAGTTTATAGAAAATGTTCAATAAATTTAGAATATTTACAAATTTTTTAGATATAAACTAATGGAAGATGTTTTAATTATGTGTGTAAACTCGAACAATGAAATTTACATAATATTAAAATGAATATATCAATTAAAATAATATGTTGGTGCGGATAACAGGATTTGAACCTGCACGAGAGTACTCTCACTAGAACCTGAATCTAGCGCGTTTGCCGTTTCGCCATACCCGCACGTTGCAACTCGCTTTATAGCATAATTTACAAAGGTATATTTGTAAATTAATGCCTTGTAATCGGTTGCTCCTTATTCTCACTCAAACAAGTTTTCGTGAGATAGATTTTATATATTAAGATAAAACAAAGTAAAGTAAGCGCTAGATTCACTAATGGGTTCCCTGCAAGACGAAGTCGAAGTAGGGTGAAGGAATAATCGCCTAAAAGGTCAAATTTGCGTTAAGCAAATTGACATAAAGACGCATTATGACGCGCGCGTTTGCCGTTTCGCCATACCCGCACGTCGCAACTTTTAACCCTGCAATATGGCATCATATTGTAGGGAGAGGAACAATTATTCGTAAAAGCAATCTTTGCGATTAGTAAAGTGCTAAAAGAATAAAATTGTGACAAGATTCCCACTTTTTATCTAAATGAATTTTTAATCCATTAAAAGATATAACAAAAATAATTTTAAAGTTATTGATTAATATTGTCAAGGAATTAATATTTTGCTATTGCAAAAAATGTTGTTTAGTGTTAAAATAAGATTATGGAAAAGAATAATAAGAAAGTGTTGTTGCTGGGGAACAATGTTATTGATTTTATTTCTATAACAAGTAGAGAAGATTTAGAGAAGGTAAAATCAAATGATTTAATAGCTAATACGGATAGTAAGACGGTATATTGTGACCTTTTAATTACTCAAAAAAATGTAGATAGAATATCTCGAACTATAAAACACTCAAAGACGCAAGATGTAAGACAAAATATGATAGATACATATTTAGCTTCTAAAATCATTAAGAAGATTTTGGATAAGGTTAAGATAAAGAAATTCGACGAAAATCATAAAGAAGTCACTTTTGACTTAATCAAAGCAGGAATACATACTTTTGAGAATGTTAATTACTCAGGGGCAAAAGTATATACCGAATTTAGAGCAGTAGAAGTACTTAGCGAGATATTAAAAAAACATAATATTGAATTGTCAATTTACTTAGCTGTTCAAGATGAAGAAATTATAAAAGGTATTATAAATAATTTAAAAGCTTATGATTACGGAAAAGTTAGAATAATAACTAATAGTGAAAAACAAGCAAAATTTTTAGAGATAGCGAATGATTATGTCGAGCAACAAATATAACTAAATAATTAAAATTAAATATTGAATCAAACATTCTAATTTATTAAAATATATAGATGTAAAAGAAAAATAGGAGGGAAAATGGAAAAGAAATTGGTTAAGATGTCAAAAGAAGATATGGACAAAATATACAGTGAATTAGTGGAAGAATTTAAAGAAAACGATAAAGCAGTTAAAGAAGAATTAATAAAGAAAGATAGAAAAGAACTAATAGAAGACTATCAAAATTTTATCATTAAAAACAAATGCAAAACGCGCGGAGGCAAAAATGGCAAATAATAAAAAATATATTTCAATAGACTCTAATATTTTACGTGCATTTTTGTATTTAGACGTTATGCTAAAAAGTTATGTAAAAAATAATGGAATAGAATTTACTTATAAAGAATTGCCTGATAATTTTAATTTCACAAAATTTTTGGACCTTAAGAATTGCAATGACCCACTTTTGCGTTTGCACACAAGAGGTATGTGTTATTTATATCTTTTGTTTAAAAAGGACAAAATAAGAATGTATGTGACTGAAGCCGTTTATAATGAAAACAAACATTCTAAAAACTGTTGTGATTTTATAAGAGATAACTGCTTTATGCACAAGATAATGACCGAAAGTGAAAAAGAAAAATTCTATAAAAAAGTTTCAGACTTGGTAAATGATTATACTTCTCCGCAAACTGTGAGATATAAAGGCGAATTAATGGCGTGCAATCCGCCTATGAAAGTTGAATATTTAGAACATTTACAAACCTATGTACCTACTAATGATTGTTATATTATGGCTGAATCTACAGTGGATAATTGTACCCTTCTTACAGGAAATGGCAAAGACTTTATCTTTGATATAAAAGACGATAAAGGATTTTATAATCCAACAACTCGAAAATTTGTTAAGAAAAAATCAAGGACACTAGGAATAGTTGATGTTAATATAAAAAATGGATATTATTCAACAGGTGAAGACGATAATAAAATAGTGCCTAAACCTATTGACATTGATACTTTAGCAAGAAATATACAAAGATATGGAGTAGATAACTTTGAATTACCTGAAGTAAACGAAGAAGATATAACTTTTGGAATAAACAGATTAGGTCTTTAAATACAATTTAGCTTTAAAAACTTTACATTTTAAAATTTTTCTGGCATAATATAGCACAAAGGGAGAAAATTATGATTGAATTTCGTTATGATACACAACTACTTATTGAAGGTAAAGGTCTAGATGAGGACAAGATTAGAGATTACTTTTTAAAGAATTTTAAAGGGGACTGCTTAATTGCTGTTGGCGACAGTGAACTTATTAAAATCCATTTCCATACTAACGAACCGTGGGACGTACTTAAATATTGCGCTAGTCTAGGCGAAATTTGCGATATAGTGGTTGAAGATATGGACAGGCAATCACGCGGACTTAAAGGTTAGCCTATGAATTTAGACTATGATAATGTGCTAGAATTCGCAACAAAAAAACACGCAGGACAATTTCGCGCGGACGGAATGACTCCGTATATTGTTCATCCTATTTTGGTTGCTAAGTTAGTAAAACAGTATAAGCCGTATTCAAAAAACATAGATGAGCTTGTAGCTGCAGCACTATTACACGACACACTTGAAGACACATATACTTCATATCGCGAATTATGTGACAATTTCGGAGAGATGGTCGCAAGTATAGTTATAGAGTTAACTACGGCAGACTCTTTGTCGCACTTTATGGGCAAGGCGAATTATCTAAAGACGCGTATGGCAATTATGTCAACTTATGCGCTACTTGTAAAACTTTGCGACAGAATGGCAAACTTAACCGATATGTACAATTTTCCAATCGGAAAAAGGAAGAAACTAGTTGCCGAGACTATTGAAATCTTAGACTATGTATCAGCAAATAGAGAACTAAGAGATGTACATATTGAAATTATTAATGATATATACAAAATGCTAGGTGTAGATAAACATTTAGAACTTAACTCAAGTATTTAGTAAATAGGTGTATTTTCATCTACTTTATTGTTAAAAACTCTTGACAGTAATTTTAGGTTATGGTAAAATCAAAATAAGGAGTACGATATGAAAGGAAATTTTGCAACAATTCAAAAAAATTATCCTTTCTTTTATTTATTTTTAAAAACTCAGTTTAATTAGCTGAGTTTTTATTTTTTTATATGCTAAGGAGGGAATATGACAAAAGAAAATTTAGTCAAAAGAGCGTATTTTAACTTGCTTAAACAGAATTTTGACGACCCAACATTAAATGAATTGATAGATAGTGATTCGCTAGTTAAATTCGAAATTAGACCACGATTAAATTCAATTGATGGGAATAAAATCACTATTCTAATTTACGAGAAACACAATATTGACGATGAACAAGATATAAGATTAATTAGGACTATTAGTTATTCCGATTTAAAACAATTCTTCACACTTTTAGGTCTTCAAAATGGAGTTAAAGAGCAAGGAAAGGCGGTTGAAGGACTTAAACTAAGTACAAACACGTATAATAGAATTTATGATAAATTAGTTGATGATAGATTAATGATAGTTCTCTCGCTTTATAAGCAAAATATTTTAATGAATTTTGAGTTAGACCCTTACTATAAACATAGTTTTGAATTGATTGAAAAGTCTCCGAAAGCACTAAAAACAATTCGACCAAAGAAATATTTACAAACGCACATTGATGAAATAAAAAATGGACTTATGTCATATCTTCAAACAAATATACAAGATAATATAGTTAATAATCAAAAAATGCATAACTAAATTAATTGTAGAAATTTGTAAATAAAATCTAAATAAAAAATTGAATATAAACTTGACAATATGCCTAATTCTTGTTAAAATGAATTTAACATAAGGAATTGGGCTATTTTTTTTACAAAAAAATAATGCCTTATTGCACTCCCTAATTGCATTTTTGCAATAATCCTTTAAGCAACCTATGTAATAACAATAAAAGGAGAAAAGGTATGAAACAAACTTATCAACCAAAGAAAAGACAACGCAGTAAAGTTCACGGTTTCAGAGCTAGAATGAAAACTATTTCTGGACGTAAAGTTTTAAAGCGTCGTAGAAACAAAGGTAAAAAAGAATTAACTAAATAATATGTTGCAGAGATTAAATCGTCTTAAAAAACGTAAAGAGTTTAATTATATCTATAAAAAAGGTCAAATTGCGCACGCCGATGATTTTTTCGTGCACTATGTACGCGCTTTTAAACCGTATCCGCAAATAGGCATTTCAGTTTCAAAGCAGGTAGGCAATTCGGTTATTCGTAGCCGTGTAAAGCGAATTATTAGTGAGGCTTGTAGGTTAAACATAGATAAATTTGCAGTAAAAAACTATGTTATAACTGCCAAAGAGAGCGCTAAGGACAAGACTAGTTTAGATATAGAGAAACAATTACTTAGACTACTTAAAAAGTATAAACTAAATAGAGAAAATGATGTTTAAATTTTATTACATTATTACTTATCCACTTACACTCGTTTGTCTAGCATTAATCGGAATATACCGCAAACTGCTTACACACGTAAAAGGTGGGCGAAGTTGCAACTTTATTCCTACGTGTAGCAAGTACGCGTGGGATTCTATACGTGAATTCGGTGCAATTTACGGCGGAGTTTTAGCCTTAAAGCGCATTGTCCGTTGCAGACCGAATCACAAATCAGGCATTGATATGCCTAAATTAAATTTATTAGGAAATTATAAATGGAAATGTTAAATTGTGCAAGTATGCTACTTAGTGGCAACCTCTGGACAACTATTATTAATGGATTTGCAAAAGGTATCGTGAACTATGGTTGGACGATAATAGTTTTTACTATTTGCTTGAAATTAGTATTAAGTCCGGTAGATATTTTTCAACGTATTGCTTCAGGTAAACAGCAACGCATTATGTCTGCAATGCAACCTGAACTAAATGCAATTAATCAAAAGTATGCTAACGATAAAGAAAAACTTAATCAAGAAACTAACAAAATATATAAAAAATACAAAGTAAATGTGGGCGGTATGTGTTTAACTATGTTAATCACACTCGGAATCACACTAGTTGTGTTCTTCACTTTGTTTAGTAGTATTCGTGATTATGGAGAAAAGAATCTTTATGCTTCTTATCAAGAGTTAGACGTCGCTTACGAGACCGCACAAGCGGAAGTCGATACAACCCTAACTGAGCAAGAGCAAAATGAATATGTCTTAAACGTCGTTGTCGATAAGTATGAAGAATTGAAAGAAAAAAATAGTTGGCTATGGATTAAAAACGTTTGGAAGTCAGATACTACAACAAGTCAATTTGTTTCATTCGATGATTATGCTAATTATATGAAATTAGAGGGCGAAGATAGAGAGAGCGCTAAGGCGCGTTATGATATCATCACTTCTACAATCATCGGAGATAACAAAGACCAAAACGGATATTATATTCTTATTATATTCGCAGCATTAGTATCGTTTTTAACTCAATTCCTTACAGCTAAGATTATGCAACCTAAGGGTCAAAAGTTAAATATAACAAATAAAATTATGATGGGGGTTATTCCTCTGTCTATGATTATATTTGCTGCTACTTCTAACGTTGTGTTCACACTTTATATCATTACTAACTCGATAATGTCCGCTATTATTTCGACTATTCTTTCACTTATTATGCGTAATCGAACTAAGAATTTATCGGACAGCGAAATATTGAAAAAATCACGCGATATTCAGGTTGTCGAGTATAGTAGAAATTACAAAAAATAACATTAGGAGGAAGGTATGAAATTAGAAGCAACAGGGAAAAATGTCGAAATTGCTATTCAAAACGGACTTTTGGAATGTGGTTTAAAACGCGAAGATGTTGATGTCCAAGTTGTTGACAATGGTGGACTTTTTAAGAAAGCAAAAGTCATTTTAACTTGGGGAGAAACAAAAGAAGAAGATAATTCTTCTACCTTAGATAATGAGAAAGAAGTTCAAGAAACAGAGAATAAAGAAAACGTTGAGCTTACAGAAAGTGAAGAAAACGAAGAAAAACTTAACGAAGAAAAACAAGTTCAGCAAAAGCCTAAGCGAATAGTCGATTCAACTAGACTGCAAGCGCGCGGTAGCGAATTCTTACTTGGACTAGCAAAGTTGGTTGACTCTAGCGCGACGGTTAGCTGTGAAGCACGCGACAACGAGTTGTTGTTCTCAATAAAAGGTGACAATGTAGGAAAATTAATCGGCTATCACGGCGAAAATTTGCAAGCTATACAATTGATTTTAAGCGGTATCAAGACGCGCGGAGAAGGTCCTATTCGTATGTATATTGATATCGACGGCTATAAACAAAACCGCAATCAATCTATAATCGACCTTGCCAACAAAGTTGCTGAGCAAGCAATTAAAATCGAACGTAATATTCACTTAGACCCAATGAGTGCGTACGATAGACGTATTGTTCATATAACACTACAAGACCGCGACGACGTCACTACCGAATCAACAGGTGAAGGCGAGAAACGTCACGTCGTAGTAAAACCAACATTTAAGAAATAAACATTTTAATGTAAAGTAAAGTAGAAAACTATCAGTTATTTGATAGTTTTTTAATACAATATTTTAGTAATGGGTTTAGTAGAAAAATTTTAAATTGTTTTAAATAAATATAATATTTAATTTAATATTCATTACGGCAAAAGAAGTTAGTAATCAGTTATCATTGTGCTGAAATATTTACTTTATTTTTAGTCAATACAAAAACTTTATGATATTTTTATTTTTTACCAACTATTCATTAAATTATTAAAAATTTGTTTTTACAAATGCTGTTGTTTTTTGAAAAAATGTATTATAATTAATTCAGAGGTGAGAATATGAAAAAATTAGTTATCTATAAATGTGAAGTGTGTGGAAATATTGTCGTTAAACTAGTTGATTCAGGGGTCCCTGTATTTTGCTGTGGTCAACCAATGACAGAGATTAAACCAAACACTGTAGATGCTGCTAGCGAAAAGCATAAACCTGTAGTTAAAGTAAATAGCAACGAAGTAATAATAACGGTCGGCGAAGTAGAACATCCAATGCTTGATAATCATTATATTTCAATGATTATTCTTGAGACGGATAAGGGATTTAGTGTAAAATATCTTTACCCTAATGAAAAACCAACTGCAACTTTTACTTTAGCAAAAAATGAAAAAGTTATCTCTGTTTACTCATATTGCAATCTTCACGGACTTTGGAAATAAATTTATTTGAATGAGTATGCTGAAAACAAGAGATATACATAATACTTAAAATAAAATATATTTTATTTCTTTAGTAAATAATTCTATGTTTTTAGTAAACAAAATTTTAAAAATTTCAGATAGTGTATGTTGTTTAATTCACTATCTGTTTTTTATAAAGAAATATAGTAATTTAAGGTAAGATATATGATATAACATAATCGTTAACTTTAAACAATTAATTGACAAGTAGACGTCATTTTGTTATACTCACATAAGAGGTATTTTATGGAACAAAATGAAATGAGCGAATTTGAAGTAAAAGTCGCTAAAGTTAATAAATTAAACGAAATGGGCGAAAAGGCTTATAAGGCGAAATATAATAAAACGCACGAAATCCACGACCTAGAAAATTATGAATTAGGTACGCACGTAAGCATTGCTGGTAGAATGATTTTCAAGCGTACATTCGGAAAACTTATTTTTGCGCGCTTATATGCTATTGGAGATAATCACGAAGTAGATTTTTCTAAGGCAAGTAGGACAAGTGTTCAAATAAGTCTTTCTATGAATATTGTCGGCGAAGATAGATTAAAATTCTTTAAAGAGTTTTGTGATATCGGCGACTTTATAGGCGCGGAAGGTGAACTTGTCCGCACTCAGACGGGTGAATTGACTGTTCAAGTAGAGAAATTCGAACTTTTATCTAAGGCTTTGCGCGGACTTCCTGAGAAATTCCACGGACTTACTGATACTGAGTCTAGATATCGTCAACGTTATTTAGACATAATTTCAAACGAGAGCAGTAGGAATGTATTTATCGCGCGCAGTAGAGCGGTATCGTTCGTTAGAAGATTTTTGGAAGATAACGGATTTATTGAAGTGGAAACCCCTGTTTTGCAGACGGCAGTCAGTGGTGCGAGCGCAAAACCTTTCTTCACTCATCACAATGCACTTGACTTAGATTGTAATCTAAGAATCGCTACTGAAACGTGGCTAAAAATGGCGGCAGCTGGTGGATTTGACAAAGTATTTGAATTGGGTAAAGATTTCCGTAATGAAGGTATGGACCCAACTCACCTTCAAGAGTTTACTCAAGTAGAATGGTATGCTTCATATTGGGATTTCGAAGACAATATTAAGTTCTTTAAAAAGTTTATTAAAGCATTAATGATGTACACTATCGGTACAACAAAAATCACAGTTGCAGGCAACGAAATTGATTTCGGTAAAGAAGATTGGGAGAGAATCGACTATATTGCTAGATTAAAAGAAATCTTTGGCTTCGATTTTATGGATATAACGGACTATAAAGAGTTGAAAGATAAAATCGTAAGTAAGGGTGTATTGAGCGCAAGTGAACTCGACGGCTACAATTCGCTACGTGCAATAATTGATTATGCTTATAAAAAATTAATAAGGAAGAACATTGTAGGACCAACAATTTTATATAACTATCCAGCTTTCTTAAAGCCACTCGCTAGAAGGAACGACAATGACGCGCGCATTACGGACGTATTCCAAATTGTAGTTAACGGCGCAGAAATTTTAAATGCGTATAGCGAATTGGTTGACCCTATTGAGCAAAGAAAAGCGCTTATGGCGCAATTAAAAGACAAAGAGATGGGCGACGACGAAACTATGGACGTGGACGAAGACTTCTTACTCGCTATGGAACACGGTATGCCACCTATGTCTGGATTAGGATTCGGTATTGATAGATTCATTATGATGATATTCGACTTACCTAACCTTAGAGATACAATTTTATTCCCTATGACAAAACCTATCGAAAAGGACAAAGAAGATAAAGATGAAGATTAGTATTTTAGGCATTGGCAGATGGGCTTCGTGCATTGCCTTTTGTATGGATAAGAAAAAGTTTAACGTTTTAATGTGGGAGAGAGAACATTCAGACGGGCGCGAAAGTCCGCTCTTTTCAACACATAAAAATGATTATGTAGAACTTTCTAATCGCGTCAATTTTACGCACGATTTAGGAAAAGCAATTAATTACGGCGATGTGATTATCATTTCAATATTAAGTCAGCAATTAGATAACCTTATGCAACAAGTAAAACAAGTCAAAGGTTATGAAAAGAAGCATTATTGTATTGCTATGAAAGGTGTTGAGGCTTCTAGCGGAAGGCGCCTTAGCGAAATATTGATTGATAATGGTGTAAAAACGTGCAATATAGCAGTCTGGGTCGGCCCCGGTCACGTTAAGTCATTTTTAAGCGGACAACCTACAAATATGCTTATCTCTGCATACAATAACATTTACGCGAATCGACTAATAGAGAGTTTTACAAGTGCAAACTTTGTTGATTTGTCGCATAGCGATGATATTATTGGTACAGAATTTGGCTCAGCGGCAAAAAACGTTATCGGTATTGCAGCGGGAATTTTAGAAGGAAGCGGATATGAGCAGAAAAAAGGTCCGCTTATGCCGGCATCGGTCAAAGAAATAGGTAATTTTATAGACGCGCTAGGTGGCGACCCTAATAGCGCGACCGGACTAGCATTTTTAGGTGACTTTCAAGCGACTCTCTTTGATAAGCAAAGTAAGAACCTAACGTATGGACGATTAATTGTAGAAAAGAATACACTTGATGAAAAAAAATTAAAGCCATTCATAGACGTGAGTTCAGTCGAGGGTATTAAGACAGCTGAAGCGCTTTTGAAATTAAAAAATCAGTATAACTCGAGAGTAAACTTAGAGCGCGCCGTTCATATGCCTATCACAAGTGCAGTTGACGATATTGTAAAAGGCAGGGTTAAGCTAAAAGAAGCAGGCGACTACATATCTGAGAAAATCACCGACGCACTACATTTATAAAATAAATAAAAATAAGGACTCTAATATAAGAGCCCTTTTTGTTTGTATTTTATTAGTTTAGTTTGATTTTATCATATACATTTTTAGAACCATTTAAACATATATCAATAATTAAAGTATTTACTAGATAACTAATAATTATCTTTTTATAATTACCTTTTCTCCGCCTTCCATAACGAGCGGTAGGTCTTTATTGTAGCGCGATACATCTTCGAGGCGCGCTTTAATTCGTTTACATAAATCCCACATTGTTTCGTTCGGTTTTGCAATGAAGATTTGGAAATCGACCGCGCCGAAATCTAAACTTTTACCTATAGTCACGTTGTCTATCATTTCCATTTCTTCTTTTTTGTATGAGCATACAGTTAAACATAAACTATATTCAAGTTCAATTATTGTTCCGCGCTTTACACGTGTACGGCAGTCTAGAATTGTAGCGCTAGAGTGTGTGCAGTCGGTTTTGTCGAGCGCAATTTTCGTATTAATAACGAAAGGAAGTTCAAGTTGTTTTTGCTTTAACTCTTTATTTTCATCCACATATATTAGGTGTGAAGTGACGACGCCTTCGACGAAATATTGACCCTCTTTTACATAACTGTTAGTTATCTCTGCTTGTGCGTTTAAGTTTGACACAATATCGTCAATAGCAGTTTCGTCGTCTAAGAGAGTTATTTCTCCATTCACGACGTCGCTAAAACGCGTGCAGTCCATAGATTTATTAAATTCCCGATTTGTTTTAACTATTTCTATTTCATTTTCTGCGCTATATAAGTCGTCAATGACGTCTAACGAAATTTCTTTTAAGACTACTCCGCTCACACAAACAGTGTTTTGGACTGTAATTATATTAGTATTATCTTCGACTTCGGTAGATATATTCGTTTTTGATTTATCTACTGAGAAATTTAAGTCGCATACTGAGTCACTAGTTAAATTTTGAATACTAATCTCATTCTTTATAGTTTTATTTTTAGATATTTCTTTAATTTCGACCTCGTCGCCGTTCATTGTTTCGAAAATCAATTTTGAATTGAGTTTTCCTTCAACAAGTGCATAGTCTTGATATGGAGTCACGTTTTCAACAGTGAAAGACGAGTTGCAGTATAGAATTTTACTAACTGCCAAGTTGGTTTCAAGATTTGTAGTATATTCAAAATTCGAGTTTACCGTATTAGAAATGGTGCTAGTAGTAATTTCTTCCTTTTTAGTAATCATATTTTCGAAGTTAATAAGGTTATTAGGCATACTTAAATTTAGATACTCGACTGGCTCGATAGATATATCGCAATTTATCTTTAATATACCGTCGCTAGAAAGCACGTTTGACATAACACTAGAATTAATAATACTTATAAAGCAATCCGAACTAATTGAATTATCCACGTATGTTTCGCTAAAATTTTGTGAATCTGAAATTGTGTTAGTCATATTGTCCGTATCAATGTACAATACGTTGACACCAATTTTTCCGCTGATGACCGCTTTGCTTGAACCCGTTTCCACTTTAGTATCATAGATATAACTATCAACATTTAAAACAGTTTTTATGTTGACGTTAGAATCAATCGCAACACTTATAGTAGAATTAAAATTAAGTTTATTTAAATTTTTAACATATGTAATTTTTACACTTTCGTTATTTGCCATATAACCCCCTAAAATATGATATAATCCGATTTATGACTTTATGCCAAAATCAAAATTAATTTCAAAAAATTATATTAATCGAATTAAAAATATATTCTAGATTACAAAAAATTAATAAAAATTATTAAGTCAAAAATCGATAAATTAGATTGTTTTTTTATTTAAAAATCAAAAAAATTAATTATAATTTTAGTTAATTTATAAATTCGACATTTTACCTATTTTTAAGAGATAAAACAGCAAATATATTTAAAATAATAGATTATTTTTATAATTAATTTTAAGTAAAATTTGTTATTATATCTATGTGTTAAAATTACACTAAAAAAGGGGAAAATATGAATAAAATAACGATAGCACTTGCAGATGAAGATCAAACAATTTTGAATGAATTACAAAAGAATTTTAATGACGATAATTTTGAAGTTATCGCTAGTACAAATAACGGCGAGGAATTAATTAAAATTATTTTAGATAAGAAACCAGACGTCGTAATAATGGATATGATTTTGCAAGGGTTAGACGGTTTTAAGGTCCTCGAAGCAGTGGGTAAAGAGAAGTCAAAAATCATTGTTCAGTCCGCTTTATCAATGGACGGATTTATTAATAAAGCGATTAATTTAGGTGCTAAATATTATTGTATAAAACCGTTCGATGTCAACACACTTAAAGACAGAGTAAACGATGTATTAAATGTTGATAACGGGAACACTAAAGTATTTTTTAATGCAAAGACACCTAACCACATTGAAGAAAAAATTACGAACATATTTATAACGGTAGGAATACCCGCACATATCAAAGGCTATCAATTCTTGCGCGAAGCAATAAAACTTGCAATCGCAAACCCAGAGATAATCAATTCTATAACTAAGAAGTTGTATCCGACTATTGCAGAAAAGTATGATACGAGTGCGAGCAAGGTTGAGCGCGCAATACGTCACGCAATAGAGGTCGCGTGGAATAGAGGCAAAATTGAAAATATAAATAATTTATTTGGTATAAAAGTTTATTCGAGCAATGAGAAACCAACTAACGGAGAATTTATCGCCTTAGTTGCAGACAAAATGTTAATCGAAGGGGCTTAAATTATACCCAATAATGATACGCCCTTTTTTCTTAAGCAAAATTTAGGTTTGTCTTTAAACCTATATTTTTGCATTGATATTGTGCTCTATATTTATAAATTTTAGTTCTTTTATTAAGGAAATAATTATTAGATTTTTTTTGAAAAAATTTTGAAAAATAGTAGACAAAAATTTTTTCTATAAGTATACTATTGTAGAATTTAAAAAGGAGTACGTATGGCTAAGTCAACAAAACCTGTTTGGATTTTATGTCCACGTTGTGAAATTAATTATATTAATAAGGCAGACCAATATTGTGATGTATGTAAGAAGGAAATGAAACTCATTAAATCGTCTGAAGATGATATAGGCGATCTTGAGTTGTGCCCATATTGTAAAATCAATTTTATTCAAAGTGACCAAGAGATGTGCGATTCTTGTCGCGCCGAGTTAGGAATGAACACAGACGAGGAGAGTGCACAAAAAGATATTGACGATTGGCACAAATATATTGCAGACGACGATGACGGCGACGATGACGACGACGAAGACGACTACGACAATCGTGATGACGACGAAGACGATACAACTATAGACGACGATTTCGACTTTGATGACGATTTAGGTAAGGATTTGGACGACGAAGACGAAGATTTAGATATGGAAGATATTGACGACGACGATTACGACGATGACGATGATGACGACGAAGATGACGATGATGAAGACGACGAAGACGATGACGACGATGATGAGGACGACTAACTAATTTTGTCTAATTTTGTCGTGTGCGATTAAATATAGTTCACTTGCTAAAAATATTAAAGGGGAACTATATGAAAAAGATGCCTTTGACCATAGATGATATTAAGCAAAAGATAATAGATTTGAAAGGCAAAGAAGTAAATCTATACATTAATCGCGGTAGAAGAAAAGTTTCTAGTTATAGGGCGCGGATTGAAGACGTATATCAAAGTGTTTTCACTGTTAAAAATTGCGCGCTAGAAAGTGTTATTAATACTTATTCATACAACGATATTCTTTGCGGAGAAGTAAAAATCTCTAACGATTAAGACCGATAGCGGTCTTTTTTAATTTTAGATTTGCCATATATTTGACATATTAACCGCAATTAATTTATAATAATAACGAATTATCTTAGGAGAATGTATGAAAAACTTTAATCCGGTGCGTGGAACATACGATTATGCACCTGCTGACGCGAAAGTGCGCGAAACTGTTAGAAGAATTATTTTAAATTGTTATACCGAAAATGGATATAACCTTATTGATACACCTATATTAGAAAATTTGGAATATCTTAATTCAAGTGACGGCGGAGATAATCTTCGACTTATGTTTAAGACTATTAAACGTGGAGATAAATTAGATTTAACTAAACCTAATTTGACTGAAAATGATATCGTTGAAGAAGGGTTAAGATATGATTTAACCGTTCCGCTTGCTAGATTCTATGCTAATAATAGAGATAAATTGCCTTCACCTTTTAAAGCAATTCAAATAGGTCAAGCATTCCGCGCTGAGCGTCCACAAAAGGGAAGAAATAGACAATTCACACAGTGCGATATTGATATATTTGGCGACAATACTATTAATGCAGAGCTTGACCTTCTTTCGACTTGTATTGAAACACTTACTCGCATAGGATTTAATAATTTAGTGGTAAAGATTAATGACCGCGCGATATTGAATAGCATAATTTTGTTTGCTGGATTCAAAAAAGAAGATATTTCTACCGTTTCAGTCACTCTTGATAAAATCGACAAGATTTCGCTTACTGGCGTCACAATGGAACTTATTGAAAAGGGTTTTGATACTGCGAACATTAATAAATTAATAGAGATATTGGACGACGTTATTTTAAACGGAATTGAAGCGACAAAAAAATATGGTGTAGAAGAAACAGTTATTGAGCGCGTAAAATATTTGATAGATAATCTAAATACATTAACCCTTAATAAATTTGATATAAAATTTGACATTTCAATTGTGCGCGGACAAGGGTATTATACTGGCACAGTTTACGAAATTTATACCGAAGGATTTGCAGGTGCTATTGTAGGCGGTGGAAGATACGACAATATGATTGAGAAAATAACTGGAATTTCTGCCCCTGCCGTTGGTTGCAGTATCGGTTTCGAGCCGGTGACAATGCTTGTTAAGGAAAGGGAGTTGGAGTACGGGGATAAAACAAATTTAGTTTTACTCTACGACCCAGATGACGACATCTTAACCGTTTACAAAGTCAAAAGCGAGTTAAAGAAAAAATACAATGTATCTATTTTCGCGCGTCCTAAAAATATGAAGAATTTTTACGACAAAGTTATTGAAGTCGCATCAAACGTGACGAGTGTTAAAGATTACTTGCAAGGGAAAGAAATTAAGAATTTAAAATAGATTTATTTACAAAGGAGAAATTATGGATAAATTTGCGGAGATTCGTGTACCTATCGCGAACGATAACCCTAGCATACGAAGGAAAGAAAGTAAGTGCGTAAAATGTGGAAAATGTAAAGACGTTTGCGCTAAGAAAATTGGTGTTGCGGGCTATTGGAAATATGATAGCGAAGATATTGTGTGTATAAATTGTGGACAATGTGCAAATGTTTGTCCGGTTGATTCTATTACTGAGCGCGACGACACAGATATTCTTATGCAAGCGATTAATGATAAAGATAAGAAAGTTATATTCATCACTAGCCCAGCAGTGCGCGTTTCACTAGGCGAAATGTTTGGTCTGCCTGCAGGAGAATTTGTTGCCGGCAAAATGGTTGCTTGCCTTAAGAAGTTGGGCGCGGATTATGTTTTCGATGTCACTTTTGGCGCGGATTTAACGATTATGGAAGAAGCAAGCGAAATTATTGACCGAATAACGAATAATAAGACATTACCTCAATTTACGAGTTGCTGTCCTGCGTGGGTTAAATTTGTTGAAACATTTTATCCGCAATATATACCTAATTTGTCTAGTTGTAAGAGCCCTATTTCAATGCAGGCGAGCATAATAAAATCATATTTCGCGATGAAAGAGAATATTGACCCTAAGAATATTTTCCTTGTTGCAATTACGCCTTGTGTAGCTAAAAAGTTTGAAATTAAACGTCCAGAGCTTGCCGATATGTATGGTAAAAATACCGATTTAGTTGTCACCGTGCGTGAGGTAAGCAGACTAATTAAAAAGCAAAAAATTAATTTTAAGACTATCAAAGAATCTAACTTTGATTCCGCGTTCCCTACTGGAAGTGGCGCAGGTGTAATATTCGGTGCTAGCGGTGGTGTTATGGAAGCAGCTATCCGCACGGCATATTATCTAACGACGCACGAAAATCCACCAGCTGACTTATTGAATTTCAAAAAGTTGCGCGGATATACGGACGTTAAGACGGCAGAAGTGATCCTTCTTAATAGAAAATTAAAATTATGTGTAGTGTTCGGAACGGCACGTGCTAGAGAGATTTTATCACGTCTAAAAGCACGTAAAATTGATATGTTGGAAGTTATGGCTTGCCCTAATGGTTGCGTTGGCGGTGGTGGACAGCCTAAACAGTTCAACAATGACGACGCAGTAATTAAGCGCGCACAAGGTCTATTTAAGCAAGACGAAATAATGAAGATAAAATCAAGTTATGAAAATTCTGTTATAAAAGCCGTTTATGACGAATTCTTAATTTCACCACTTTCGGATAAAGCAAAAAAATATTTACATACGACTTATATAAATAGAAAGACAAAAATAATAAAATAACTGAGTTAAGAAGATATATGGAAATTGATTTAGAGAAGAATAAACAAGAATTTATCGATATATTTAAAACGAATATTAAGCGAGAAGGAAGCGAAAAATTGCTCGATTATTTAATTAATTCGAGTGACTTTTTCTTAGGCCCTGCCTCAGGAAGAAGACATTCGTCTTTTGCTGGTGGACTTTGCCTTCATTCGCTAAATGTGTACAATAGGCTTAAAAGGTTAGTATTGTCTGAGTACGGCGAAAATTATGGCGAAATTGTGTCAGATGAAACAATAGCAATATGCGCACTATTGCACGATTTGTGCAAAGTAAATACATATACAGTTGATTACAGGAATCAAAAAATTGACGGAAAATGGGAACAAGTTCCATATTATGCATATAACAATCTTTTGCCTTATGGTCACGGTGAAAAGTCCGTTTATATAATAAGTGGATTTATGCGTCTAACGCGTGAAGAAGCAATGGCTATTAATTGGCATATGGGACATAGTGACCCACGAAATCTATTCGCGAGCGACTTAAACGATGCAATGTATATGTATCCGCTTGTGACTTTATTACACATTGCGGATTTGCAAGCGACTTTTATTGATGAAAAGAAAAGCTAAAAAGTGTAATGATATATACAAATATGATAAACAGGGAGCATTAGATTGTATATTGACTTTTTGCGATATTTGTATTAATATATTTTTACAATTATTTTATTTTAAGGAGAATTTGTATGTATAAAGTAGGTAATGGAATAAAAAATGGAAAAAGATTGATACAAAATGCTAGTCTACTTTTTGAAAGCAATATTAAAGATATAAATTTTATTCATTTTATGATTTCTAATTTTAGAAAGGAATATCCTGATTATATTATAAACATAGAAAACTTTTATAACGTTGATATTCAACATATATTAGAAAAATTTAATGAGTCAAAAACTGATTTAATGAAAGTTTCACGAGATTTTAGACAAATGTTAGATTCAATTAACAAATTTAATCAAGATCATTCTTTAATTCTTCCAAAATTAAATCTAAATGTTTTTCCTAAATTTAGCAAGGAAACGCTTGAGGGTTTAACAAAAAGTTCTCTTGATAAAAAGATAGAATTTTTATTAAAGTATATTGATAAAAGTGAAAAAAATAATAGCGCGAACTTAGATGAAATTATAAAATTGTGGGATAGCATTTCAAGGAAAAACTTTGAAGGGGATATAAATGATTTGAGAAAGAAATCTATCGGTTTTATTAAACAAGCATTTTTATCAGTTCCAACAGTGCAAAAACAACTGAAAAATAATACAAACAATCTATAATGTACTAATTTAATTTATATTTTGTTAAAAAATTTACAATGTTTTCGAAAATAAATTATAAAATTAATACGATTGAGTTATATACAAATATTTAAAATAACTCTTCGTTTTTTTCTAGACAAAAATCTTTGTAGTTAAAACGAAATTTAATTAAAATGCTTCAATATATTTAAGTTAAATATAAAAACATCATTATATTAAAAATTTTAAATAATTTTTATCAAATTGTTAAAATTTTAGTTATTTATAAAATTTTCGAATTAATTTAACATTTATTTTCTTATAATCATAAAAATTATTGAGGTAAAAATGGCAGTAGCAAGTAATTTTTTAATTGGAGCGAATGATGAGCACGGAATTAATCCGCCGACCGTTGGCAAGCGAACTCCTATAATGCCATATATCGGCAGAAGTTTTTATGAAAATGAATTTAATAGGCAAGCAAAAATTGATTTTATGTTGGCTTGTCTAAGGTGCGGATTTAATGTCTATGATGTTCACCCAGAACTTTCAGATATTAGTATTTCTACTCGCGTAGTTAGGACGAACCGGGCAAATGTAAATTTAGTGGTCACCTTTGCTTATAATGCGTCAGGCGACGGTGTCACTTTTAATAATGCTAATGGGTTAGAAGTTTATTATAGTCTATATAATCCGCAAGTTGCGCAAAGTAGGACACTAAGTCAAGATGTTTATAATAATATTTTAGAGTTTACTGGCGGAAGGGGACGATTTGTTGGTACTCTTTCAGTGGGTATGCTTTCTAGTGTAGACTGTCCGGCGACGCTTATAGAAGCGGGATTTATGACTAACTTTGAAGAAGCAAAACTTATGCTTAATCCTAACTATGTACTCGAAGTAGGTGAAGGTGCGTGCGCAGGAGTATGTGAATTTTTAAATGTACAATATGTTCCGCGTGAGATACAAAATTATCCTACATTAAGGCAAGGTGATAGAGGCAATAGCGTAAAAATGCTTCAATATCTTCTTAACGAATATGGGTATGATTTATCTACCGACGGAATTTTCGGCGGTAAGACATATACAGCTGTGTTGAATTTCCAGAAAAACAACAATTTAACGCAAGACGGAATAGTCGGTAGAAATACGTGGACTGCGCTTTTAAATCTTAACCCTACAACTAATACATTAAGGCGCGGTAGTAGAAAAAGTGCTGTACTGTATTTACAAAAATTATTGCTTTCCTATCTATACCCTATAACAATGCTGGACGGAATTTTTGGAGCTGAAACTGAGCGCGCCGTTCAGGCTTTTCAGGCGGAGAATGGGCTTGTAGCGGACGGAATAGTTGGCAAGAACACTTGGGCAAAACTTTTGTCTAGTAGTGGCAGACCTAACACGACGTAAAAGACAAAATCTTTAAAAAACATTAAATTTTACGCATTTTATTGCGTAATTTTTATTTATTACGGTCAACAATTCGTTTATGAAAAAATTTATTTGTATTTTATCAGTGTTTATATTGATTGTTGTAGGGGCATTATTTTTACCTAAACAAGAAGATTATGATTATCTAAGATTACATATTAGAGCAAACAGCAATTCTGCTATCGACCAAAATGTGAAATATGAGATAAAAGACGAGCTAGTGAACTATTTAACTCCGTATTTTTGTGACGTAGAGAGTAAAACTCAAGCGATTAATATCGTAGAAAAATTAAAATACAATATGGAAAACATCTGTCAAAACATTTTAAGAGAAAAAGGATTTAATTATTCTGTAAACGTAAAGATAGATAACGAATATTTTCCAACGCGAACATACTCTAATACAACACTAGAATCAGGGTACTATGATGCCGTTATTGTGGAACTTGGCGACGCAATTGGAGATAATTGGTGGTGCGTTATGTATCCTCCGCTATGTTTTGTGAATAATTTTGAAAACAATACTCAAATTAATTACAAATCTAAAATTGTCGAGTGGTTTAAGACTATTTTTAAGTAATAACCATCGACTTATAGGGGGTATTATGAAAAAACTTACAATATCGTTGCTGATACTTTTAGTAGGAATATTTGCTCTTACTGGTAGTTTAGCACTATCAACAATGACGCTAAAATCGGTTGATGCGAAAGAAACAGTTGCGCAAATTGATAACGTTTACGCAGTGACTGCGGACACAAGAGAAGTACAAACTAGATTAAAGAAATGGGGATATTATACCGGCTCAGTAGATGGAATAAATGGGCCAAAGACTATCGCGGCAGTTAAAAAATTCCAGAAGAAATACGGCTTAGTTCAAGACGGGATTGTTGGCCCACTAACGGCGGCTAAAATGGGAATATCACTTTCTTCTAGTACGAGTTCGTCAAGCTACAATAGTAATGACAGACACTTGCTAGCAAAAGTAATTTACGCAGAAGCACGTGGGGAAAGTTATACCGGACAAGTTGCTATCGGTGCTGTTGTATTAAATAGGGTAAAAGATAGTAGATTTCCGAACACAATAGCAGGGGTTATCTATCAACCGTGGGCATTTACGGCGGTAAACGATGGGCAAATAAATCTTGAACCTAATAACACAGCATATCAAGCAGCGGACGACGCACTAAATGGTTGGGACCCAACATACGGCTCAGTGTATTATTATAATCCTAAAACAGCGACAAGTAGTTGGATTTACACTACAACTTATGTGACTCAAATCGGAAATCATATATTCGCCGTTTAATAAATAGAAAAAATTTATAATTTATTAAAAAAACACTATAATTAAATAAAAAAAATAATAAAAAATAAACCGATACAGCTAAAAATTAATAAAAATTCAATAAAATCAAATAAAAAATATAAAAATAACAAAAATATGAGAATACATAAATTTAATAAAAGATAAATTCATTGTTATTTTAATTAAATTATAATCTAATCTTTAAACAATCTTAAATTTCGTAAATATAAATAAAATTCACTAATTAAAATATTAAAAGAATTTAGATAAAATATAAATTTTAGTTAATCAAAGGAAATTAATAAAAATAAAAATTAAAATTTAATAAAAAATTAAATAAAAAATAAAAATTAATAACAAATTAATATTAAATAGGGGTTAAAAATGGATAAAAATAAAATAACCAGTGAAAATTTCGATAAATCGAATGTTGAAATGGATAGACAAACAAAAAAGAAAAGTAATGCACAAAAGGCATTACCTTGGCTTATTGTGGCTATCGTTAGTTTAATAATAATACTAACTTGCGTTTTAATCGCTTACTATCAAATATATAATTCAAGTAAACAAAATTCAAATACCTTAGAAGGTATATATGCTTCGAGTTATTATTCTATGGTGGATAATGTGAATAACTTAGCGGTTGATGTCGCAAAGTACGGAAATTTAACGACGAATGAATCTAAGATGTCAACTATGCAAGATATGGTACAAGATTGCAATTATATTGTTTCTGGCTTAAGTGTTTTACCTATTGATGAAGCGAATGTCACAAGTGTCACCAAATTTTTTAATCAAGTAAGCGGTCTATGCGAAGCATATATTAAGACTTTAAGTACAGGCGGAAATTTATCTCAAGAACAAGAACTTATTTTCGATAAAATAGCGCTTGTCGTAGGGAAAATCAAATCAAATCTTAATACTCAAAATGAAGGAATGTATGACTCAAATTTTAATTTTGTTGACGCGGGAGTTTTCGACAATGTAGGAATGAATGAGCTGTCTAGTGGACTTGGAGATTTAACGACTGATAATATTGATTATCCAGCGATGATATTTGACGGACCATTCTCTACCGCGCTTGAAACAAAAGAAGTTAAAGGTCTTCCAAAAAACGAAATTGACGAGCATTCAGCTTATGATTATCTTGTAAATACAGTGTATGCTAATAGAGATGTAAAAATTGAATTTAATAAAGAAACTAACGGAGATATATCAACATTTGACTATAATGTGACTATAGACGGCAAGCATTTTATGGCGCAAGTAAGCAAACGTGGCGGACTGCTAATTACACTTTCAGGATATGCGGAGAGCGGGGACGCGATTTTGTCTAACGAATATGCGTGCGAAATGGCTTCAACCTTTGCTAATAATATCGGATTTGAAAATATGGAAACGGTTTGGCTCGAAATACACGATAATGTTGCGTATGTGAATCTTGCACCTATAGTAAACAATGTAATATATTATCCAGACCTCGTTAAAGTAAAAGTAGATTTAACAGCTCAAGAGATTATCGGGTTTGAAGCTGTTAACTATGCGCTCAATCACGTAGATAGAAATCCTGAATTTAATTTCTTAGAGAACGAAGCGGAGAGTTTACTCGGCTTTGACTATGAAATCATAAAGACAAGCAAAGCAGTTATTCGACTTGATAGCGGAAACGAAATTTCGACTTGGGAATTCTTTGTGGAGAGAATAGATGGAATCTATTTCTATTATATTAATGCTAACACTAATGAAATTGCGAAAACTATGAAATTAGTTTCTAGCAATGGTGTTCAAAAATTAATTTAAAAATTAAATAAAAATATAAAAATTTGATAAAAATACGCAAAAAATAATAAAATTTGCGTATTTTTTATTAATTTTTCATAAATTTTTAAATTTTTTAATTTAATTAAATTTATTTATCAGATAATACAATAAGAAAATTTATTTATCATTGTTTAAAATAAAAAGAAAAATTTTATATTATTTATTTTTATTCAGTATTTAATTACATTATTTTAAATCGTATTAAAAAGGAAAACTAATTTATACTATATTTAAATAAATAAAATTCCTTAAAAATACTGGTAAATATATTAAATATTTAATTTGTCAGAAATTGTATTAAATTACATTAATATGTTTGAAATAAAAATAATTCTATGTTATAATTATTTTAATTATAAATGCAGTAAAATATTTTTAAATATTTAATTTTAATTTTCTACTGCATTAAACTAATAATTTTGTCTGAAAATGAAGACAATAATAAGGGGAAGTATTTTGAAGGGGAAAACAAAAAATTTATTTAGAATTATTGTCGTAGCGCTCAGTTTGATAACTGCAGTCTTTTGTGTTGGGATAAACCTTAATCGAACGGATAGTAAAATTTATGCTGTGACATATGCGGGGGAAGATTATAGCCAAAGGGACGAAAATAATATCATATTATCGGTTGAGAAAGTCGGAGTTATCTCTACAGGCGAAGATTATACTTCTGATGACGTTTTTCAATCGGAATTAACTAATACCTCTAATTCAATTAAAAAAATGCCTACGTTAGGTGGTGATTATTATTACCAAAATATAGCAAACGGCACTAGCAATAAATATGTCGTAGAAAGTGGCTCGTTTGTAATGCTCAATAACACAACATATACTCAAAACGACACAACATATTATAGAAACACTTCAATGTCAGGTTCTATTGTAGAAAGTGAAGGAAATAGAGATGTCAATATGGCGGAAGCAATAATGATTACTTTCGGTACATATTACTTCGAAGATAATAATAACAATAATTCATTGACAGTTTCTGAATCTGAAGGGAATGAAGGTAGTCAACTAACTTATGTAAACGTCAGAGCAACGCGTAATGGCGAAGATATATCTAGCGAATTTGGTATAAGGAATTATGGCTCAAGCAATAGTTATGTTGATATATCTTATATAATTCCTCAAAAGAGCGGATATGAAGGTTATTATACACTTGATTTTGAATATTTTTATAATGGTGTCATTTGCAATCAGTCATTTAATTTCTATTTAATTTTTGCAAGTTCATATAATGATTCGGTCACATATGGGGCTAATATATATAGTGTAAATCCTTCGCTTAGGGCAGGGAATGATAATTTACCTATAGTCGGTGCTACAAATCAATATATGCTAGGTTCGACAAGCACTAACTATCCTATGCTTACGTATGATTACACGAAATACAGTATGAGTTATACACATACACTAAATGGACGTGTGACCACATACAGATATTACATTGCTACAACTACAAATCTAAGCGGGACTAGTGCTACACTGCGCTGTGATATTACAACTTCTGGTCAGACTAGTACAAAAGATTATGGCACATTATCACATTATAAGCACACTAATGGTGCAAGGAATATTTTAACGTTAGTGTTTACTGAGATAGGTAGTTATAATTTTAGTTTTGACTATATATATGCCGGATATAATTCAGAGAATGCGCCAGAAATGAACTTAACAATACCTAATATTAATTTGGATATTCACGGCTTTGAGTTGAAGTACTCAAAAGCAAATTATGTGGAAGCTCAAATGCGCTACTTATTAATATCTAAAGGCAACGGAGATGAAGTTGACGTAATTGTTCCGAATGGATATGTTTATGGTAGCAATCCAACAGAATCTGCGCTCGGAGTAGCTTATACTCTAGTCAATAATGCAGCGAAAGTGGGCACGACTGTGGAAAGCACGGACGCGCTTGAAAATAACAATAGAACACTTGATGCAAACGTTAATAACAAAGTAAAAGATTACTTATCTTTTACAATAGACAGCGAAAACAAAAGTAATATTTATAACATTACAAACGCAATTTCTACCGAAGATTATGTAAAGACAAATCAAGGTTCATTGTGGTTATCAACTACAGACGCATATACTCCTACAGGCGGGAATGAATTAGGTAGTTTTTACTTCTATTCACAATCTATAATTAAGTTTGATTCTGCAAGCGATATAACAATTCAAGATGCAACTGGAGAGATTTCATTTTCTGAAAAGTTTGCTAACGTAGTCACTTACAACAAATATTCAAATCAAACTTCATTTAATAGGACAGGATATTATCTTGTGTTCATTAAAGTTGATTTAAATGACAGTTTGAATTCTAATAAAATAGACGATTATTATCAAGTGTATGCATTCAGATTCGTGAGCGAAACGGTGCAAGTAGATTTACGTCTTGAAAATCAAAACCTTTTAGGAGATAACGGATTTACAGGCGACGACGTGACTGTAAGTTGGGCAAAAGAAGGAGTTTTTGAGCGAACAATTAGTGCGCGCTACTACTCAGTTAAAAATCAATTCTATTCTACAAATGAATTAATGAATACAACCGCTTATCCTTTAACTAACGGACAAACGTTAGGCGGGAATATCAGTATAGGAGAAGGTGCTAATTTCTTAATCGAAATTATTAGTGAAGGAGAAGGTAGAAGTTATCATTTATTCACTATAGATAGACAACCTATCACAGGCGTAAACGCATATGAAGTCGAAATGAACACATCGCTCACTAGCACTACTATTACATACGGCTTTGCTTCTAGCAACGGAAGATATAACACGATTGATAATTCAATCTCAGATAGTCTTTCAGCATTATTTTGGAATGATAAGCCAAGCGGTGCAAAGATAACAGCTACATATACTTTAACTCCATTTGTAGTTGATAATAATATTGCTCCAAGTGTGGTTCGTACCACTGCTAGCGAAGAATGGTATTCAACTAACTATAAATTGGGTACGACAGTTGGGCCGTTTAAGTACAATAGAGCGAGCGCTTTGGGTGCAGATATTAATTATAGTAGTATCTTGCAACGTGCTGGAATATATATATTTACATTAACAGATGAAGCAGGTAATAGTTGTAAATATCTATTTGTATATGACGATAGTGAAAACTATTTTAATGTGCAGGACGCAAACGGCGATAGTTCTATGCGTACGCGTCAATCTCTAATTTTCGCGGATGATGTTCGCTTAACAGTGGGTACACATAAGGTTATTTCGCTATACAATAATACTGATATAAGCTCATTAAATTCAGATTTATTGACTCTTGTTAATTTCGCTTCAACTAATGCTGGAATTTCAAGTTATGAACAAGCAGGATATTATATAGGTACAAGCAATAATATTAATGCGATAAACTCTCTATTTTCACTTGTAGGTAATGATATTTATCTAACGGTGAAGAACGAAAGTTTATCTGTTTATAGCAATACAGGGCTAGTTTCACAAATAACAAATATTTCTATTAATAATCGTTCAGTGACTATTTCGGGAAATACTAACACTGCTTCAACTCTAAGAAACATATATGTTGTCGCTAACAACCAAAGAGATAAGGAAGCTAGAGAGTCGGACTCATTTATGACAATAGAAATAAATACTGACAATTCGCGCGGTATGGCATTCTATAGCAATGACAGTTTCGGTATTAATGACTTTGACCCTAATGCAGTGGTGAGCGGTGGAAATATTGTTCGCCTTTATTACGAAGGGACAGGGAACAAAAGTGATGGAATGATTGGTACGCACGCTACTAGCGATAATTACCTTGCATTTACTTGGTACAATGGTAGCGGAGATTATGAAGTAGAATCAGTCTATTATGATTTCTATGAACTTGATATGAGTGGCAACTCATATACTAGCGACTATTATCATTATGATTTAGCGGAAAGTGCAATTTACTTGTACGAAAACGGAGAGGTTAAAAACTCAGCCGAATTAAACATAGATGGCACACGTGGGTTTGCGCTTTTAAATGTTATATCTAATCAAACGCGCGATGGATTATACATTGTCACTAGGACATACTCAAACGGCGAATCTTTAAAATATTATTATATTGTTGACAGAAATGGAATTATAAACTCAGATTTAACTACTAATCGTATTAATGGTAGTATGATTAGCGTAGGGTTAAAAGAGAACGAAACGACATTCAATACCTTCACTGGTATAAATATGACGCAGTCGAGCTTTATCGATAATGAAAATAATGGACAACAAGTTTTCTATTACAATTATTTAACGACGGATAAAATGCCGGCAGTATTAAATATACCTATAGGTAAGTATTTCTATAATGGTCAAGGTTCGAATTACGACGCAGGTAGGCTAAAATTTACTTTATACTTTGTCGATAGACAGAACCAAATAGACGGTAGAGCACACATCGTATTCGAAATCGATTCAATGACTAGCGCAGATAGAGATAACTATGTATTCGAAAATGGAGTTGCTACTTATTACAAAATTGATTTAACAAAATATTTAGAAGAAAATAGTGCGTATGCTGGCGTGCTACTATCAAAACTTGTTCGAGTAGATAACGATGGTTCGTGGTTATGCTTGCCGGGCGATTATGTGGTAGTTATTTCAGATATGGTCGAAAGTAGTAGTTCGAGAGTCAATAGTAGGACATTCGGATTCAGCATACAACCTACCACTCCAAATGTAGATATTTATGCAGTTAACGATAAAGAAGATTCAATTGATGAAGCAACTCAAATTTTGACTAACGATAGTCTAACAACTAGTGCGGATTACGTTAAAATAGAATTGCCAAAGTATGACAAAGATTCAACAAGCGCAGGTATTGATATTGATTATGTAGTTATATCACGTTCGATTAATGGCAGAACTCCTACATTCTACATTAATTATCCGTATACTACGGGCAACATTAATATTAATGATGATGAAGCGAATAGTGCGTATGTTAAAAACAATAGAGAAAATGGAGTTATCGTTTCAAGGACACTTTATCTTGACCACTCTAATTTTGCACCTAGCGATAGTATTGTCTATACTATAACAATTCGCTATGACTTAGGCAATGCTAGTGCAAATGACGCGTATATTAATGCATATTATTCGTTTATTAATAGTGAAAATAGTCAACCAACAAATTATTATGAAAAAACTTATAATGTAGTTGTTGATCGCGTTCCACCTAGCGCAAATATTAATAGATTAGAGCGTAGTGATATTTTAGTTGATTATTTCAATGACGAAAACGAAACAGACGGATTGTTTGAGAGTGCCACCCTTAATGAAGCAAGCGGTAAATATTATGTTAATAGGTATAATGCTTATTATAATAATGGACTATCAAAATCTGATTTGTATGCGTTTAGAGTAAATGCTGATACTGCTTTCGATACAGAAGATGTTGCTTATGTGTATTATAGCGACCCAATAAGAAATCTTAACGAAGTAAGTATGTCACTTCCGTATTATACAGGTTATAACGGCGGAAGTATAAGTTCAAATATTAATAGATATGGCTCAATATTGTCTAATGATTATAATGGACAATATGCAGTGATTGTCGAAATGGACAGAGCAGGGAATGCGACGCAGTACGTAGTTCACTACTTTGTAGAAGATAATGATAATGACACGGCTTTGGTACTTAACTTTAAAGTTTCTAATCTATCAGACGAGGGAATAATAGACAATAATGGAACATTAACTATTAATACAAAACAATCAAATAATGACAGATTTACGATATTCTCAATTGCAGACTTAGGTTTAGAAAGCGATGACGTATTCACTATGAATGAAAATTCAGATGTATTCTTCCGCTTTGAGTTCGAAAATATAAATACGGGCGATAAGCAAGTAATTAGTACAAATGCTACAACTTCGTTCACGAATGCGGGCTTAGGAACTCAACTTGTGAATATGATTAAGTCGGCAGGACAAGGCAACTATATGTTGACGATTTATACGCGTACTAACACATATGTTGCTTACATAAATTATTATCCAGACCAGCAGATTATTAATTTGAATATAGAAGAACTTATTGAAGAACGTGCAGACGGTACGTATGTTATAAATCTTGCAGGTGCTAATGTGACTGTTAATGGATATGTGTATTATGCCGATAGCATAACTATCGAAAACGGTACGGATAGCGCTACATATATTTGTGACCCAAGTAATAATTATAGCTATTATTTACAGGGCAACGACACTAACATAACCTACACTACAATTGCGCTAGACGAGAATTCGACTTACCGAATAACTATGGTTGATGCCTTTGGCAGAACGCAGATAAGGAATTTATCTACTAGCGGACGCGATTTCTATTCAATAGACTTTGAGGGAAGTAGCGAGAAAAATTATTATACAGCAAGTTATGGCTCAGGAGTGGCATATTACAGTTATAATACAGCTATAGTTAATTTCGATAATACATTATATGATGCTATGCTTACACTTACTATAAACGGAGCACCTATCAATATAGGTATGTCAAATGAAATTAGTTATAATGGTCAAGTGGTAGCAAACTTCTTCCGCGATACAGGTATTATCAAAATTTATCCTTATTGGGGAGAAGAAAATGGCGGAGCAATAATTCAAGCGACAGTCACAATAAGTGCGACCGACAATAGCGAAACGGTAGTTTATAATATCTTCATAGATAGCGAAAGTGAAGCAGTTGCTATCCGCGATATGAATAGCAATTCACAAACTATTGTTCCGGTAGTTAATAGCAATGTAGAAGATACTGTTATAACAAATTCGTTTGTAGGTAGTATGACATTAGTTTTGCGTCCTATCGAGCGCGAATATTATCAGTATAGTTATATATTGCATCGCTACTTAGATAATGGAGTTATAGACATTATCGAGTTAAATAACACAACGCGAATAACTTTAAGTGAGAGCGGTACATATAGATTAGAGTTAAAGTATTTCACAGCGGATGGATATTATTTGGGTAATAAAGTTTACACCTTTGCTATACATATTGTTAGTGGACAACTTTATTATGTTGAAGGTATAGCTGGACCGAACTCAAGTTTTACATTCGCTGAAATCATTGACCCTAATGCGAATACAGGTATAACTTTAGAGAGTCTATCTTCAGCATTGAATATGACTGTTGAAGAGTTAAATGTGTATTTGAATTATTCGAATGAATTATATATCTCAAATAAAGACTTAATTGTGTCGGAAGCTACCGACCAAGGCGCTAAAAAGTTAAGCATAAGTTGTGACTACAATAACGGATACAAATTCACAATATATAGGGTATATACTTCTACATATTCACAATTTATAGCGACATTAAAGACTCCTAACGACGAAATGTTATCTAACAGTTTGATTAGTGACTTAACATTAACTAAGACATATACTAATCAAGAAACTAACCAGCAAATAGAAGAAGTTTTAAGTTTAAATGTGAGTGGTGAAAATATTTTCTATGGCGAACCAAGTAGCAAGTTTGTATTATCATTTAATCAAATTATTGCATCAAATAGTCAAAACTTAATTACAAGGAAAAATAGCTTACTATTAGAAGTTTGGTACAACGACAGTTATGTTGATACTATAGAACTATTAAACAATGGCACACCTATGACGTACACTGTAAAAGGCGACGGATATTATTCTTTCAAATTCTTAGACCTTGCAGGGAATACACACCTATTTACAGGTACTAATTTATTAAAAGATAGTATTGATATTGCAGTCCTTCGTGAAGTTGTTTTGACAATGAATAATGAGCAAATTGTTGACTATGCATATCTCAATGGTGACGTTGTTATATCTGCTTACAATTCAATTGTCTATAATGGTACGTTATCTATAGAGTCGTGCACATTAAATGGTGAATCTTACAGCCCTACTCGCGCACAGAACACATATACATTTAGCGGTTTTGGTACTTTCCGAGTTAAGTTTAGAGCAGAGATTAGTGATGAAAATGGAGTGCACGAATTAACTAAGACTATAGTGTTTACAATAATTAATCCTAATGAAGCGCGCACTTCAATTGATTTAACAAATCTTGCTAATTATAAGATAATAAAAGTGACCAACAATTCTAACAAAGATATAACTAAAGAATTTAACAGCATTATAAATAAAGCGAACGGTATGTCACTAACATACGAACAAGTAATAGAGAATAAGGACTTGTTCCAAGTGACGTCTGGAAAACAAACTTTCAATATAACCTACCTTGTTAACGACGGAATTTATCCAGAGCGAGAAATAACTTTCGCATTTACACTTAATAACGATAACCCTTATATCGAATGTTCGTTATCAGCAGGCGAAACGACTAAAGACAGTTTCACGATTAGTTTTAATGCTGGAATAATTTATAGTCAAGTGGGAGATTCGTATCTATATGTAAACAACATTTTGGTTGCAACTATAGATGAAAATTCAGCAACAGAAATCACAACACGAACATTCAGTAATAGAGATGACGGCTACGGCGATTATTATATTAGTCTAGTTAGTTCTTCAGGCAATGTCATTAGTTCATTCAAAGTGATGATAGAAGAACCTCTAAACGTTTGGGCAATAATTATAATTGTAGTTGTTAGCGTTATCGTAGTGACGGTTGTGACTGTAATAATTGTTTTAAGAAACAAAATGAGGATAAGATAATGAATAACTATCATATTGAAAAATGCAAAATAGATGACACAAGTATTGATTTTAATATGACTGTTCCTATTTATGAAATTATGCGACTTTTACAAATGGCGACTTTCGTTCACGCAGATATGTCTGGACTAGACCACGACAGTATGCTAAATAAAAGCAACGCCTTTTGGATTGTCACGAAAATGAAAGTGGAGATATCGGACGACATATTGCCAAACGAAAAAGTTAAGGTGATAACTTGGACAAATCCACCTAGTATGCTTAGAGTAAATAGAAATGTTATAATCAAATCTAGTCGAAAGACGAAAGTAAAAGCAAGTAGTGAATGGTGTTGCTTAGACGCAGAAAATAGAAAACCTAGAAAATTGTCTTCAATTAATTATCCAGATTTTGATGTGCGACTTGATACAAGTAAGACGACACCATTTACTAATCTAAAATTAGACGTAGATGCGAGCGACTATTGTTATACAAAGATAGTTCGCAGTACAGATATAGACGTCAATAACCATACTAATAATTTGAAATATAATGTAATGGCTATGGATTGCTTTTCAGTAGAAGAATTAAGAGAAAAGCAAGTAAAGGAATATGAAATCTACTATGTAAATGAGAGTCACGAAAATGATTCAATCGATATTTATAAAAAGAAGCAAGGTAAATATTATTACATAGAGGGTAGAATTAAAGACAAAACGATATTTAGAGTCGTTATACGATTTTCAAATAAAAAAGAGCGCTTAAAGTAAAACCATTTTAACTATCGAAATAAAGAAAAAGGAACTTAAAAACTTAAGTTCCTTTTTTGATTTTTACAAATTTAGATTAATTGCGCTTTGTGGGTATAAGTGAATAGAATGTGGAAAAGTCTAGAATAATGTCTGTTGTTTATTAACAACTTTAACTTCTTTTTTCTCTTTGTGCTTTAGTGCTTGGAAGAAGACCTCACCTTCGTGTGACTGGAAATATACAGCAACAATACCTTTGCGCCTAGATGTCAATATATGATAAGCAGCGCGCTTTCTTGCTCCGCCTACTACGTAGCCAACTTTTTTTGCATTTGGCTCAACAAACACATTGTATGCACGCAATCTCCCTTGATTATCTATAATAGTAATTCCGTCGAAGTTAAGCATATTAATTAACATACTTGCATATGCTTGCAGTTTTACTTCGCTATAGCTCTTAGTCTGAGTAAACAATTTACTAAAACTTATTGGTTCTTTAAGCCAGATTCCGTCTTCAAAAAATCCGTTATCAACGTAATCTTTATCAACGATTACACATATCGCACCATTAACGTCGTTAAGTACACTATTAAAAATGTTGTGATACATATTTTTCATATCTTGCAACTTTCTTTGAGTAGTCCTTAATTTCGAGAATGTTGTATCTACGAAATTCGTTATTGCTAAGTCTATATCATTGCTTTTAGATTTATCTAATGAGAAGTTCACTTTCAAGTCGTTGCCTGAAATTGAATGTAGATACATTGTGTAAAAGTTCAGCGGACGCGCGATAATGCAATTAATTTTAACTGCACGTTCACGTAGAGTAGTATTTTCTTCCAAAAGTTGCACTACACCTTTATCTTTAATAGACCTAAACGACATAATTAAGCCGTAAGAGATTTTTCCTTCTTTAATATCTATGAAAATGCACCAATCTTGCTTAGCAATCGCGAGTAGAGATTTTAGCCTAGAGTTAAACATAGTAGGTTCGCTGTCTTCAAAAACGGTAATTGTTGTAGTTTTTGATAGAGCTTTTGAGATTATTTCAATACTGTCTGTAAAAATAAGTTTAGGTCTAATTTTTAAGCCTTCTTCGCTGTAATTCATAATGTCATTGAAGCGGTTTAAAAAGTGCGACATAATAAGCGGAGGGAAAGAATCGAATTCCTTTTCAAAGAAGTTAGATACACTATTCTTTGCTGTATCAAAAAATACAATTTCTTCCATATATTCACCGCCAACTAAAAAATATCTTTTTTAAAATATAACAATTTTAAAAAGTTTATGCAAATAAAAAAACAAACTTTTCTAAAAAACTTTAAAAATTCAATGAAAAATAGTTGACTTTTCTATATTTTTATTAAAATTTACTAAAATTTTAGATTTTTCGTAATTGGTGTAAAAATAAGGTTTATTATTTCGAGTTTTAAATTAATGCTCTATACATTTTAATTTATTCGTGTGATTGTTTTGCTTTCAAATATAAAATTTCATTTTTTAAGCGGTTAATTTCTGCTTGCTTTTCTTTTAGCAATGAAAGAAGTTTATCGCGGTGAACATTCATACTTATTAATTCTCGTTTAGTTTCTAATTCCATTCTTCTTCTTAAAATATTTAATACACTATTGAAAAGGACAGAGATATCTTCATCTGTTATACTTGTAGGCATAACGTGTATTCGACAACTATTTAAACTTGCTTTTGATGATATATTTTTTAATTTGATGCGTTTCTTTATCATAAAAAGATTTTGTCCGAGTGTATATTTTTTTATATTGTGAGAATTGTCGAATAAAGAAAATTTTATCATTATTTGAAAGTTTTTGTTTTAGTTTACATAAATATTAATATGAATTACCTTATTTCTTCGTTCGATTGTATTGTAAAAGGCAAAGACGAATTCACTTTAAATTCTTTCGGGAAATACATATTAGAAAATATTGAAGACGAAAATTGCTTTGTTTTTTCTCTATCAGGCGAAATGCTTTATTCAATAAATTTACATTCGGTTATATATAAAAATTGTAGCAATAAGTATGCAATAAAAATCGATTATAATAAAGATACATATATTTACTTATATCAGCCGAGAGAATATTCATTTTTTGTGACGAGTTTTAAATATTTGAATAGTGACGTAGTGCTGAGTCTATCTAAAGAACTTAATATAACGATTAATGGGGAAAAGATTATTTCGCGAGATATTGGAAACGTAGAATATTCAAATTATGAGATTGACGGAAATATTTTAATCATATATTTTTCTGGTGTAAGAAATTATGTGGTAGTTATCAATAACAAAGAATTAAAATACAGCGAATATTACGACGAGTTTAATAAGGGCGAAAACGAAAAATATTTTATGTCGCGATGTTATGATTCGCTTAATCACGGAAAAGTGTGTCACGTTAAAGATAAAAATGTGGAAAGCTATTTGGTGTATCTAGATGACAACGAATTAAAGTTAAAAGACGATTTTACGCATTGTGTATTTTTAGATTGTGTACTCAATAAAAATTATAAGTACGCACACGCATTAATGGATAAAAGTTTATCGGACGTTGAAATTGAAAGTATTCCGAAATTCTTCCCAGCTTTTGACAACTATTTTGTATTAGACAATACGGGTGTTGCGTTAATAAACAAAAATACCCTTACGGGTATTTATAAATTTGATATTGAAAATGCAACAGTTAAAAATATTGTAGAGATTAATTAGTCGATTTAGCTGAAACGTCGTCCTCTTTTTCGCGCGGTTTAGATAAATTCGCTAGTCCGCGTAATGATATATAGATAGGGTATGAACTTTCACAAACGATAATCAAATACAATATTTGTTCGTACGTAAGTGTGACATATTTGAACAACATAGGAAGAACTATCACGCACGTTATCGCTATCGCTAAGCACGCAATATACATTAATGTTTTGAACCAATTAAATGGTTTACATATACTAAATAATGCGATAAATCCTACGGCGAGCACAGCGAGCGAAGCCATAGTCGCGAGTGTTTCATCAGTTATATTTGTAAACATTTGAAATACGTAAATTGCTATTGTAGCTGCGACGAGCGAGAGTCCAGCAGGTAGAGTGGTTCGCGCGATGTTCGATAAAAATTTTCCTTTTATCTTATTAGTATTTGGTTGCAGTGCTAAGAAGAATGAAGGCAAGCCTATTACGAACATTTCGAGTAGCATAAATTGAATAGGGCTGAACGGATACGTCTTTCCGCATATCAAAACGAAAATAGAAATTGCAATCGCAAATATCGTTTTCATAAGAAAAAGTGAGCTAGATTTTTGAATATTGTTTACTACGCGCCTACCTTCCGCTACGACACTAGGCATTGACGCAAAATTGCTATCTAACAGCACTAAATGACTGACGCTACGTGCAGCATCGCTACCCGCAGCGATTGCTATAGAGCAATCTGCTTCTTTCAGTGCTAGAATATCGTTCACACCGTCGCCTGTCATTGCAACAGTCTTACCTTGTGATTTTAATGCTTTAACTAAAATCGCTTTTTGTTCAGGACTAACACGTCCGAAAATGGAGAATTTGTCTGCACATTCGATAACTTCGTTTTCATTAAGCCCGTACAAGCTGATATATTTATCGTAGTTTTCGACTCCTACGCGCCTTGCAACTTCGCTGACTGTCACAGGGTTGTCACCTGAAATGATTTTTATATCAACACCGTTTTGTTTAAACCATTCGATAGTTCTAGGTGCGTCCTTTCGAATGTTGTCTTGTAGTAGAATAAATGCAATAGGTTTACTATCCTTATTTGTGAATGATGCGTCACACTCAGCGAGTAAAAGCACTCTATAACCTTGCATTGAATATTCTTCTGCTAACTTCTTAATCTCTTGAGTAGGTTTATCTAATACGAATTCGTATGCACCTAATTTGTATACGCCGACTTGTCTAAATTTACAAGCCATAAATTTTCTTTCGCTAGAAAAAGGTATAGATTTTTCTGCAGAATAACAAGGCTTACCAAAATATGATTTTAGCGCAAGTGCAGTATGATTTGCGTCGTGGAAAGCATTGACCATAGATGAAACAATTTTATCAACATCTTTTGTCGTTTTCTTTTCATTCAGCATTACAACATTTTTTACACTCATAGAGCCATTAGTTAAAGTGCCAGTCTTATCTAGACATAGCACATCAGTACGCGCCAACATTTCTATACAATATAATTCTTGAACTAAAGTGCGTTGTTTTGCGAGGCGCACGACACTTACCGCTAGGGCGACCGATGTTAGTAAGAACATACCGGCAGGAATCATAGCTATAATACAGCCGGACGTCTTAGTGATAACGTTGTATGCAAGTGAATTGCCTGTAGGATTATCCACATAGTGTGCGTAATTGTTATATAACATAACTATCGCAATAGGTATCATAAATATTGAAATGAATTTAATGAGTGCACGCAACGAACGCAACAATTCACTTTTAGCTTGTTTAAATGTTTTTGCCTTTTCGCTTAATTGTGCGATATAATTTTCGTCGCCGACTTTATTTACTTTTGCGTGGCAAGTTCCGCTCGAGATAAAACTTCCGCCGAGCAGACTGTCGCCCTTTTTCTTTTTGACAGGTTGACTTTCGCCTGTAAGTAAACTTTCATTAACCTCGACTTCATTATCTAAGACTATGCTATCACAGGCTATTTGCATACCCGGATTTAACACAAGGACATCATCTAATACGACTTCAGTTTTATATATTTCTTCTTCCTCGCCGTCGCGGACAACCTTTGTAAAATTCGAGTTAGTTAGTGATAATTTATCCATAGTTTTCTTAGCGCGAATTTCTTGAACAATACCTATAGCAGTGTTTAGCACAACTATTATAAGGAACATAAGGTCAGTAAAAGCCCCTACGCAGATTAAAGCACCTGAAACTACAAAACAAACTATATTAAAGAATGTAAAGATATTTTTAAATAAAATACTCCAAACGCTCTTAGTCGTTTTGATATTCGATATATTGACTAGATTTTGCTCAACGCGCTCTTGAACCTGCTTAACATTTAATCCTTCAGTTGGCTCTGGATTAAAGCGCTTAATTTTCTCGTTTGATTTTTCTTTCTGTTTATTCTTCTTCATAACATTCCTTTATAATAAAAATGTAGTGACATAAATTACTATATTATTTTAACACAATATTATATTTTTAACAAATAAATTTTTAATATATTTTTACTTAATTAATATATACATATATTTATTTAGTTTATATAAATACACTTATTTAATTATATTAATATTAAATTTATGAGTATTTAATATATGCAGATTATTAAATAATTTAACATTTTGAACTATAAATTTATTTTTTACTATTATAAATATTAAAATAAAAATATCAAAAAAATATTAAAAATTTATTAAAAAATGACGAATTTTTAAAAAAAATTAAACAAATAATGCAAAAATTAATATTTTTTAAATAGATAATAATAAAAATATATTTAAATGATTTTTGATTATATATAATTTTAGCAAAATTTGTTTTACTCGCATATATATTTGCGAGGTGAAAGATGAATTTAGATGATTTAGTTTTAAGATTAGATGCGCCATATCCTGAGATAGTCGGTGCAACTGATGACCCTTCAACTGTCGCTGTTTTAAAAAATTTAGCAACTTCACGCGAAAGTGAATTGAATGCAATTTTGCAATATGGTTATCAAGCGGTCATTTCAGATAAAACTGCCGAAGATATAGCAAAAGTTATAGAAGAAATAAGTATAGTAGAGATGACGCATTTAGAAATGCTTATGCACGCAATTACGGAGTTTGGTGGTGTACCAAAATATGAAGACAGTCGCGGTGTACCATATGCGACTACAAATATTAATTATACTATGAAATTAAGAGAGATATTGCTCGGGAACATACGTGGCGAACAAATGGCAATAGATAGTTATACTCAGGCTATATCGCGCGTTAAGAATGAGAGTTTAAAACAACTTTTTGCACGTATAATTAAAGACGAAGAATTACATATAAAAGCATTTAAATGTATTTTAGATAACGTCACATTTATGTCAATATAAATTAAAATGTATTAAAAATATAAAAAATTATTAAAAAATAATAAGAATTTGATTAAATTTTAACAAAAATTATAAAAATATTTAAATTTTTACATTTTTATTTAATTTTTTGCAATTTTATAACAAATTAAAACAATTTATAAAATAAATTTCTTTAATAAAAAGATTATAGTTTTATCTATAACCTTTTTTAATATTTATTTACTAAAGAGCATTAATTCTCTAAGTTTTCCAAATCGATTAATTTCTTTTAAATTCTTTTTGTTAATAATTGTATGTGCTTTAATTAGAATCTCGTTATTAAAATTAAATATATCCTTTGTACATACTCTGCCTAGTAAGAAGTCTGCATTTTGAGAAGGGGCTTTTTGTTCATTGTTAACGGGTACTGCTTGCGTCTCGACCTTAGGGTCGTCCGTTTCTATAGGCATAATTTCTGCTTGTAGAGTTCGCTTAGTCTTAAAAAATTTAGGTGATTTATTCGGTACAAATCTGCTAATATCTACGTGCTCAGTTTTATCGTAAAATATTACGGTATTTTTTCCGCACGAAGCGAGATTCTTGACGTCCAAAGTTGTGTTGTTGTCTAGCGAGAATTTCTCTGTCAAGAATTTTTCGTTCATACTCATTTCAGTAATGATTCCTAAATATTCGCCTTTAATTGTGTATGCTTTTGACCCAACGGGGCAAATAGAAAATTCTAATTCTTCTACCTTTAAACTAACTGCTTGATTATTTTTAACAGTTATTGCGTTCTTGCCGATATGGTAGATATTTTTAGTAGGCAATAAAAGACGTGTATCGTTTTCAGAAATTAATTCTAAATACAATAGTTTCTTCATCTTTTTATCAAAATAGAGTTTGTCCACACTGCCTAATAATTCTCCTTCGTATAATGATAGTACATTTAATGATTTAATATCGTTAGAATAATACATATTTACCTCTTAATTAAATGTATGCGAAATATTTTAATTTATGAATAAATTGTGTAGTAGCATTTTTTATCTAAAATGTTTGATTTATAGCGAATTTTTGGTTATAATAAATTTAAATTAAAATTAATTAAAAATTAATTTGCGTTTAATTTTGAGATATAAGGGGTAATATGAAAAAATTAAAAGCATTTTTGCTTAGTTTAATATTAATTATTCCATTTGTTATGACTGGGTGCTTTAATTCTAGTGATGACAAAATGGCTATGCCGAGTGAACTCACGATAACGTCAGGAGTTATCCGTTTTGCACGAGTGGATAACGACGATTATTATGTGTTAAATATTGACGGTGTTAATTTAAATATATTCCCAAACCAAAAGACGGCGGACAGCGAATATAATTATGTATCGCTTTATACTGTAAACGGCGTGAATTATTTAGAATACGATGCTTCACGTTTATTTAACATAGGGGAAAGTTATGTTATTAAGTTAAAAGCGTGCGGAATAGATAAGGTTGATAGCGATTACACTGCGCCATATTCATATACATATTCTCCGGCTATGGCAACTCCTTCAAATTTATCTATAACAGGTTCAACTCTTACTTGGAGCGCAGTAGAAGATGCTGGATTATATGTTGTAAAGGTAATAACACCAAGCGATAGTGTTTCAGCAGACGACGCGGAAAGTGTGCAAAATAATGACTATTTAAGTAGTTATCAATTTACTAAAAATAGTTTTGATTTTTCTTCGATATTAAGTATAGCGGGCGAATATAAATTTTATGTGTCAGCGATAAGCGCAGATAACGCACGTAATTCGAGCGATTTCTCGTCTAAAGTTAGTTATAAACATATAGTTAAATTAGATACCCCTAAATTAGGTTCGGTACAATTAGCTAGCGATAATACTTTACATATGATTGCCGTTATTGACGACAATGCAAACGCAGTAAAATTGACCGCTAACGACCAAGAAATATTATTAAATTTAAACACAGCGACTCTAACGGCGGTTAATTCGGTTAGCAATTTGTATGACCTAAATTTAACCGAGATATTTAGCGATATTGATTTCAATGAATTAACTCAATATTCGTTTACAGCAAGGGCAATATCTATTAGTTCAGGAACTAATTATTATACTGATTCTGAAGTGTCTAACGCGTCGATTTATGAAAAAACTGCAAAATTAGATAGCCCTACTTTAGAAATCAATAATGGAATAGTTAATTGGACAAATCTAAATTCACTCAGTACAGGTATTCGCCTATACGTATTTAGAGAAACAGTTGAAACATACGAAATATTAAATGGAGTTAGTAATTTCGTACTTCCTAACGACTATATTGCAGTGGGCGCACGTGCAATAGGTGCGGGCAATTATCTCGACTCAGATATGTCCGAACTACTATCTAATAATACAAATGAAATTAATGATTTCGATATATCGACTTTAGGTCAGATAATTAGTTGGACGAATGTACCTAACGCACAATATGTTGTTGAAATAGGAAACGAATTTTATATTCAATCTGAAAATTCTTTTGATATTACTACAATAAAATATCCTATATCTAGCATAAAAGTGACGGCAGTGAGCGATAGTTTTGCACCTACGAGTGTGACGGCTACAATCTCTAATTATACTATTAAACTTGCAACTCCAACAATTAGTTTTTCTAGTCAATCAAACCCATATTTACTACAAATCTCTCCAGTGAACAATGCGCTTGCATATAAGGTATATTTAAAAGACGGACAAGGTGTAATAACAGAAATCAGCAACGTATTTACTTCAACTCAGATTGATTTGAGCCTATATGTAATAAGGAAGGGCGAATATAGAGAATATGAAGTGCAAGTCCAAGCACTAGCGGACACATTGTCAATCTATCGCGATAGTGCATTGTCAAATTCACTAAGCATTATACATACACCAGCACTTGATAAACCTGAGTTCGCTTCTGGAGAAAATGGTATAACTCCAATAACGTATGATATAGTGACGAACAAATATTATTTGAATTTCTACGGAGTTAATGGTGCGTCTAGTTATGATATAGCGATAAATGGTCAACATCTATTGCCAATCAAAGATACAGGCGACGAGATGTATCATATTGATATTACAGCATATATTCCGGGAGCAAATAGATATACGATTACATTGCAAGCATTGCCAAGTTCTAATAATGGTACAGTACTTGAAAGTGAAATTAATAGTTATATATACGAAAAGTCATTACAATTATCTGAAGTGACCGATATTACCGTTAGCGAAAACGACGGTAGATATACACTATCTTTCGCTTTGCAAGACCAAGCATATAGTTATCAAGTACGAATTTTAAAATTAAATGACAGCGGTTATGCAGAGTATTTGGAAAGTTTAGGATTAAGCAATGTTTTCGAAGTCTATGGTTCAAGCGAAATTACTGATTATGTTGAGCAAGCGGGCGAATATAGAATTTATGTGACAGCTTTAGCGCGTGAAGGAAGTCTATACGTTTCATCTGTTGAGTCTTCAACTTATGCCGTTATAGATAAACTTGATACTCTTTCTACACCAGTATTCGATAGTTATAACGATAGAGAAAGTGGGCTTACAATTACGTGGACAGGAGATAATAATGCGGAATACTTTATTGTTCGCATCACCGACCCTTCTGGGCATATATATGAGCGAAGAACGTATGATTCAATTACGCGTACTTTAGACATAACTGATATTATATCTGAAGAAGGTGACTATTCTGTTTCTATTAAAGCGATGATTGCAAGCGACAATCCTAGTTATATTTCTAGTCCATTCAGTGACGAAGTAAGTTTCAATTATTTATATATGTATTCGTACGATTTCGATAGATACAGCATATTTATGAACGGAAAAGAATATTCACATTCAATCGCGAATGTATATGAATTGACTAACGTTTTATGGTATTACTATCTTTTCGGAATAGACAATTTATATAATCTTGACTTGTACCTAGAATTGAACGAAGAAGAAACAATTAGAGATGCTACAATTCGCCTTGCTAACGAAGCGGATTCTAATGAAATTTATAACTTTGCTACGGACGAAGAATGGGCTACTCTATTAGAAGAATCAACCGATACCGTTTTGTTCGGCTATTTGTGTAAAGTGTTGATTAATCTTTATCCAGAAATGGCTATTTTAGACAACGAGTCATTCACCGTCAAACAGACTGCAATATATGACGGATATAAATTTGAACTCTATTATGAAAACTTATTAAATGTTGAAAAACAAGATACGAATCAAGCTTTCATAACTATCGCTAACGATTACGCTAACGACTATAAATACTTAGATAAATATATGCGTAGGTCGGGCAATGTAATCTTTGCTATCGATTCGAAGCAAGAAATGGAAGTCAGCACTACCGAACAACTATTAATGGCTGTTCAATATGGTAAAAAACCGGTATTTGTAGGGGACAGCGAAGTAAGCGAACTTGTATATAATAATGCTAAGGCTGTATTGCTAGCGTGTGTTAGCGACAGTATGAGCGATTTAGAAAAAGTACAAGCAATATATGATTGGCTAATATATGCTTACAACTATAACTTAGATGCAAAGAATATTTTCAATTCAGCGAATGTTGAAGTCGAAGGGAGTTTATTAGACTATGGAAATAGAAAGGAATTTTACCTAGAAGGGATTTTCTTAGGGCTAAGAGATAACTCATACGGCGGATTCGACGGCGAGTTCTATTTGGGCAATAAAAATGCCACAGAACAATCGTTTAGTAAAGCATTTGTGTTGTTGTGCTCTATCGAAGGAATAGAGTCGCGTAAAGTAAACGGAACGTTGTCATACACATCAAACGACCAACCTATAACTATTGCACATAGTTGGAATAAAGTGTATGTGGATACATCTAGTGATAATCAAGGTAAGAATTGGTACAATGTTGATATTACATATTCAGATTATCACCCTATAATTAATGTAAATAGTGGTAGTTTGTCCGCATCGTACAATATGGCATCACATTTATTCTATTTGGTTAGTGACGAATTCTTATCGAGCAATATGCGATTTAGTTATTCTAACGATAGTATGACAGGCTCAATAAATGTTTCAGTTAAAGAGAATGTTAACCCAGTCGCAAGTGAGATAATACCTTTCATAACAAATTCGTATGACTATTATGTAAATGCAACGTTCAGTATGACTAGAAATGATTTGTTGTCCACATTATATAATAGGAATGTGGATTACCGAAATGATAAGCCTTGGCCGAGTCTTGTCACTAGCGAAGCGGGTGACTTTAAATACTCACTAAAATTCATAAACAGTAATACATATCAAAGATATAATATGATTGGCGGATATGGAGAACTTCAAGCATTTGTGTTTAATGCGCTCACGTATGCTAAATTTAATCTTATAAATAATGAAAATAAAATGGCGTCATTCGAAATTAGGCTCAATAATGAAGATATTGGCGGTACAGGTAGTTGGCCGATTAGCAATATCACTACCATTGTCAATGCTATGAATAATTATTTTAGGCAGACAAACGACGTGGATAATGTAGCGGAAACGAACCTTGCCGTTAATAGTTATCAAGTTTATGACAGTTCTACAAACAGCACTATGATAATATTTACAATGCAATTTACAAATTAAGAATAAATTTATTTTGATTAGTTAAACTAGCATTAATGAAAGTTAATGCAGTTGAAACGTTTAAAATAATTCAAGAGAAACTGCACAACAGTAAAGACTTAAAGTCAAGAGTTGTGCAGTTTTTTGGCACAGAATTGAAAATATGCTACATTGCCGAGATTACAGACAACGAACTTTTAACTAACGGACTCATCTATCCTATTTGTTCATACGTAGGTCAAAAAAACAAAGATGTATATTCTACCTTAAAAAATGCTATATCTACCATTGAAACAGTAGATTGTGATAGCATAGATGAAGCGATAACTTTGCTATTATCAGGAAAGACACTCGTGTTAGTAAACAAGGCAGATAAAATTCTTGCTTGTGACGTAGAAAAAATTACAGTGCGCGCCGTGTCCGAACCGCCTACGTCAGTCGTAATAAAAGGCCCGCGTGAAGGGTTTACTGAGAGTTTAAAGTTTAATTTAGCGCTAATTCGAAAGCGATTAAAAACGGAAGATTTAGTGGTAAATATGTTTGAGGTCGGCGAAATAACGAAAACTCAAATCGGAGTGGTTTATATTGATTCAGTTGTTGATAAATCTGTTTTAAAAATGGTACTTAAACGATTAAAGGAGATAAAGATTGACGGAGTATTAGACAGTCATTATCTTGTATCGTATTTGCAGAATAAACCTAAGTCACTTTTTAAACAGGTCGGAGATACGGAAAAACCAGATATTTTAGTCGGCAAGATGTTAGAAGGGCGAATAGGAATATTAGTTGACGGTAGTCCGATTGTCTTAACTGTGCCATTTATCCTTATAGAAGATTTACAGAATAGCGACGATTATTATAGTCAACCTATTCGCGTTGGATTTATTCGAGTATTGCGCTTTATAGGTGTAATTATGGCAGTTTTATTGCCCGGAGTGTATGTCGCACTAGAGCGCTATCATTATAAAATTTTGCCCACTGAATTCCTTGTCACAATAATGAATACTACGCAAGGAATACCATTTGCACCTTTTATCGAAGTACTGTTCGTAATATTACTATTTGAAATTTTGTACGAAGCAAACTTGCGAATGCCACAATATTTTGGTATGGCGATGTCAATCGTCGGAGCTCTAATTTTGGGAGATACTGCGATAAGTGCAGGACTTGTTAGCCCGCCCACTGTAATGATTGTAGCGCTATCTGGTATCATATTTTATATTATACCGTCACAAGCGGCTCAATTCAGTATTCTTAGATTAGTTGCTGTCGTTATTGGCGCGTGCATTGGATTATATGGAATACTTTTGTTTTGCTTGTTTGTGTTGTCATATTTATCGAGTTTTGATAGTTATAAGAGTGCATATCTTGCGCCAACTGCACCATATATCGCGAGTGACCAAGAGGATACTTTCGTTAGAAAGACAATTAAAGAAATGAAGACGCGCCCTAAATCTATTGCTAATAATCGCAAGAATAGGGTAAGGAGGGGCAAAGATGAAGATTAGTTATAGACAAATGTCCGTACTCATATTGCTCGCATTTATAACCCTAAAATTTTCTGCACTTCCTTCTTTAATGTATACAGTTAGCGGAAATATGAGTTGGCTAACCGCATTAATGTTAATGATTATTGATAGCATATATGTTTTTATAATTGTAGGTCTTATGAAAAAGAGCGGAGAAAAAAATGTTTATGAATTTATGACCGCTTGTCTTGGTAGATTTCTAACGCGCGTAATTTTATTTATATTAATATTAAAATATGCGCTTGTCGTAGCGAACGTGTCTAAAGGTATGGAAATTTTTGTAATAGAAAACTTGTATTCAGAATTTCATTGGCTCATATTTTCAATACCGCTAGTAATTTTAGTTGCGTTTATGGTGTATAAAGGTATTCGCAATATTGGGCGCGTGGGCGAACTTGTGTATATACCAGTTATTTTAGGGTGTGTGTATATTATGATTAAGGCATTTTCAGGCGTACATTTGCAATCCGCATTTTTGCCTATGTTTGAATATGGTGCGCGACCTATATTCGATAGTGCTTTTAAATATGTTTCGTGGTTTGGGTCAGGGACATTTTTACTAATGCTGTTCGGTAAAGTTGATTTTTCTGATAAGAAAAAATTCACGATATTTAATCATCTGTTCTTTGCTATTTTACTTGTCCAGTTAATGTATTTAATTTTTTACGGTTTATTCCAGATAACTAGCCCTACGCACGCATTTTGTTTAAGCGACATAAGTCAATTTTCAGGCGGGGATTCGAGCATTAGCGAACTTAGTTGGCTAGTGGTTTCGCTTTGGATAGTCGCGCAGACGGTACAACTTGCACTATATTCGTTTGCTCTAACAAAAGCGATTAAATATATGTTTAATATAAAAAATGATATTGTTCCTATCTTATTAGTTTTGGTATTTATCTTTACTTGGAGTTATTTAGGCAAGATAACTGTGCGACTTGAAGAAATATTCTATAATCCAATTTCTTCAATAATAACAATATCCGGCGCGTATATTGTTCCGATTATCATATGTTTAGGCTATCTTGTGCATAATAGAAAAGTAAAAAAACAAAAATTAAGGGTGAATGGCGATGAAAAAGTTAAAAACAATATTTAGTCCAAGGAAGATTGCGCTATGGCTCTTTATCCTACTATTAGTGTTAACATTGCCTAACGCAAATAAGCCCGCTATGAGTCAAACATCTGCGATTGTGACAATGATGTGTGTTGACGAAACGGATAGCGGACAAATTGGTGTTGCTGTGTCTGTCTTGTCACCTTCGGACGGCAAAACTGCTAAATATGATGTGTATAGCGGAGAGGGCGACACGTTAGGAGAGGCGGTAAGCAATATCGCACTCGCGGTGGGTAAAGATATTGGTTTTGCTCAGTGTGAGATTTTAGGTATAGGGGACAATTTGAGCGAAAGCGGAGTTATGAAAGTCCTAGATTTTATGACGAGGACTAAAAAGGTGGGTAGAAACACTACACTAATAAACGCGAGTGGGGATAGTGTAGATTTCGTAAACGCAGTCACAACTCTTGCTATGAATAAATCGCTGAAAATCGAGAAAATAATAAACTACGACGAACGTTATTTTGCAGCGGCGGATAGTAATGTTGAAACGTTTTATATAGGCTATTATTCGGATATTTCATTAGGTATAATGCCGATTATTAAACTTAGTACAACTGAAGAAAAAAATGCGATTGAAGTTTCAGCATCATCTTCGCAGAGCACCTCACAATCAAACAATGAGAGTGGGGAATCTAGTGAAGGGAAAAAATATCTAGTAAATGACGGCTCTATGTGCGTATTCAAAAAGGGTAAAAAATACCTTGAAATTGACTCTGATATGGTAGATAAACTTAACTTTTTCTTAAACGAATCGGAAGAAGGTAGCATAGTCGTAGAAGGGGTTAGCGACCACTTATATGACAATGCGAAAGTGACAATTTCAATAGTGAAGAAAAGTATAAAGGTAAAGCCGATATTCGACGGAGATACACCGGTATATAAGTCCGAAATAGATTTAATGGTATTTGTCGAAGAAGTGGGAGATAATACACCAGAAGTAAATATGCTTAAACGTAATAGAGATTTTATAACTCCAGAACTTATAAAAAAGATTAAAGAAAAAGTTAGCGAAGATATGAAAGAAGTCGAAACGTTTAGCAAGGTTAATAAGGTTGACACGATTGACGCTTATATGCAGTTCAACACTTTGAAGCATAAACAGTTTAAGAAATATTTAGAAAGAGTTGGTATTGATAACTATCTTGACGGTATGCGATTCGAAACGACAATAAATATTAGAAGTGAATATTAAAAATTCAAGCAAACTTATGCTTGAATTTTTCTATATTAACGAAGTTTTGCGTTAAACTCTTTTATTTCCGCATTAAGTACATTATTCATAATTGCGGATATTTCATTTTCATTTAAAGTCTTTTCGCCTTGTCGGATAACGCACGTGAAAGCAATGCTCTTTTTATTTTCGCCTAAACTATCAGATACATATACGTCGAACACTTTTGCATCAACTATATTTTGTCTATCAGCCTTTAGGGCAACATCAATAATCTTGCTAGCCGGTGTGTCCATATCAACGACAATACTTAAATCACGCGAAATATTAGGTAATTTATCCGGAGCATTTCCAGTATGTCTATCATTTAAGCGCGTGATTACATTTGATAGATTAATTTCAGCGATAAATACCTTGCAGTTAATGTCAAAGTTATTTAAAATTTTAGGGTGTACAGCACCTATTTCACCGATTTTTCTATTATATAAATAGATGTCCGCTGAAATTCCGGGGTGTAAGATTTTGTTTTGTGATTGACGATATTCTAATTTAATACCAATGCTCGCCATTATAGTATTTAATTTATTTTTTAGTCGGTAGAAGTCATAATCGCCAGCCATTGCGATACATAGATTATTATGTTCGTCTGGCAACTCTTTTAAAGGTAATGATTTTGCTAAGAATACGCGCGCGAGTTCGAATAGATTTAAGTTTTTGTTCCCTTGCTTTAAATTGAAGGATATAGTATTCAACATTCCCGGTATGAGCGAACGTCTAACGACGCTATAATCTTGTCCGATAGGGTTAGCGATAACAATATGTTCGTCTAAATTCATCTCTGCGTTTGCAATAAGTTTTGGACTACCGAATTGCCAAGTCATTATTTCGCTGAATCCGGTTAAGGTACAAGCTAATTTTATTCGGTTTATATTTTTTTGCTCTACCGTCAATTCGCCTACAGGGCTAAATTCGGTGGCGGTACTATTGGTAATGTCAATTTTATCTAATCCGTAAATACGACCAACTTCTTCACATATATCGCAATCGCGTGAAATGTCTGTTCGCTCAGGCGGAATAATTGAAGTTAAAATGCCGTCTTTTTCGCTCGTTGAAATGCCTAATCTATTAAGTATATCTATCATAGTGGCGCTATCAATGTTAAGACCTAATCGCTCATTAATTTTATCAACGCGTGAAGTGACAACGCGCTTTTCGCCTAATTTTACGCATATGTCAATGATATTTGAAGAAATATCGCCGGCATTTAAATTAGAGATAATATTTAGTGCACGTTTTAAACCGATATCCGTATTTTCTACGTTTATTCCTTTCGAATATCGGATTGAAGAATCACTACTCATACCGAGTGCGTGCGCACTTCTTCTTATATTTGCAAAGTGGAAATTAGCGCTCTCTAGCATAACTGATTTTGTTGTTTCATAAGTTCCAGAGTCCGCACCGCCCATAATTCCAGCGATAACCATAGGTTCGTTTGCATTCGCAATGATAAGATTGTTTTCGTTTAACTCGTGTTCTTTTTCGTCAAGAGTAAACAATTTTTCGCCCGCTTTAGCACGGCGCACAATTATTTTTTCGCCCGCTATTTTTGATAGGTCGAATGCGTGCATAGGTTGTCCCACTTCGAGCAAAACATAGTTAGTAATATCTACATAAAGTGAGTGTGGAGTATGGTCGAGTAGAGTTAAGCGCTTTTGCATCCAACTAGGGCTAGCGCCGTTTTTTACATTTTCAACTACTACTGACTCATATCTAGGGCAAAGGTCACTATCTTCGACTGACACACTAACTTTTTTAGTGCTATTAGTCGTATATGTTAAGTCAAGTGGGTTTAATTTTCTATTAAATATAACGGACAACTCTTTTGCTATTCCATATATTGAATTGCAGTCCGCACGGTTAGGTAGTACATTGACGTCTAAGACGATTTCATTTAAACCTAAGACTTCTGCTATAGGAGTACCTTCTTTCAAATTTTTATCAAGAATTAGCAACCCATTAACTTCTGCACCCGGATAGATAGAGTCGTCAATATTAAGTTCGTCGCCCGAACAGAACATTCCGTTTGATTCGACACCGCGGAGCATTCCTTTCTTTATGCTAGCGCCGTTTGGTAAATTAGCACCGTCAAGTGCGAGCGGTACATTATCGCCTACTTTCATATTGTCCGCGTGTGTGACGATTTGAGTTTTACCGAAGCCGTAATCTGCTTGACAAACAACTAGTTTGTCCGCATCTGGGTGCTTCGTTATACTTGTAATGCGCGCAACTACCACTTTGTCTAACCCTTTCGACTTATCGATTATTTCTTCCACTTCAAAGCCGACATCGGTAAGACCTTTTGCAATTTCACGCGTTGTTAAATTAGATAAATCTACATAATCAGTTATCCACGATAATAAAATTTTCATATTTTCTCCTGTTATTATTTGATAAATAGATGTTTAAAAATATTGTATTTTTGTAAAGCCATATAAGTAGTTTAAAAACGTATTGAATAAATTTACTTAAATTGCTTTAAAAAACGTATATCATTGACTGCCAAGCAAGTTGTCAGGAAACTCATACAATTTTAAATCAATTTTATTACTTAAATTGCTTTAAAAAACGTATATCGTTTTCGAACATAACTTTTGCGTTAGGGATTTTATAGCGCATTTTAGGGAAGCGGTCGAATCCGAACCCAAACGCATATCCGCTATAAATATTAGGGTCAATTCCGTTCATTTCAAGTACGTGTGGGTGTATCATTCCGGCGCCTAAAATTTCGTATTGTCCTGCACCATTACAAGCTGGGCATCCTTTACCCTTACAAATATTACATTCCGCGTCAACTTCTACGCTAGGTTCAGTGAATGGGAAATATGATGCTCTAAATTTTGTCTTTGTGCTTTCGCCTAAATATTTCTTTAAGATAAGTGACAAATCGTGCTTTAGGTCGGCTAGACCGACTTTTTTATCTACATATATTCCTTCTAGTTGGTAGAAAGCAGGGGTATGAGTCGCGTCTATATCGTCTTTCCTAAATACGCGTCCGAACGTAAATACCTTGAAAGGTGGACGTATATTTTCCATTGCGCGCGGTTGTGTGTTGCTCGTTTGTGTACGCATAAGAATTTCAGGTGTAATGTACAAACTGTCTTGCATATCACGGCTAGGGTGGTCTTTAGGCACGTTCACAAGTTCGAAATTATATTTGTCATATTCGATTTCTGGTCCGTCGATTTGGCTAAAGCCCATACCGGTTAGAATTTCAGCTATGCGCATAAAATCGAGAGTGACAGGGTGCAAAGCGCCGATTTCATCTTCGTTTAAATCTAGAGTGACATCAATTTTTTCTTTCATTAATTTTTCGTTTAATTCGCTGTCTGATAAGAATGTCTCTTTCGCGCTAATAATCATATCTGCTTCATTTTTCGCATTGTTCAATAGTTGACCCATTGCTTGTCTTTCTTCGGCTGGGACTTGCTTCATAAAACGAAATAGTTCAGTAAGTTTTCCGTTCTTACCTAAGATTTCAACTCTTAAAGCTTGCGCTTCAGCGCTTGTTTGTACTGTCTCAATCGCTGATTTAACATATTTTAAGATTTCTTCAATTTTGTCTTTCATAATCGCTCCTTTTTTAATTTTTGGGTTGTTGTTTATAAATAAAAAACTCGCCCCACTTGATAGGACGAGATTGCTCGTGGTACCACCTATCTTCGCTCACAAACTGCACTTTTACTCGTTCGCTTGTTTCACAGCGCGAACATCGTTTTAAGCTTGTTTGTTCGCTTGTCCCAATCGAA
>CALWEJ010000005.1 GCA_944377165.1 uncultured Clostridia bacterium | reverse complement strand
AACTTTAATTCAAAGAAAGAAGAAGATAAAACAAACGAAATTGATAAGACAAAAGAACTTGAAGAAAAAATTGCAAAGTTAGAAGAACAACTAAAATCTCAACAAGAAGATGAAGAATATAAAGAGTGGCTAAAAGAAAAAGAAATGCGTAAAAAGAAAAAACAAAAAGATTTTGAGATGTAAAAATTTGTAAAGTAAAGACAATATTGACTTATAAGGTAGATTATGATATAATTTTACTATGAAAACGAAATTTAATGGAAAAATTCATATAGTCTATGATGGGATGTGGGGTTCTTGTGGAAAAGGCAAGTTCTGCGGAGAACTCGCATTAAACCCTAAAAATAATATTCAAGTTTGTGTAAATAACAATGCCCCAAATGCTGGACATAGTTTTGTTTTTGATGAGGGCAGAAAAGTGATAACAAAACATATCCCTATTGGTTTTGTAAACAAAAATATTCCATATTTAGTGATTGGCGAAAGTGCAATAATTGATTATGAAAGACTTTTGTATGAACTGACTAATTATAAAGATATTTTGAATGGTCGAAAAATTTATATTGCCGACACTGCTGCAGTAATATCGGACAAGCACAAAGAGCAAGAAATTGAAACAATTAAATCTGGAAGCACATTTAGTGGAGCGGGTGCTGCCCTTGTTGAAAAGATAATGCGAAAAGATGTTTTGGTGCGTGATGACAAACGGTTTTTGCAATTACAGGAAAATGGACTCATTAAAATTGTCAATTCAAAAACTTTCTTCCCTATGATTTACAATGGAATTGCGCCTTTTAATGGAAGTGAAAACATTCTTGTTGAACTATCCCAAGGTGATGCTTTGGGTTTAAACAATAGTGCAAATTATCCAAACACAACTTCAAGAGATTGTTCTCCTGCACAAGCATTGAAAGATATACATGCCACTGATTATAGCTTGCAGGTGAGAAAATATTGTGTGTTTAGACCATACCCAATTAGAATTAACAATAACAGTAATGCTGGTTTTATATATACTGGTGATTTTGAAGGCGCAAAAGAAATTTCTTGGGAAGAAGTATGCAAGCGGTGTGGACTGCCAAGTGAAGAGATAAAAAAACTTGAACACACAACTGTCACACAAAGACTTAGACGAGTGGCGGAGTTTAGCATAAAACAATTTGCGGAAATGCTTTTAGATACGAAGCCTGATGAGTGCTTTTTAAATTTTGCTCAATATATTGATGGTGAAATTGCAGGACTATCAAATAGAGAAGTAAAAAACATTCAAAGAAGATTAAAAAATCATTCTGGCACAACTTCAAAATCCGAAGAAGAATCTATCAGTATAGCAATTAAAAATTATGCGATAGAACATATTCTTGGATATGTTGAAAATATGGAAGAGTATTTTAATAATCTTTTAGGAAATGATGTTTTAAAAATAACAAAAATTGGAACAGGTGCAAAATTATCTCAAACAATTGCAAGAAAAGACATATCGCAAGTTGCCGATGTAAGATTTGCGGTTAAAGATATAAATCCACTTGATTATGCTGATAAAGAAAATGTTCCAAATTTAGAATTATAACTATAGTATTAGGTAGTTTTAGAAAGAATTTGACCGAAAGTTAAAATTTTCAACATTTTTGGTTGCCTGACATCAGTTGACATCAAATGAGCTTTTTTGATGTCAATTTGTTGATTTAAAACTGCCTAAAACTTTATAATTCTAATTAAAGATTTTTAGACAAGATTATAAATTTCAAAACAACAAAAAGAGTGCTAAAAGCAAAGTCGCCGAAGTACTCTTTTCAAAAGAAATTAAAATAAAGAAAGCAGGACATTGGCATTGTTCTGCATTTTGGCACGAACAAGACCCAACTGAATATATAGCGAATTTGAAGAAAATGCAAATTTTGAACTTAAACCAACAATGAAAGGTATGTGCTATGTAATTATGAAGTCGATTTAGTCGAATTTTCTTCTACCGTTTTGCATTTTTCTAACTGTTTTAAAACATTTATATGTTGAGTTTTTGATTTTATTAAGAAAATTCCAGACACATTAAATAACAATCCAACAGCACCTATTAAAATCATTAAAATATTTGCCGATGGAACTAGATTATAGAACAACAAGATTAAACCATAACCGACTAGATAGCCTATGTTTGCTGACAAATCATACATTAAATGATGCTCTCTTTTATAATTTTCCAATTCTGGCACTTTTATAGTATTTAATCTTGTTGAATATAAATTGTTTTCATACAACCTTTCAAACATATAATGAATAACCGAGAAGATGATAAAAGAAATAAAACTGGACCAAAAAGTTATCAAGAAGCATGATATACTTATCATTACCAACGAAAGAATGATTTCAAGTTTGTAGTTTTTTGATTTCATAAAGCAAAGTAATGTTATAATTGTAAGCAAAGCGAAAATTGATGAGTAACTGCCAAGAGAAAACTCAGAACCTACCTTTAAAAACAAGACCACAGGCAATATTGTGTAAATAGTTCCGCCCATAGATAGTCTAAAAAAGCCATAGCAATAATAGAAATTTTTTACATGTGGATATTTTCGTGCTTTTTGACAAAACTCTTTTAATTTTAATTTGCCATCGTTTGCATCAAAGTCACGCATAAAGATTGACACAACAAACATAGTGATTGTAACAATGCCAACAATCACAAAAAGCCAAGTGTACGACAATTTATCAATTATAAGTCCGCTTAAAAAAGGCGATGCTATTTTTGTCAGATTTGAAACGATGGAACTATTTGCCATAAACTTTTTAGAGTCTTTGGTGTTTGTGGCTTTCATTTCGCCAATTTCATGTGGACAGCCAAAACAAGAATTTCCTAATTCTTGCAAGAAATAGAATACCAAAACCACTGGGAAAGTTGGATTTTTTATCACAAGGCATAGCACAATTAAAAGTGTGTCAAAAACAAAACTTAACCTATAAATAATCATAGCGTTGTGTTTGTTGATAATATGTAAAACAACCACAGAAATTATTTCAGCAAAGACAATTGAGCAGATTAAAGCGCATAGGTAAAGGTTTATGTTGTTATCTAACGAATTAAATATGTAAACATTAAGAAATATAGAGGAGAAAATAACCATTATATTTCTTAGCAGTTTTTCGCATATCAATAATATTTTTTGCTTTTTAGTGTTTTCCTTTATTTCTTGTAACATAGTATTCCTTTATTGTTAGTAAGCGAAGTGTGTAAATTGTAAATTTGTATTATTTTCATTATAGCATAAATATCTGATTAATCAAAATAAACAAAAACATAAAATAATAGTTTTTAATCTTCCTATCTTCCACATATCTTGTTTTTCTTGCCAAAGTGGAGTATAATAATGGCATGAATGAAAGATTAAGAGAGAAAATCAAAACTCTGCCGACAAATCCGGACGTGTTTACTATATGCCTTGCATAAAAGATATTGCACTCTTATATGGCTTAGTGATGTAAAAAGGTTGTACCCATTAAAGTTAAACGAAGTAATGGTGCTAGTTGGCTGATTGTAAAATGAAAAAAATGACTGAGAATTTATGATAATTCTCAGTCTTTTTTATGCAATTTTTTCAAAAATTTTTAGACAATTTTTTAGACAGTGGAAATTTTTAAGTAAAATTCGATGTTTTTATGCAATGTGAAATATTAAAATTTTACATGCAAAAATGACATTTTTTAGACACTTTTTACAAAATTTTTAGACACTTTTAAGTAAAAATTAGTTATGTAAAAATAATAAAATCCCTAATAAAATAAGGGATTTATGGTGGACCAGCAGGGACTCGAACCCTGGACCCATTGATTAAGAGTCAATTGCTCTACCAACTGAGCTACTGGTCCATAAATGTAGTTTATACTCATTTCGGAGCGTATGATTAAGAGTCAGTTGCTCTACCAACTGAGCTAAGAGTCCATACCTATTCAATTTTGACTTAATGATTTTAGCAAAAAAGAAGCTGACTGTCAATAGTTTTTATATATTTTGTCATATTTTTTCGTTTATTTACGATTTGTAATTATATATTTATGACGTTTTGTTTTTATAATCTATGTTAGAATTATTTTAAAATAACGATTTATTAGTATTTAATTTATTTAAAGCAATAACCTTTTTGATTAATAAGCTTAAAATAATTAAAAGCTGTATTACATCTAACTAGAAATATTCTTTCTTCTCATTCTTTAGATTAATGCACTGAAATTCAAAATAAATAATTTTAGTTAGTTATTAGAAGATACATTAATAGTATTATTATTTATAGGAAATCATTAAAAATGACAGCTTTAAGAATAAAGTCCGTCATTAGATTAAAACATAGGTGTAAATAATTTTAGTATCGCGCAAATCATTCTAACAAAAGCGTTTTGTTTAAATGTTTTCATATCAGTACACGTTTCAAACATTCTTTCAAAATCTCTTTTTATATCTTTCAGTGCTGTAGTCTTATACATCAATATTCCGACTTCGTAATGGTGCAATAAACTACGATAATCGAAGTTAATAGTCCCAACAACTGCAACATTATCGTCGCAAATGACTTGTTTTGAATGGATAAAGCCTTTTGTATATTCAAAAATCTTTACTCCACTTGCCTGCAATGTCTTATAACTTGAACGTGTTATTGCAAAAATCATTTTTTTATCTGGAATATGTGGGGTAATAATCCTTACGTCCACTCCACGCCTACTTGCATTACAAAGAGCATTCGTAAGTTTATTATCAATTATCAAATAAGGCGTTGTAATCCAAATATAATTTTCTGCTTGATTAATCATATTTAAATATACATTTTCAGATATTTGGTCATTATATGCATAGCTAGGTCCATCTCCGAACGGACAAACAAGTCCAAAATCACTCTCATTATCATTTTTGTATTCTGACAAATAATTTCCAGTATCTTCTGTTATTTGCGCTTGTCCGTCATAAATATGTAAAAACATAAACAAAAGTGACTGCACTCCTTCTCCGGAGATTTTTAGCCCTGTATCTTTCCAATAACCGAATTTTTTCTTAACATTAATGTATTCGTCGGCGATATTTAGTCCGCTAACAAAACCAACTTTTCCATCTATTACTGTGATTTTTCTGTGGTCTCTATTATTATGGAACGCAGACAAAATCGGTACAAACGAATTAAATCTAACGCATTTTATTCCTAAATTATTTAGCTTTTTAGCATAATTGCTAGGCAATTTTTTTATAGTGCCCATATCGTCGTAAATTAGACGAACATCCACTCCAGAATCTACTTTTTCTAGCAAAATATTTAAGATTTTATTCCACATTTCGCCACGCTCGATAATGAAATATTCCATAAAAATATATTTTTCTGCTTTCTTTAATTCAGATAACAGTTCTTCAAAAAATATTTCACCTGTTGCTAAATATTTTGTCTTAGTATTAGAATAAGTTTTAACCCCTGAAATATTGTAAAGGTATTCAAACTGTCCATAATATTTCCCTAATTTTTCTTTTAATTCCCTATCTTCAAAGTCATATTTAACCTGATATTTCGCAATGTTTTCTTTTGATTTTTCATAGTATTTTTTATATTTAAAAGGAGGTTTATGCCTAACGAAAACTAAATATATAAACAAGCCAAAAATAGGGAATACGAGCATTACAATAGCCCAAGTCAATTTACCTTCAACAATCATATTGCAATTTATAATGTATATGAGCAATACAAGAGCCATAATGTTAATAAAGACATCAACCCATATATAAATACCGCCAAATAAATTAGGAAATAGAACCGCAATTAGATAAGGTAAACTGACGGAAAAAACTATTTGCAATATGAGTGCAACGGTCACCAATGTAAATCTATTAAAAATAACCTTTAAGATACGTTTCATTTGTCCATTATTACTTACTGTTATAATAGAAGTTATTCATTTATTAGTTTATACATCAATTTTATATTTATCGTAATACTTTTTCAAAATACCTTTATAATTATCCTTCCAAGGTTTATTCGTGCCTAAATAATGAATAATTTTATTGTTATTTTCTACCCAATCTGAATTAATTTTGTGCTTTGGTCTGCGCATATTATATAATGTAATATATCTATCACTTAAATTATAAATTTTAGGGTCAATTAATCTAACTCTATCACCAAAAAATTTAAATATTACATCTTGGTCATACAAACACATACGCCAACCGTTTCGTCTAATAAATTTAAAAATCTTATCAATGTCAACAAGTGGTCTTAACTCCTTGATATTCATCATCATAACACCTGTATTTATGTAATAATGATTTTTATCGACAGTCAATCTTACTCTATTAAACCATTGTAAAAAACTACGAATTTGCGTGCACGCAATAAACAAATTCCCTTCGAAATTCATATTGTATAACTCATCAATATTATTATGTACAATTAAATCACTATCAAGATACAATATTCTATCTACCGTCTCAGGTAGCATTGTACTAGCAAATATTCTATAGTAAATTTCGTACGGATAACGTTTCACTGTAGGAGCGCCTTTAAAAAGTGAATTATCCATTTCAATATAGATTAAATTAATGTTTGGCTTAACTCTAGTTAAAATCTTTGCTTTATCTTCGTTAGATAAATTGCTATGCATAACATATACGTCAAAATTACTTTCTTGATTATTAACAGCTAGCGAATTTATCATAGTTAAAAAATAAGGTATATAACTGCTATTAATGTTAACTAAAATATTTTTTTTGTTGTCTTTTGTTGTGGGATTTTCAATCATCTCATCTCCTTAATAATTCGAGTAAATTATATAATATATTGTAGTGGAAAATATTATAAATGTCAAGGAATATAATCTTTAACTAATTATTCAAAATAATTTACTATTTTTTGTTGCAAAATTTCAAATTTGTGATATAATTAACTTATCACATTGGGGTATCGCCAAGCGGTAAGGCTCTGGTCTCTGAATCCAGCATTCGGTAGTTCGAATCTACCTACCCCAGCCATAAACTGTATTTACATTATGATTTGCCTAAAACAAAAATTACTAACTAATCTTATATTTACTAATATGATTTTAATGTTTTACTAATACTTATTAATCTAATCATAACGAATTAATTAAAACATTAAGTAAAAAAAATGCTAGACGAGCTAGCATTTTTTTAATTTACAATATTATTAATAGTTTGAATTTCAATGGCGGATTTATTAGTTTTTGATTCATCATCATTTCTAATATTTGTTTCATCGTAATTGTTTTCAACTGCATTTATTACTTCATCATTCGATGATAAAATTGTTGAATTCTGCGCTTCAGTATCTATGATTTTTTCAGTCCCTGCTACTAAAGAATTTAATTCGTTTTCAATATTACTGTTAACCGCGTCACTTACATTTGTAGATATGTTAGATTGCGAATAAGAATTTTTTAATTCGTCAATCTTAGTAAATAAATCAGTTTTAATCTTCTCTACAAGAACTTCGAAATCATTTTTATTAACGTCAGTATCAGTCGCATTTTTTTCGTCAATGGGAATAATACCTTCATTCATAGTATTGTCCTCAGTTATAGTATTTGTATCTTCAGTCTTTTTCTCTTCATTATTAGGTTTAACTGACTCTACGTTATTATCTAATTCAACTACTGACTCAGTTGTTGTTTTGTCCGAAGTGGAAGTTATATTTTCAGTATTTGATGAACTTGATTTTGTGGGGTCATTTATTATACCTATAACGACAAGAAGTCCTAAAACCGCAGTAGCTATTTCATTTACATAAGCTATATCATATTCAAAATCGAAAGCCTGCAAAATGAGTAAAACAGCACTGACAATAGAAATCCAAAAATTATAATTTGTTAATCTATTTTTCCATTTCATTTTTACTCCTTATATTTTTAAAACTATCTAAGATTAAAAATTCTTCAAAGGATTGTAAATATTGAAAATATAAATTAAATGATTTTATTAGATTAGAATCTATATACTTTATATTGTTTATTTTAAAAATTTTTAATTTTTTATATAAAAAAGTGAAATTTTTATTGATTTTAATAGATTTTTTATATCTTTTTATAAAATTTTTTAAATTTTTATTGATGTTGATTTTAGTATTCATAATATTCAAGTACAACTTTATCTACCTTAGCACTTGTTTCTATAGAAGAAATTTCTAAGCGAATTTGCTTTGAAATTAATTTGAAATTAAATTCATTTAAGCCATTTTGGTAAGTAGTAAATGATATATTTTCATCATCTAACATTAAATTAAATTTAACACCTTGGTCAGCAGTTATACTTAATTTAGTAAACATTTTGTTATTAAACGAATTTGTTAATTCTTGACTTAGCCAATACTTTGGTAGAGCCTCATTCATTGATACACTTTCATCAACTATTTCACCGATTTTAGTTGCATTAGTTCCATTAAAAGTGACTAGCATTTTTTCAAACTCTTCGCATCTAGCCGGACACAAATTCTTTATATCAATGCCACGCAAAATCTGATATGCTCCATCGTTAACATTTAAAATCAATAGTGCGTTATTTTCATACTCGTTATTTTCACATAAAACTTTTTTATCATCTTTGAAATCAAGTTTTAATGCTAAATAATATAAGTCGCCTAATGAAGACGCATAAGCATTGTCATTCTGTGTGGTTAAATATTTTGAAATATCGATATCTATTTTACTAACACTCGACCCATTGAAAGAGTAGATTCCGTCAATCGTCATAAAGACAATTTCATTGCCACACAAACACACAGTGTTCGGAAAAATTCTAGTATTTGACACATAAACTTGATTTACTGACAATTCGCCTTTAGTGTTCATAATTTTTGTAATACCATAATCTCTAAATACATAGACGTCTTCATCGAAAGTTAATACTTTACGCGCATCACCTATATCATCTTCTAATATAAGATATCCAGAATTCTCCCCTATGTCGCCGATGTTTTCGAATTGCCAATCTTTTGCATACCATATTTTATATGCAGGACTCTCAATCGAGCAAAACAAAATGCCGTCATTATAGCACATACTGGTCATTGTCGGTACATTAGTTATCTCATATGGGGAATAATTTTTACGCCAAACAACTAATTTCTCATTTGAAGACATCATTATATAATCGTTATCATCTTTTTTACACGTTATAATAAAAGGCGGTGCTTCAAATTCTATAAATGGAATACGCATCATTATGTTCATTCCGCTTATAAATTGATGTAAATATATGTAATTTTCTTCGCTATTTACAATCAATCTATATTCTGAAACCTTTGCTTCTGGGTAATATTGCTTAGTAAAAGCGATTCCTGTAATTGCATTACATTGACTAGACAAATCTAATGAATATGTTTCTTCACTATTTTTAAAAAGCGGGAATATGGCTAACTTAACTCCGTACGAATTTTCCAATTTTTCTTTTGGGTTATAATTGTAAAACTTATCTACTCTTAATTCCCCTGAAGAAAAATTATTAAATTTATTCAATTCAATTAATTTTTTAGTTTTCACTCCCATCTCCTTAAAGGTAAATTAAATACACGAATGTTCTTTAAATTCTCAGCTACGTTCAAATATCTTTCGTGAAAATCATTAAATTCGTCGAATAGTCCAACCGCTAAGCTATAATAAGCGCATAGTGATAGTACTAATGAATCTGGACTAAAACAAGAAAGAAAATCAATTTCATCAAACAAACTATTTACAGTCGGATAGGTATAATACTCAACAGTATATGTACCATCTTTCTCCATAGTTAGATATCTGTTAATAATTTTATATTTAATAGGACTGCCGTCTAAATAAACATTATGCACGCGAATATAATTAGTAAGCGAGCCTAGAGCATATTTCTTATCCGTTGTTGTAATTTCCACACTCTCTAAAATTGGAATATAATTAGTGCATAGTTCTTGCAACGAAAATTTTATTAAGTTAAATAGGCGAGCAACTTGTTCATTTTCTAGTGTCGTTGATTCGTTTTCTTCGCTTGCCGACGCCATAATAGATTTCGCGCTGTCAAGCCCTAACAATTCAGCGCTTTGCGCCATAATATCAATAATTTTCATAAATAATCTCCTTAGTCTGACTTAAAATTGTCTTCTACTATTTCGTTCAACTGCGCTTGAACTTCAGACTTGTCCGCACTCTCTTTAAGTTTATTGTTATAGTCAATTTCTTCTAAAATTCGTTCTATATTTTCGCTCCTTGATTTAAGAGTATGGACAAGTGTGCGCTCGTCAAGCGAATCATATGGAATAGAAACACAAAAACTACCATTCTGTTGACTTGAATTATGAACTTCAAATTTCCCATTGACTGTATCGTAAACAATAAAATAATCTTTATCTATATTTTTAATTCTTTTTGATATTTCATATACATCGTGGGATATTTTTATTTTCATATTATTTCCTTTTAAAATTTTAAAAATCATCTAAGTATGATTCTTAGATGATTTTAGATAGTTTTTAGGTTTAAAATTATTCAGTAGCTCCTGCGCCGTTAACCATTACAGAAGTACTAAATGGATTAGTGACTGTACTTGCAATATTTGTAAATTTTGCTTGTCCATTTGGTTGGTCACAAATAAGGTCAGCATATTTAACTAAAGTTGCAGTATATGCTGGGTAGCCTGCTTTTTGACGTAAAATCTTTCCGCCTTCGCCTTCAATCCACTCCCAATCGCATAGTTGATGAAGGGTGAATTTTGTACTATCTAACATATACAATGTGTCGTCTGGAATGAACCTATCTGAAACAACTGGAATTCCATTAAAACTAATTGCTTTGTACCCGCCTTCAAGCACAGTGACGTCAATATTTCGTCTGTAGCAAGCAAGGTATTGTTGATAAGCACGTTTTACACCCGCTCCGCAAGTAATAAAGTCAATGTTCGAGCCAGTATTTTCTTCTAAGAAATCTACTGCTGTTTGCAAAACACCGTCACTAATTTCTTGCGCACTTTCTGGTGAAGAGATATAAGGGTTTAGCCATTTGTTTGTTGTTCTATTTAAGCCGTATAAATTTTTAGTTGTATCAAAAATTGCGCCTAAGCCTGTAATTTCATTATCTTTACTACCTTGAACATAAAGCAGGTCGCCTGCAACTAGATTAGAACTTGGAGCTATAGTGAAAGTAATAGTTTTATTTACTCTATCAACGTACGAAATTCTTAAGCCTGAATGTGTTTTACTGTTGCTATTATATACATCTACGACCATTCCTTCCATTAAATTCTTTACGCTATCCATTGTAGCAACACCGCTTGAATACTGACTGACTTTACCTACTAGACCAGAGCCGTCGCCGTATAACATACGACCTAAATTAAATTTAGAAGCAGTGATTAAGCCTTCCATTTCAGCATTTAAAAGGTCAACAAACGCGCCGTTGCTGTTTGCGCTAGCACGAATAGCCTTGTCACTAATTTCTATTGTTCCGTATAAGTTCTTTAATGTAGTTTTGAATTGTACATATGTATTTTCTTTCGCAGTAGGAAGTTCTCCTGTTTCTGTACCTGCGCCGACACCACCATTTAAACCAATAGGTGCCATTTTAATTATTTGCTTACCATAAACATCTGCACTTGATTGTTTAATCTTAGCAAATAGCGGATTTGTTTTTGTATTTAATTGATTGCAAGCCGCAACCAAATACGCATCTTTAAGTGCATTTTGCGCTGAAGTTAAATCTATCATTTTTATCTCCTATTTTTGTTTGATAATCGTTTTTGCTAATCGCCCTGCCTCTTGTATAGTGGTAGGGACTTTAGGTGTAGATAAAAGTATGTTCCCTGTAGATTCGAGTTTGATAGGAGAATCTTGAGATATTTTAGATAAATAATCTTTCACGATTTTATCTTTAATTTCCTTATTGGAATAAATATATTTATTCAAAAATTCATCATCACAAACATAATCTTCTGCTCGTTTGTAGTCCTTTGCGATTAGTTTAACAGCTTCTTCGCCTAAATTTAAACTTTCGTCGCTTGCTAAACTTTCTTTTAGCGCGCTACTAAAAGGCATAGCAATATCATATTTCGCTACAAAATCGTCAACTCTTTTATCTATTTCAGCTCGCTTATTCGCTTCAGTTTCTTTCGATAACTTTTCGCTTTCGAGCTGAGAGAGTCGTTGACTCTTCTTAGTAAACTCTGCTTCAAGACTATTATAGGCCTTTATTAGACTTTCCGCATTTTTGAATTTACCATATTTTTCGTTGGAGCCAGAATCCTCTAAAGCTGGTTGTTCCAATTCTTCCATAAACTATTCTCCTTTTTCAATCTTATTTTTTTCTTCTGCTTGTAAAAGTTTTTTATGTTCTTCTATGTGTTTTAATAATTTTTCTATTATTTTTTTTGAATTTATTTTATTTTTTATGTCGCTACCTAATATATAAGCAGTATGCTCATCTATATGAATTTGATGATTGTCAATAGGCAATATTTCGAGTTCTTTATTCTCTGATGCTAAATTCTCTTCCTTCGCTCTATTTATATGCAATGTAGGTAAATCAATAGAATTTTCCCACATTCCGAACCCTAATAAATCTAAGCATTTTTTACGCGTACTTTGTGAAAATTTGCCGTCTTGGTCATACATTAAACCTTGCTTAATTAAATCTAATAACATTGTTCTTCTCTGCCCTAAAGAATCGTTTGTATCGGTAGATGTATCAAATACAACGTCATCACTAGATATTTCATTTTGGTCCCAATAGTACATTTGAATAGTATTATTTTCGCCATTGATTTTTAATAATCTAGGTATTACAGCAAATTGCTTATATAATCTTAAAATATATTTAGCGACAATTTTAACCGCTAATTTTGTTGAATCGATTGCCGTTGATAAACGTGAAATATCTTGCTCTGCTAATAATTCCAATGCTACACCGGACATACTTGTGTATTGCGCATAGCTATCCGTCATCATATCGCTAACACCTGACACTGTTTTAAACTCAGAGAGCAGGCGTTCTTCTTCCGCGTCAAAATCTATAGTCATTGCTGGATTCTGCATTATTTCAGGGACTTTACTGCCTTGTCTATAGACTAATACTTTCCCCGGAGATAATCCTTCTACTTCGAGTGCGTCTGTATCTACACTTCCGTCTTCTACTGCAAGGACATTCATTACAGCACGATTAAAATATTCGTGTTTCCTATTCCTAATCGCGTTATAAGCACGTTGTACAGGGATCATTCTATCTATGACACTAACCCCAAAGAAACTTCCGGGTAAATAGTTCGAAATTTGCTTTACAAACGGAAACGTCCTTTGATTTAACTCGTCATTAATATAAGGTAGTTCGCCGTCAAATAGTAGTTTATCGCCCGCAATAATAGTTAATCGACCATTAGGATATGCTTTTGTTGCGCGTTCATATCTCTCGATAACTACGCAATGATGTGATAGTTCGCTGTTCGCCACGCGATTAATGCGCGCGTCATATCCTAATCCTCCTAAACCTTGCGTATTGTCTAAAGTAAATGCGTGAACTTCTTCCGCATTTACATCAACTCCCCATTCAGATTTTATCTGGTCAATATCTACTGCTCGTGCGTGTATAAGACTTTTAACATCTTCCATTCGCTCGCACGACAAATTATCAGGGAAAATTTCAAATGGCGACACCACTTCTACTTGTACATCACCTTCTCTAATTGAATTGCCATAATCGTCTGTCGCGACCATCTTGCCCGAATTTGTATTCCACGCGACTTTATAGAATACTGTACCGCAAATTTCACTCCAAGTTGTAGCTGTTTTTTCTATATCGACAAGGTTAAGTCTATTAGATACTGAATTCAAAATTTCTTTACTTAACTTCGCGCTTTCTATATCCGCTTCTTCTGTCGTAGCTGGGATTACGGTCACTTTTGGAGTATTAGAACAAATTTTCGAAATACGCGTTTCAATCATTGGCGCTATGTGATTAAACACCTCTTTTTCTTGCCAGAAATATTGTTTTTCATCTTCGCGTACAGTGTTGTTTCGCGCAACATAACTATATTGATTACCCATCATAAAATTGATGTTTAACTGCCACTGCGCTTCTAGGCTCATACGCGCATCACGTCTAGCATTATAATCAGCGCGCACTGCTTCTACTAGTTGTTTAGTTGTTAATTTGCTCATCTTTACCTCGCTTTTTATAAATAGGATTAATTGCTTTAGGCACTAAAAATTTCCCTAATTCGCTATACAATTCATTCGCGCAACTAGAACATAAATAAATGTTGCCGTCAAAAATAAATTTCTTATTCACAATCACATAATCGCACGGATTGTTGCAACCACTGGCATCGCACTTAACTTTTACTTTTGCTTTTTCTACTATCACTTTCCATCTCCTTTAGTTCGTTTAATAAACGATATTTTTCCTTTTTTAATTCTTCGTCCGTCATTGTCTCATAATCCGTTTTGTTCGGCATAAGATTCTGATATATTAATTTTAATATATCAACATTTGGCGGTATTGCTTTTTCTACTCGCTTTTGTTTAACCATTATTAGTTCGCCACTATCTTCATCTTTTGTGTACTCGCTAGTCGTTTCTATCAAGTTCATACCATTAATGCATCTTTTTAATGCACGTAATGTGTTGCTATCTAAATCATCCATCTGCTCCCCTCCTTAAATTCCTAATTAATCGCTCTTTATTCTGCTGGATAAGATTTAATGTTGGTTTAGGCGGTTTATTTTCAGGCCGTGACATTATATAATATCGCAATTCGTCTAGGCAATGGTCATCTTCTTTTACTGGAGAATCGCCATTTCCCCATCTATATGATTTCAATTCTCTTATTAAATTTGTACACGTATTAAATATAAACAATTTAGATTTTCCTTCACTGTTTTTTAAATATGATTTCACTCGCTGAATACCTGAGAAAACGTCTTTATTTACGTTCGTATTGACTAGTATATTGTGTTCATAAAAAAGGTCAGCAACACTTTTTAGTGAAGCAAGTGTAGTCTGTTTTGCTGCACTATCTATTAGAGCTTCCAACATACCATTTTTGTTTGTGTGCCAATTAAGTGATTCACTAATTTTGTGTATCTCTCGGCTGTGATAATCTATATCTTTATCCGAATCAAAATGCTCAGCAACTACATAAATATTTCCATCATAATCTACTGCATACCAATGGCACGAAAGTGGATTTCTAAGTCCGGGGTCAATAGACAATTTGTCTTGCCAATCGAACGGAATATCGAACGGCTCTATAACATTAATATTCTCATCAAATTCTGGATACACTCGTCCCCCTATGCTTAAAAATTCGCCTCTTTCTCTCGTTCTTAATTCTTCCGCTGACATTCCCGCACGCATTGACTGCTTTGCTTGTTCACTAATAAAAGGATTATCGCTCCACGATATAAATTCGTACCAAATATTATCGTCATTAAATTTGTTTAAAAATATTTCGTCATATACAAACGTCATACCTTTAAGCGGTGTCATCGTCGCGAAAATATCGCCATTTGTGTCAAGCACGCGCATTCTACATTCTTGATAAATATCATATGGTGGTTCTTCGTCAAACCAAACATAATCAAGGCTTGTCCCTTGGAATTTTTCTCTACCTTGGTCACAACTTTTAAAGCCTATTTTACTGACAGTGCCAAATATATTTTTTACTAAGATATAGTCAATAACTCCGTTAATATAATTATCCTTTCTTCCGTGCAACATTACTACATCAATTATCCAATCTGGATTTAAATAATTCAATATTTTACTTTGAGCAACGTCGCGCTGTACCTGCGTCGATAAACTAACTACCCAACCATTCGTTGCGTGCGTAATATTTCTATATGGATGAATTCCGCGCGCCATATATACCACTTCAACCGCTCCGCATTCTGTTTTCCCTGTTCTATTCCCTCCGAATACCCATCGATTTTTTTTAGGGCATTTATGAAATTCTATTTGTTTTAAATGAACTTTTTCTCCAGTGTTATATTTTGCTAATTTATTTTTTTCTTCTCTATCCTTTAATATCGATTCTATTTTTAAAATCTGATTAATCAAATTCATTTTGCACACACTTTACTCTAAAAGTCGTCAAGTTTAGCTTAAACTTGTCATTTTATTTAAAAAATTTTGTGATAAACTGAGAATATGATTTTCTTTGTACTAATAATTTTTGTTTTAGTTTCTTCTCTGCCATTTGTCACTACAACTGGTCAAGTTTTTGCTAGCACAATTTATTACGCGCGCATTATGACTACGGACGCGTATCTATACAAGTCACCAATAGATGTTGACGACTACTCTAACGTCTATTTCGTTCTACCGCAAACATACTTTGTACAACTTATTGATTCTAGCAATAACTCTTTTTATAAAGTTAATTATTCCTCTTTTACGGGGTATGTAAAAAAAGACTGCGTTCAAACAATTGTCGGTAGTCCGAAAACTCCGTATCTAGATTATTTAAACTTTCGAGTCTATGCTGAAATGAGTAGAGATTTGCGTAGCGAACCCACAACATTAAGCGGAAGTTCTAGTCAAGTAGCTTACATACCTTTGTATAACAGAAACTTAACGTATTATGGGTCAATAATTGGCGAACAGTGTATTGATGGAAGGACAAACGTTTGGTACTATTGCAAATACAGCGCAGGAGAAGATTTTTATGGCTATGTGTATAGCGATTTTTGCGATGAATTGCCTAATCCTTTACCCAACAACAGCGAAGAAGTTGTATATACAACCGCACCAGATTTTGGAGAAGCACCGCCTAAAACTTCACTTCCGCTAAACGATTCTACCACTGGTATAATAATAGCAATTTTATGTGTACCTGCGCTTCTTTTCTTGTTCCTGATTTTAAAAGGTTCGAAAATTATGAAAAGCGACAAAACTTCAAAAGGCGAAATACAAGATTACAATATAAATTAACTTCTATGTAGCAAGGACGTTTGACTTATACGATTGTCTTCTATTTTTAACTTCATTGCGAATTTTAACAATCCAATCTTCGCTATCAATAATTTTTTCTAGTTTACTAACATATTTTGAAGCATTTAGTGCGTCGGCTAAATTTTGAAACGCGCGCTCAATTCGTCTAAAAGCGGTACGTTCTTTTAAAGAAAAAATACCACATATCTCAGACATACTTATAGTATAGTTCATTTTAATATATAATATTTTTTTATCATTATCACTTAGTGTTGAAATAGCTTTTTTTAGAATCATATTTAAATTTATCAGTTGATTTTTTCTTGCCATTAAGTCTATAATATTATTACATACATCAAGTGAGCCTAGTTCATCACACGAATTACTAAAATAATATGCATGGTTTTCTATAAATCTATCTAATGCTTCACATCTTTTTTCTAACATTCTATAAATTTTTACCAATGCTTCTGCATCATAAATATCTATCATTTTCATCTCCATTTTACGAAAAAAGTATATATTAAGAAATGTCGAAAAGTCAAGTGTATATGTCATTTTTTTACAAAATAAGATATTATTTAGACACTATTTTCGACAATTTCTGCCGTTTATGTCGAACGTTTGTTCTATTTTTTACAAAATATATGTTTTTATTATATTTTAAATTATAAAAAAATACAACTACTTTTAGTTGCATTTTTATGATATTAATGAGGTTAATTTTGCTACACTTACTTCATATGCCATTTTTTGTATAGGCTCGTTTTCTCCCTCTATGTGTTTAGTATATTCTCTACTTTGTATACGCCCTAATAAATGAATTTTTGTTCCTACCGCCATTTCGCCAACGTACTGCGCATCTCTACCCCACGCGATACAAGGAATATAATCCGATTTATCATAGTTCCTATTAACTGCGAGAAGTAAATCACAAATTTCTCTGTTAAATGGTGTCACTCTGTAGATAGGTGACTTGCAAATATATCCGTTTAATTCTATTACATTAGAATTCGCTTCGTCGTCCCAAAGACATCTTTCTCTACAGAAGACGGATAAAATTAATTTACTCTTTCCATCGACAAGTTTATTAAAACTTCTAAATTGTCCGCGCATCGCAAATTTTTCGCCCAAACTAAGCGGATGAACCAACATTTTACCTGATATTATTATCGGCAAAATATCATCTTTACCGCTTAATCTTGATACGTTTAAATTAAATGTATAGAAATCTTCCCCCATTACAGAATGATTGAATTCTGGAAGGCTAGATACTATGCCTTGTAAATATACTTTATTATTATTTAATAATTCGTGATTCATTAGTTTCTCCCTTAATTTTTTATTTGTGTACCTTGTGAATTTATTGTATAGTTATCGTAATAAATTAGTTCTCCTATTGGTACAAGTTTTTTATTTGTGTTCTTGAAATATTCAAGAATCATTTTAAGACCATCGATTATATGGTCCGAATTGTTGTGACATAATATAATGCTCCCGTTGTCAGCTTTGCTAGTCACGCGTCCAGCAATCTCACTACCGGACAGACCTTTCCAATCAAGACTATCAACACTCCATTCAATACAACTTAAACCTAAACTATTGCAAACTTCAATTAGTGTATTATTATAATATCCATAAGGAGGACGAAATAATTTTGGTCTAAATCCGGTCAAATCTTCTATAAGTTGTATATTTGTAGTAAGTTCATTAGTCATTTCGTCACGTGTAAGTTTTGTCATATCGGGGTGAGTATTTGAATGGAGTCCAATTTCAAATCCATTATTGTATATTTCTACTACCATTTCAGGATACTTTTCAATCCAAAATCCGACTAAAAAGAAGGTTGCTTTAACTCCATAACTATCGCACAAAGCCATAATATCACGCGTTTTATCTGCTCCCCACGCAGCATCAAACGATATAGATAATTTATTTTCTTCCGTACTAACGGAATATATAGGCAACAATCTACCCACTGTAAAATACGCACTTGCAAGACTTACTCCATTTGCATTTAGCGCAAAAGCTGATAAAAAAACTAGTACTCCAACGATTATTACTAACGTTGTTTTTTTAATAAAGAGCACTTTCATAGATATCTACCACCCTATCCTAACACATTAAATGCATTTTTCAAAAATAAAATGACAAAAAATTATATAATAAATATTACAATTTTGATATATTTGTAATAATAATGTCGAATTCAATAAAAATAAAAAAGAACTAACGTTAGTTAGTCCTTACTTGTCCTTTTTGCACCACATGCGCTACAAACTGAATCTGTTTCTTTTAATATACTACCACAATACTCACATTTTACTACTTTTGGTTTTAATGTTTCAATTTGTGTTTTTAGAGTCTTTGTCACTTCTGTAGGTGAAAATCTTGTAAATTTTCTCACTACTGTTATTACAACAAATATTATTACTAGCGCTATGATTATAAATGAAAATATAAATATAAAACTAAATAATTGTCCCATAAATGATATATTATCTTATTTTTATTAATATGTCAAATACTAATTTTGAATTATAGGTAATTTACATATCTTAACAATTATTTTTATCTTGAAAATTTAGTACAACTAAAATTAAATTATTAAAGTGATTTTTTTATATGCTCGAGAGCATTTTTCTCTAATCTACTAACTTGCGCTTGGGATATACCTACTGCATTGCTTACTTCCATTTGAGTCTTACCTACAAAATATCGTAATTTTAAAATATTACGCTCACGTTCGTCTAAGCATTTTATAGCGTCAAGCAAATCGGTATGGTCTATCCATTTTTCTACCGAATGTTCAGTGTCTGCAATATGCTCGTCTAAGCGCATTTTTTCGTCGCCCTCACTCATATATGCGTCATCAAGTGATATAGGATTAGTAATAGCATCGATTGCGTCATATACTTCACGTATCGTCAAATTTAAATCAGTAGCGACTTCTTCTAATCCAACTTCGTCCGACCTGTTTTCTTGCAACTTCTCTTTACTTTTTAGCACCATATATGCAGTATCACGCAAACTTCTGCTAACTCGCATAACGGAAGAATCGCGCAAAAATCTTTTTATCTCGCCTTGTATCATCGGCACAGCATATGTTGAAAATTGAACATTGACTGACGTATCAAAATTCTCTATTGCTTTTAATAGCCCAACACAACCTACTTGAAATATATCGTCCATATTTTCATTGCTCGAAACGAAACGTTGCGCTACAGATAACACTAATCGCATATTACAATATATATAATAATCGCGCGCGACTTCATCTCCAGCCTTTATCCTAGCAAGCAATTTAGCAGATTCTTCGTGACTTAATTTTGGTAATGTAGAAGTATCAACTCCGCAAATATAAACTCGTCTTGCCATATTCACCTCGATAGATATTGTGACTAATTGGACACGTTTTTATTCATAAAAAAATAAAATAGTCATACAATCTTTTTTTTCGACAAAAAGGTCAGATTATTCTACTTTTTATCATAGAACATAATCTCAATTGATATGTATAATTTTTGTATGACCATATATATAGAAAGTTTTCTGATTCAAAACTTAATAATAAATCTTTGCTTGTTGCGTTTAGTTGAAATAACGACAAAGTCTAAATCGAGTTTTTTCAAAATAACGCTAGCTTCTCTATTAGGCGCAAGTTTTAGTGTAATATCTGCAATATTTTTGAAAAACGCAATCTTTATGAATATTTTAAAGATATTTTGCGCGTGTTTAATGTTAATAATCGCTTTTAAAACAAAATGGAAAGGATTTTTATTTAATTTAATATTGCTATTTGTTTATACATATGCTTTTGGCGGAGCGGTCATAGGCTTAAGTTCTTCAACCTATCTTACTGAATTTGGTGTTATAATGTCTAGCAAAATTAATTTAGGTATAATCACACTAATTATAATAATCTTAACATATATATTTCAACTTGTTTCTTCGCATATCAAAAGTAAAATTAATCTAACTAAACTTATATATACATTAACACTGCATTTAAATAAACAAAAACTAAAAATTAACGCTTTTCTTGACACTGGTAATAGACTTACATATATGGGTAAACCTGTGATTATTATTGACTTAGATTCTTATCTGCATTTAACAAAACAAAATCTAATAGAATTTTATACGTCGAAAACTGATGAAATTAGTTTAGGAACTGTCGCAGGATTAAATAAAATGAAAATAATTAAAATCGACAGTATTGAGGTCAATTTAGGTAAAAAGAAAAAAATTTTGACCGAACAATATGTGGCAGTGAATACAACTAATAGTTTCAAAGGTGCAAATTATGATGCCCTACTTGCACCAAATTTGATATAAGGAGTTAATATGAGTAAAAAAAATTTAAAAACTTTTATCGACAATTTTATTAATAAACTTAAACTTACATTCAGACGCATTTTTCGACTTGAACTTTTGGACGAAAAAGCGGTCGTTAATTACATTTTTTCGGCAGAAAGTTTACCTGAACCATTAGATAGCGAAAGTGAATATGACTTAGTCCGTGCCTTTCAAGATAAAAATGATATTCACGCAAAGTCCCTATTAATTGAGCATAATTTACGTTTAGTTATGTTCATCGCTAAAAGATTTGACAGCAAAAAATTAGATATTCAAGATTTAGTTTCTGTCGGTGCTATCGGACTTATTAAAGCGGTTGATAGCTACAAATTGGACAAGAATATTAAACTTGCAACCTATGCTAGTAGATGCATAGAAAATGAAATTTTAATGTATCTAAGGAAAGTAAACAAATCAATAAATGATGTTAGTCTAGACGACAGTTTATCTGGAGATGACGAAGGCAATAATTTAACCCTAGGCGAAGTAATCCCAGATGATAAACTTGCTTATGATGAAATAGAATTAAAGGACCAAAAAGAGTATTTGCTTCAATCAATAGAAAAGTTAAATGACCGTGAAAAATTAATAATGAGTATGCGCTATGGTCTTAATGGCTATGACGAATTAACACAAAAAGAAGTTGCCGATACAATGAATATATCTCAAAGCTACATCTCGCGTCTTGAGAAAAAAATATTGCATAAATTAAAGCGCGATATGTCAAAGAATTTATAATATAACAATTAAAAACAGCTTAAGATTATAAAAATATAAAAAAAGAAATAGTTTTCACTATCTCTCTTTAAATAAATATATAATTAATATTATTAACTTTTTCCATTTCCAAACTATATTTAATCTATATTTATTATTTTGACATCTTTAAGAATTTCAGGATAATACGACTTATCGCATTTATAAATATTCCATAATCCACTTTTGTGTTTATCAAAATATTTAAATCCATATTCTGTGAATAATCTAATTGACGGTATATTATCTTGATTAATGCAAACGCTTTTTTCTGAATTTAAAGTATTGTCAAACATAATTTTAACAAGATATTTACCATAACCTTTATTTCTATAATTCGGGAAAGTGCAAATCTCTAAAAAGTGAACACCATTCTCATTATAGTATCTAGTTCTTGTCGAAATAAAACAACACCCTATCCATTCTTTATTATTATCGAGTAAAACCCAACCTTTAATTCTACTTTTATTCTTTTCTAAAAAATTAGCATCACAAAAATCATTTTCTAGAAATTCTTTTTTTGCAAGGTCTTCCCACGTTTTAAAATCTTCTTCCTTAAGACTTCTATAATATAATTTTTCCATAATACTTTCTAAAAAGTTTTCTTGAACTCCCTATTTTTAATCTTTTATACTAATATATTTTTAAATCTATTATAAGTTAAAATTTTATATAGACTAATGATTAAATTAATGATTTATAAATGTTATACAATTTTAGAACAACAATTCATCATCTTCAGCAAAGTAATTGTGTTTATGTGGTAGATTCCTTTGTTTCTTGGTATTAAACTTATATTTCACATCGCGTGCAATGTTTCTTTTTATTCTGTCTGCTTCCTTAGATTTAGCTAAAAGTGCACGTTTCCTATCAACAATATCACGATATTTTTTCTTTTCTTCTTCCACTAAATCTTCGACCTCTTTTCCATCAATATCGTAAATATAAGAATCGACTAAGTTGTTTAAATAGGCTTTTACTAAATCATATATTTTTTCCATTGAATCGCTGCCTAAGTCAAAATATTTTGCATCAATTTTCTCTAAATCTTCAATAGAAGAAAGTTTTTCTATAGGTAAATCAATTTCTTTTTTGCCTGTATTTATTTTTTCAATAGCACCCGAATTATTGTTTATTTCTTCACTTTTAGTTCTAGTCTCTTTAACTTGATTAGGATTATCTAAAACTCCGTCGTCATCATACAAAGAATCTCCTTCATAGTCAAAAATATCTGCTTTTGAAAAGCTTTTAACTGGTTCTTTCGTTTGCTCAAAAATAATCTTTCTTGTCCTTGTTTTATCGACTAACGTTTGTTCACTTATATTTGCATTTTCTTTTTGGTTAGCATAGTTTAAAATACTGGTATAAAATTCTTTATATTCTTCTTCAAATCTATTGCAATACATATTGTAAGAAGCATAATTTTTCTTTATACCTAAATATTTCATAAGGTCTCCAACTGTCTTTACATAATGTTTTGATAAATATTCTGTTATTTTATTATCGCATAATTCGATTAATAAAGTACCGTCATCAGAAAAATTTTGTTTCATCTCATTGTTAATTTTTGTATATTTAGCCGTCATTCTTGATTCTCCCTTATCTGAAATTTTTGTTTTTTGAATTTCTTTTTGAATTAAACTTTTTGACAATACATATTTATTCAATTCTTTTGAAACTTCTTTCATCATTCTAAAAGTACTATCAAAATAATTAGATTGAACGAATTCTTTAGAATGCATACCAACGTGTGATATATTATACTTTTGTGCAATAGTATCGGCAAAATTGTCGATTGCAAATGTCTCAGGATATTTCTTGAAAATCATTTTGATATGATTTAAATTATATCTATTATATTTATCAATTTTAGCAGGGTTTCCATTATCGTCTTTCTTAATTAAATTTTCGCCTGATAAAAACTTTTCTTTACCTTCTATCGCGCGTTCCAAAAAAGTTTGATAATTGTTTGCAGGTTTCCACCTTTTACCAATCATATTTTTTACATCTTCTGCTGTCAAAATTTCTTTTTTATTCTTTCTCATAATTTCCCTTCTTTTTAATACTAACACGGTGAAATATAATTGTCAATGCTAAATAAAAAGATATTTTAAATAATAGTACAAAATATATAAACAAAGTTCATATAAATTAATATTTAAAACTCATTATAATGCGAAAAAAAAGTCAGTGGGTTAAACTGACTTTTTTAATATTTATATCTCAAATGTACTTGTTTTCTAGTATTGTTTTATTAATGAGTGACTCTCACTCAATACACTCATGATAACTAATGTTATCAAGTCGACTTTAAAGAATAACTCTTTAAAAGGAGGTGATCCAGCCGCACCTTCCGATACGGCTACCTTGTTACGACTTCACCCCAGTCACCAGTTTTACCTTCGGCAGCTGCCTCCCTTGCGGGTTAGCCCACTGACTTCGGGTACCCCCGGCTCCCATGGCGTGACGGGCAGTGTGTACAAGACCCGGGAACGCATTCACCCCGACATGCTGATTCGGGATTACTAGCAACTCCGTCTTCGTGAGGGCGGGTTGCAGCCCTCAGTCTGAACTGGGCCCATCTTTTTGAGATTTGCTCCACCTTACGATATCGCGTCTCTTTGTAATGGGCATTGTAGCACGTGTGTAGCCCTAGGCGTAAGAGGCATGATGATTTGACGTCATCCCCACCTTCCTCCGTATTATCTACGGCAGTTTCGTTAGAGTTCTCAACTAAATGTTAGTAACTAACGACAGGGGTTGCGCTCGTTGCGGGACTTAACCCAACATCTCACGACACGAGCTGACGACAACCATGCACCATCTGTATGGATGTTATATTACTATAACTTCACTGCTTTCACAGCTATGCATCCTATGTCAAGCCTAGGTAAGGTTTTTCGCGTAGCGTCGAATTAAACCACATGCTCCGCTGCTTGTGCGGGTCCCCGTCAATTCCTTTGAGTTTTAAACTTGCGTTCGTACTCCCCAGGCGGCATACTTATCGCGTTTGCTACGACCCTGACTTTGTCGATAAAGCCATAGTCTAGTATGCATCGTTTAGGGCGTGGACTACCAGGGTATCTAATCCTGTTTGCTCCCCACGCTTTCGTGCCTCAGCGTCAGTTACGTCCCAGTTGACCGCCTTCGCCTCCGGTCTTCTTACTAATATCTACGCATTCCACCGCTACACTAGTAATTCCGTCAACCTCTTCCGCACTCTAGCCTCCCAGTATCTGCTGCAGTTCTATGGTTAAGCCACAGGATTTCACAACAGACTTAAGAAACCGCCTACGCACCCTTTACGCCCAGTCATTCCGGACAACGCTTGCTTCCTACGTCTTACCGCGGCTGCTGGCACGTAGTTTGCCGAAGCTTTCTATTATGGTACCGTCACTATCTTCTTCCCATAATACAGAAGTTTACAATCCGAGGACCTTCATCCTTCACGCGGCGTTGCTGGGTCAGAGTTTCCTCCATTGCCCAATATTCCTAACTGCTGCCTCCCGTAGGAGTCTGGACCGTGTCTCAGTTCCAGTGTGGCCGATCATCCTCTCAGATCGGCTAAGCATCATCGTCTTGGTAGGCCGTTACCCCACCAACTAACTAATGCTACGCAAGCTCATCTCTATTCGATAAATCTTTCACCCCTAGTACTTGTGTACCTGTGGTCCTATGCGGTATTAGCAGTCGTTTCCAACTGTTGTCCCCCAGATAGAGGTAGATTACTCACGCGTTACTCACCCGTCCGCCACTAAGGGTAAGTCTTCCACTAAACGTCCTAACCTTTACTTTCGTAATTGAGAGCGCTTAGTGGAAAACCTAACCTCCGTTCGACTTGCATGTTTAAAGCACGCCGCCAGCGTTTGTCCTGAGCCAGGATCAAACTCTACAAAAATTTATATGAATTCTTAAAATTAAGAAAACAAATTTTTATAAAATACCTTGCTCATCGCTTGGCTAATTTTTCGTTGTCTAAAAAACTTGGAATTGGCAAGAACTTTGTTCATCACTAATTCTTACCTGTACATATTAAGATATAAATTGTTCTGACGAACTATTTGTTCGACACTTGCTAACTCAAGTGCGTTATTAATATAACACATTAAATGAACTTTGTCAACACTTTTTTAAAAATTTTTTAAATTTTTTTGAAAATTTTCTAAAATTTTAATTTGTGTTGCTCGTTCCTTCAGCGCAAGCATTTGTATAATATCATAATGAAAATTTTATGTCAACAGTTTTTTATATATTTTTTTAATTTTTTTAAAAATTTTTTAATTTTCTTTATATTCGGACAAAATAGTGAATTTTACGTTATGCAAACCCTGTTTAAACTAACATTGTAGCTAAAATATTTCCATTCAACTTATTTATTCTTATATACTATATAAATGATTTACATTAATATAAAGGATTTTATGCTTTTTCAATCAATTAAATTGAAACAAATAAAAAACATTTTCCTTTTAAATAAAAAAAATGATAGTATTTTAAACTATCATTTCATAACAAATTATTCATATTTTTGCTTGCACTAAGTTAGTAGCTCACTTGATGTCCTTCTCCACTACTTACTGCTAATTATAATTGCACTTTTCTCTAAATATGCGATTGTGTCGCTGCATTTGCATCACAATTATTAAGAAAAGTGCAAATATATTTTTTAAGCTTGCACGTCACTAGCCGAGCTAATAATTGTAATATTATCAACAAACAGCTTAAACATATCTTGCAACGTTAAACTTTCAAATGTGATTGTTTCACCATTTATAGTAAATGTTTCATTTTTTACATTATCATAATTTTCTATCTCTACGAGTCCATTTTCTACTAATTCACCGACAGTACTAGTCTTTATTTTTTCTGATAAGGCAGTAGGTATTTGATTAATTGTCGTATTGCCATCAATTAACCCTAAAGCTCCACTCGTATCCCCAAATAAATCATTAACTGTTAAATTATTTATTGTATCTTCATTAAGCTCAGAAATCTTATATTTTGTTATTGCTCCCAAAACTCCTTCGACAGGTGTACCGTCCGAATAATACACTTTACCACTAACCGTATCATAATTATAACCTAATATAGACGCGACGCGAACATTGTCTATAACTTGTTGAATCTCGCTTAAGGTCTTATCTTCATTGCCTTGTAAAATATAGTCAGGAAGTACAATTCCATAATTTGATAGATCAGCGAATGTAAGATTTTCGCCTAAATCATTAGTAAAACTTGAAATTGCCTCAGATAGTGGCAAGTACTTTAATTCCACAGAAATTGTTGACTGTGCTCCACTTTCAATAAGCGGATATGTTTTACCTTTCAATATAATTACACTATTTGCACTATCATATTCATAAATGTCAGTGCTGAGCGCTTCAATAGTGTAATCAGCATCTTCGTATAATAAACTGTTAGTAGAATTATAGTAGTAAGTTTTTTCAGTAGAAAGTATATCTTCCATACTTGTCAAATCAACTACTTCTTTTAATTCGTCCGCACTGACGTTTCCGATTAATGCTTGTGCTTTAGTAGCAAGTTCGGTTAAAGGAACTGACTTCAAAGACGAAATATCTATTCCCATTATCTCATTAGGAATCTCAATACCAAAATCACTTTTTAAATTGTTAAGTGTATAACTATCTGTATTATTAAGTAAATTAACCGCGTGCGATACAGCTACATTTAATGTAAGTTTATTAATGTCTTCATTCCCAACATCAATATTAGTATTAAAATGACTATTAATCCACGACACTGATACATTAAAATATGCAAATACGCACAATCCTACAACAGCGGCTATACCTAAAATAAATCCCAAAAATGAACCGCCTAAAAATGCTCCTACTCCAGACTTTCTTTTAACATTTTCTTTATTTGAACTACTCATAACTTCCCCTTTATAATATTATGTCATAATTTTAGATAAAAATAAAATATATTTAGATAGATATTTGAATATTTATAAATTTCTTATATTAAAATAATTATTTTATAAACTACTAATTTATTATTAAACTAAAATTTAAATAATTACTATCGTACAACCCGGGTTTAACATAAACAAATCACCGTCCGCAAGAAGGTCAGGACAATAGTTTACAGCGATTTTCCTAACCACATTTTTAGGAGTCCATTGGTCACAACAAACATAGTCTTCAATCTTACCGCGATTTTTTAAATCTCTACATTGTTTCAAAAATGCTTGCTTAATTGCTCCGCCTACTCCGTGGCTACCATATCCGTGGATAACTTTCATAACCTTAAATCCGCCCTGTTTGTACGAATCAAGTTCAATTAAAAATTCCGCTATTGCTTGAGCAACCGTTTCCCTATTGCTCTTAATATCAATCGTAATTAACTTCATATCATTATTATATAAAAGAAAAGTTTAATTGTAAATTAAATTTAATCTATCTTACTCTCTACCAATGTGATTATAAAATGTTTTATTAGCTCAAAAAATTAAATGATTATTGATTTTTTATTTTAATATTTATTGTTTTTAATATTATATATCTTATTAATTCTATATATTAATTTTAAGATATCGATTGAATATCTACTTATTATATTTTATTATTTCACTATTTCTTATTACAAATTTCAATAAACTTTTTAAATATTCTATTATGAATTTCATCGTTTAAATATAAGGATTCTGGATGAAATCTCATACCAAGAAAACATTTTTTTAATTTATCTTCTGTCACTTCAATGTTTCCAAATTCATCATAAGCCGCAACACTCAAATGCGCAGGGTCAGCGATAGTGTTTTTATGTCTAGAATTGACTTTCATATTTTCTACATTAACAAAAGTAAAAAACTTTGAAGTTTTATCAATATCTATTGAATGGACGTAATCAAGGTTCGGTTGATTGTGTAATTGCGGATTTTCGACTTCTTTAGTTCTTCCGCCCACACTTCGTACAAGATTATTATGTCCTGCACATATCCCTAGAATAGGAATGTCATTGTCATAGCAGTATCTTGCAATCCATATCTCATATGCGTCGCTTTCTTTACCTCCAGACAAAATTATCCCGTCGCACATATTGATTTGTTGTATTAAGTCACTCTTTTCTTTCTCTGTAAAATATTGGTCAATATGTTTAAAAATTTCATATTCTTCTTTCGAGTTGACTAAGGTAATTATTTTAGTGCTTGGTATTATACCTATTGCAATTCCTCCATTAGAAAAAATAGCATTTTTCATCTCATCACTAATAAAAGTGACAGTTCTCCTACTTTTTATTTCATTATGTTTTGAAACTAAACCTATTATTGCTCTCATTTTACCCCTTTTATATTATAACATAAATATTGATAAATAAGTATTTTTATTGTTTAGTTTTATTATTTATTCTAAATATAAAATATATAAACAGCCCGATTATGTAGGCTGTTTAGTTTTGTATTTTTGCTCCTTTGTTTCATAATAAATTATTTCTTTTTCTTTTGATAAAGCATATTCTATTTCTTTTTTGACCTGTGAACCAATATACCCATTTATATTGACCACATAAATAGCATCAGATATGTCAATTTTTTTATAATGAGCATCATTCAATTTAACAAGTTGCTCTTCCGAAATAGAATTATTTTCTATATTATAAACACATTGAATAACCGAATATCCTTTAATCGTTTCTAGTTCCCAAGCAATTTTTTTCATTTCTTTTTCAAATCGCATACTCCCACAAATTGTTACAACTTTCATATTATGTCGAGTCTACTAAAAATTTTTCAATTTGTCAATAAAATAAATTACATTTCAGATTATTATTTAAATTGATTGATAGCTGTCAAGTATAGTAATCATATAAGCAAAAAAACAATAAAATTATGAATAATTTACTTTACATAAATAATTTTAAATATTTAACAACTAAGTTGTGTGAAAGCAAAAACAGCCCTATTATGCAGGCTGTTTGGTTTTTCGTTTAATTGGTTTTTCTTTAATAATTTCCGGTTTAGATTTCTTCGTAATAAAGTCTTCGGTCACAATGATTTTCTTAATATCGTCTTCAAAATGCACACTGTACATTATATCTAACATACGTTCTTCAAGGATTGTTCTTAAACCCCTTGCACCTGTCTTCAATTCAATCGCTTTACGTGCGACTGCTTTAATAGCTTTAGGGTCAAACTGCAAATCAATGCCGTCCATCTTAAACATTTGTATATATTGTTTTGTTATTGCATTCTTAGGCTCTACTAAGATTTTTTCTAGTGCGTTTTCGTCTAGGCTGTCTAGTGTTGCGACAATAGGCAATCTCCCTACAAATTCCGGTATCATACCATATTTTATAAGGTCTTGCGGTTGAATATCTTCGAATTTATTGAGTGAAGTATTCTCTGTCTTTGATTTCACGTCTGCGCCAAATCCAAGAGCAGTAGCACCTGTTCGTTCGCTAATAATTTTATCCAGTCCGACAAATGCACCTCCGCATATGAACAATATGTTAGTAGTATCTATTTTAATATTTTCTTGTTGCGGATGTTTTCTTCCGCCTTGCGGTGGAACGGACGCGATAGTCCCCTCGAGTATTTTTAAAAGTGCCTGTTGCACTCCTTCTCCGCTAACGTCACGCGTAATTGATACGTTTTGAGTCTTCCTTGCAATTTTATCGATTTCGTCAATATAGATTATTCCGCGTTGTGCCTTCTCTATATCATAGTCTGCATTTTGGATTAATTTTAACAAAATATTTTCAACGTCGTCGCCTACATAGCCCGCTTCAGTTAGCGCAGTTGCGTCACTTGAAGCAAAAGGTACTTTCAAAGTCTTTGCAAGTGTCTTTGCAAGCAAGGTTTTACCGCTACCTGTAGGTCCTACAAGCAAGACGTTCGATTTCTCCAACTCTACTTCGTCTTGATTATTGCTACGTTTAATCATATTATAATTAATTCTTTTGTAGTGATTATAAACTGAAACAGCTAATATTTTCTTTACTTCGTCTTGTCCAACAATAAATTCGTCTAGTTTGTTTTTAATTTCTTGTGGCTTAGGCAAATCTATAAAGTTATTATTGTCGCTTTCCTTTGTCCTATGGTTAAGGTCCATCAAGTCACGACAAATATTAAGGCAGTCTTTACATATGAAGCAATCCCCTTCCGGATTACTAATAATGTCAGTTAGTTCACGTGCTGGGCGTCCGCAAAATGAACAAATTGTATCTATTTCTTTCATATTCCCCCTATACATAATAAATGCAGACTTTATGGTCTGCATTTCAATTTTATGAGCGCTTGCTGAAAATCTTATCAATCAAACCATATTTTAAAGCTTGTTTAGCATCTAAGAAATTATCTCTATCTGTGTCTTTAGTAATAGTGTCAACGTCTTTACCACTATTCTCAGAAAGTATTTTATTTAATATTTCGCGTGTCTTTTGAATATGTTTTGCGTGGATTTCAATATCAGTAGCCTGTCCTTGTGTACCGCCGAGAGGTTGGTGAATCATTACCTCGCTATGAGGCAAGCAAATTCTCTTACCTTTCGTGCCACTAGAAAGGATAACTGCAGCCATACTAGCCGCCATTCCAATACAAATAGTTGATACATCGCACTTTATATATTGCATTGTATCGTATATCGCAAGTCCAGCGCTTACACTTCCGCCCGGACTGTTGATATACATAAATATATCCTTATCTGGGTTTTTACCTTCAAGATATATTAATTGAGCAACTATAGTGTTAGCCATTTGGTCGTTTATCTCACCAGTTAAGAAAACAATTCTATCTTCTAATAGACGTGAATATATATCATAACTACGTTCGACATTACCAACTTGGTCAATAACCATAGGTATCATATTTTACCTCCTAAAATTCACTTATTTGATAGTATTATTTGCATGAAGGAAATCAACAATCTTTTTCATCAAAAGTTCGTTTGCAATACTGTTTACCATATCATTATTAACTTGCTTCTTAAATTCTTCCACTGTTTTACCTGAATTTTTTGCAAGTTCTTCGATTTTTTGGTCGATATCTTCTTGTTTAATATCTAAATTCTCAGTCCTGATTAATTTTTCTAATACAAGACGAGCTTTAACATTCCTTGCACAATTATTTCTAATATCTTGTTTGAAATCTTCTTCGCTCTTACCAACATATTTAGCATAGTCGGCTAAAGTTAAACCTTGATATCTTAATTGATTAGTCATACCATTGATTTGACGATTAAATTCCTCGTCTATCATAGTTTCTGGTGCAGTGAAACTTGTATCATCGATGAGTTTATCTAGCATATCGTTGTCAAGTTCGATTTCAGCGCGGTTCTCTGCCTCTTTAACTAACTTTTCCTTAACACTATTTTTGTATTCTTCAACCGTTTCGAATTCGGTGCTGTTTGATACAAATTCTTCGTTTAATTCTGGCATAACGCGTTCACGAACATTTTTAATCTCGACTTTGAAAGTAGCCTCTTTACCTGCTAGAGATTTCTCGTGATAGTCTTTAGGGAAAGTGACAACAACGTCTTTCTTATCTCCAATATTTAAGCCAATAAGTTGGTCTTCAAAATTATCAATAAAAGTGTGTGAACCTATCTTTAATTGATAATTTTCAGCCTTTCCGCCGTCGAATTGCTTACCGTCTACATATCCATCGAAATCTAATGTGACAAAATCGTCATTCTTAACTGCTTTATTAGTCTCAACTAAGCGAGAAGAACGAAGTAAGTTGTTCTTAATTTCTTTCTCTACATCTTCATCTGTCACTTTAACTTCTTGTTTAGTAAATGTTTGACCTTTGTAATTAGCGAGTTCAAATTCAGGCACGCATTGAATAGTTAATTCTATTTCTACTCCATTATCTTCGTCGAAATTCTTTATATCAAGTCTAGGAGCATCGACAGGTTTAACTTCATCGTGTTCTTTCAAAATTGCAGTGTATGCCTTGTAGTAAACTTCGTCAATAGCATCGTTTACGAAAGCGCCCTTACCATAAGTCTTTTCGATTATATTTCTAGGTGCGTGGCCTTTTCTAAATCCCGGGATATTAAATCTACCCTTATTTTTTTCATAAGCAGTATCTAAAGCTTCCTGCCACATATCCTTTTCTATTTTAATATTTGCAACAAATATTCCATTTTCCTTTTTTTCTAATTCGTATTTCATAATTTCTCCTTAAACGCGCATATTTTAACACACATTTTTAAATTTTGCAATTAAATGAACGCAAAAATTCCAACAATTACTAAAAGTGTTGCGCAAAAATACATAGTAAATGTCGTACGTTTAATATTTTTAACTAATTTATGCCTTTCGCCCTCTAAATCAATACTATCATCTTCGTCATCTTGACTTGAAAGTTCGATTTCTTCATCTAAGTTTTTTAATAATTCATTAGTATTTTCCCTTCTAGATAAAGTGAAAAACACTAGTGCTAGTGCCAACAGCCAGCACGCAATGCCTATACATACCCTGTTCCCACCACTAAAAATCAATAATATTAAACTTATAAAGAAACTCACCAAAGAAATGGTGAGTTTAATATTAAACTTTTTCATCTTATAAGAACAACATTACAATAATTAATATTACTGCAATGATAAGTGCTATCATAAAACCGATATTCTTGCCTTTAGCAAACGCAAAAGCGAATACAGCGGTAATAGCGTAAGCTATACATTGCGCAACCAAAGTCATAGCACTTACAACTGTAGCACTGATGCCTACTCTTGACAAAATAACACCTAAGATTAAAGCAACTGCAATTAAAATTATTGCAAGATATGCTAAGAAGTTCACTAAACCCTTACCTTTCATATATCCTCCATATGTTTATTATATCATAAAAATCATATTCATACAACAAAATTATTAATTATTTTTTGAAAATTTTCCTCGAGTGGCACTTGGAACTCTTTTAATTCGTGCGTTCTAGGGTGAATAAACTGTATTTTATAAGCAAACAATAATTGTCCATTTGTTTTAATATTAGGGTCAAGTCCGCCATATAATTTATCACCTACGATAGGATGATTAATTGATTTTAAGTGTGCGCGTATTTGATGCGTTCTACCTGTAGTTAATTTGCAATTAAGTAGTGTGTAATGGTCAAAAACTTTATCTACTGTAAATATTGTTTTACTATATTTACCATTCTTTTCATCTACTAGTGCCATTTGTTCGCGGTTCTTAGGATTTCTACCTAAATAGCCTTCGACAACAAAATCTTCTTTTATTCTTCCCTTAATTAAGGCTTTATATTCCCTATTTAGTGTTTTGTCTTTTAACTGATTTGAAAGAATTTTATGCGCAAAATCTGTCTTTGCTACTAGCATTAGTCCGCCTGTATCTTTGTCAAGTCTATGGACAATGCCCGGACGCAAAACACCATTAATAGTTGACAAATTCTTAATGTGGTACAAAAGTGCATTTACTAAAGTGTGTGACTTAGTAGTAGCGCAAGGGTGAACGACTAGACCAACTTGCTTATTAATAACTAACAAATCATCGTCTTCATAAACAATATTTAATGGAATATCTTCCGCCTTTGCCGAAATTTGTTCAATCGGTTTTTCTTCAATCTCTACTTCGTCGCCTTGTTTTAAGTTATAACCTGCCTTTACAGATTTTCCGTTTACTGAAATATGATTTTCATCGTTCAACGTTTTAATATAGTTTCTACTTAAGCCTGTCTTCTCTACCAAAAAAACGTCTAACCTAATTCCGTCCCCAACATATATATACTTATTTTTCATTCTTCTTCCCCATAAATAGAATAAAAATTACTAACATAACCGCGCCTATACAAAGAAAAGAGTCGGCAAAATTAAATACCGGAAAACTTGTCCAAAAGTCTAAATATATAAAATCACGTACATAACCTAAAAAAATTCTATCTACTAAATTTCCTACCGCTCCGCCTAAAACAAATCCCATACCTATACAGTAAAAAGTATTTTTGTTTTTCACAAAATAATTGTAAATAAGTAGTGCGATTATCATTATTGCGCTAATTATTGATAATTCGATAGTATATCCTGCAAAAATTCCAAATCCTGCCCCCGTATTGCCCCCATTAGACGCAATCGAAACGACGTTAGGAATAAGATTATAATAGTCAATCTCAAATAAAAAATGTTTGGTGACAAGGTCTATCACCAAAACTAAAATTATACTAATAATAATTTTCAAAAAACTTTTCATATTAATTCTCAGTCTGCTCAGGTTTTAAAATCTTATGCCCTTCTGGAGTCAACAAGAATAAATCTCCGTGCCAACGAAGAATACTCCCATTAAGCCCATAAATTGCACCAGATAAAAAGTCTAAAATACGTGTACTATCTTCTTCGCTAATCGCCTCAAGGTTAACTGCAACCGATTGTCCTTGTTTTAAATAGTCTATAACCTGCTGAATTTCTTTATGCGTCTTAGGTTCTACCATTATAATATTGTTCTCTGGTTGCATTCCGAAATTATTAAAATTATTTACGGAAGCAAGTCCGTTTATATTATTTGTCTCTCCAGCGACGTGCTCGTGCAAATTGAAGTTTGCGTATTTATCTTCTTCCTTATCGTTCTTCTTTTTCTTCTTTTTATCTGTGTCTTCAAATCCAAGACCTTGCATTATCCAACCAAAAAATCCCATATTTGACCGTTAACTCCTAAATATTTGTTTACGCAACAATTCATATTCGTTATCTGTAGCAATATTAAATTCTTTAACAACGCGCTCATATATTGCTATAACATTAGCATTAGTTGTCTTTTCTTTAGCCTTTTCTAGCATCTTCTCTGCAACTTTAATTGCGCCTTGACGATTTTGTTTAATATCTATAGCAACAATTTTTTCTATAACGTCCATACATTTATTTTCAAATTCTTCATTATTCATTGCCATAATACACCTCTATTAATCAATTTTAATCTGAAAATGACATTATGTCAAGAAAAAGTGAGCATTATACTCACTTAATCTTTCTTGATTTGTTGTCCAGCCAGCATATGATACACTATCACTTGCTAAAGAAGCGATATTCACATAAAATGCCTGTTCGCAACTAGAGTCTAAGTACCAACCTATAAATATTTAGCCTTCATACATTCGAGTTAATAATTGTAAGTATATTTTGGACTTAATGTATTTTAGTTTACAATTCATTTGGCAGCCAGAATCTAACTACGAAGTCTTTCGTTCCACTAGAAAGTGTTGCTGTAAATGTTAAATCTACGAATGTTGCTGTTAGATTATTTGCTTTATAATCGATTAACTCCTGATTGCTAATGCTTATATTAGGTACAGTAATTGTTATATTTATTGAAGTTGACTTATATTCTACTTTACTAGGCGACATTTCTGTCCTTGTTAGAGCATTGTTCTGCATATCAAATTTCAAGAATTTATTAGTTAAATCAAATGTTGAATCAGTGTTAGCCTTATACTCTACATTGAAATAACTTGCAGAAATGATATTATAATTAACTTTCATTATCTCAGCATTTCCGCTTGAAACACCTATTGCGTAATAAGTTGCTTGTGCGTTATATATGCTTGTAGTAGTACTGTTATCTGTGAATGTTATAGCATATAATTTATAGTTTTTATTATAAATTACTTGCTCACTTATTGCACTACCGCTAGAGCTTATATAAGCCGTACCTTTATTTAATTTAACCCAAGCATTACCTACATTAGTATAACTATCTCCACTAAATATTCCTATAATGCGATAATTAGCATAGTTAGGATTAATATCATTTAGATTAAACAAATCTGAAAGTCTATATTCGTCTGTACCTACAGGTATAATTTCAGTATTACCATATAGCCTAAATCCTATATTGTTAGAAGACGAATATTGTTCTATATCAATTGAACTATTTGTCTGAACAACACTGAAATCTGCTAATAATGTGCCATTAAACAATTTTCCGTCTATATCAATTCTTGCCTTTAACTCAGTATCAGAATATGGTTCAAGTATATCAATACCCCATTTGTCTTTATTGTTTCCACTTGAGATATATGTTAACTTGTAGTAAATCGTATCGTTTTGGGCAGTAAATCCTGACATATTAGATAACTGAATGTATCTTATATCATTAATGAAGTTAGCAAACTCTGTCACATTATTGAATGTACTTGTAAATAGTGTATTTTCACCGATAGTATTTGTTTTAGTCACATTAATATTTTGTGAACTATCGCCTTTTACGACAATACTATCTTCACTTATAGTATAAGTAGTGTTGCCGTATGTAAATTCTTCAGCATTATATGAATAAATCGTAGTACCAGAATCTTCACCAGCATTAATAATAGTTAAAGCATATTTATTAGCATTATTATATACATATTTAACAATGTACTTATTGTTAGATTCATCAGTATAAACATCAGAATAATCGAATAATGCTAGATTAGCCTCTCCGCCTTCTATTCTTAGACGATTGTCAGAATCTACATTTATGTTAGCGCCATTTATTGCATCTGCAACTTCTACACGTGTATTATTATAAACCCGATAAGTGACATATCTAGTAATAGTATTATTTAGATAGGTCATTTCGATTTTCATAATAATTATATGATTAATAATATTTGTACTTAATGACTGTTCAACAAAAGGCAATGTCAACGTTATGATACCATTAGAATTGTCAAGAGTGTATTCTATATTATGCTTAGGGCTATTGTCATTGAATAATTGCGCGGCACTGTTAATAGTTTGAGAGTTCGGTAAATCTACATATTGAATACTATTTACTGTGTACGTATATGTGTATTTTCTAATAGATTTTATATCTGACACAATAACACCCGTTCCGTCATTTGAATATACTGAGCTATCGCTCGAAACAGTATTGAAAGGTTTTACTTGAGCTCCACTAACAAATGCTTGAGCACTGGACGTAGTTAATATCGCGTCTTCATTGTACTTATAATCGAAATTAGCAAATCCTTGAACAGAAATAGTCCATCTTCTCGTATATTCGCCAATATGAATAAATCCTGCCGTGACTGTTATTTCAATATCGCCTGTAATATCCTTTAGTAAAACAAGTTTATATGTATTTCCGTCTTGTACTATTGATACTACTGGCTCGTCACCAACGAATCCGAAATCATCTTGATTAGTTATAACGAAATCTAAGTATGCGTCCGTTAAGTTCGTTAACTGTGTTTTTGTTAAAATATCACGTACAACGAAATTAATAGCAGTATAATATGATTTTCCATCATATGAAATCGTATCACCTAAATTACTATTATTTAAGTTAGTTTCATATGGGAATTCTTTACCTGATTTTAAATTTGTATCCGAAAGCATATAATTTGTAGTAAAGATATCATTTTGATTTGCTACTGTAGCATTGTTAATAGCAAATTCGTGATTTTGTTTTATTGTCCAATCAAATATTACTGAACCTACGTGATATGATGAGCTTCCAATGCTAGATGTTATCATAAATTCAATATGCGCAGTCACATCTACCGCCACCGGACTAAATTCAATAACTTTAGTTTCAGTTGAATATGTGAATAATTCGTTAATGTCACTAGTGATATTTAATGTTCCGCCACCTGGGACATTGTAGTATGATTTAGAAGTATCAAGTGTTGCATTATTCATTGTTAAATCAGAGTTGTCCGAATTAGATTTAATCTCTACTGCGTTAGATAAATTTACTTGCGTAGAAGCATAAATCTCATTATCAATAGCTGAATTAATCGAATAGTTAAAGAATATGAATCTATAGTTCTCGCAAATCAAGCCATTACCGTACAATGTTGCTTCTAATATTAAACTCTTAAATTGATTTGTACCGTTCGCTCTATTTATCGTAAATACTAAATTGCCATTTTCGTTAATCTTAATAATTACTGATAAATTAATATTTATATTTAATACAATTTCTTGACCATTAGCATCTTCATTTGAATATGTTCCATTAGAAGATTGAGTTGTTCCTCTGCCACTGTCATAATAATCCATACTATAAGCTAAATTGCTAGCATACAATAACTTATTATCGACATCTATTAAACTAGCAAATTCAATATCAGTACTGAAATTCTCCCCTATAACATTATCGTTAATCAATGCTACCGCATAAGTATATCTCTTTTCACTCTCAGTGACTGTTCCGCTTCTCACATTATCAGTGAAATTCAAACGTGTGCTATCAGGCAATATTAAGAATTTATATTCAACCGCACCTAAGCTTCCCATTGTATCATTAATAATATAAATTGAAGCATTTGTATTAGTCGTCACACTACCGAAAGTCACATTGCCATTATTAATAGTTAAATCACCGCTACCCGAAGATATTGTGACATAATTTGGATTATTGCTATTAGTAAAGCCTATATTTTGTGAATTATAATCAGTAGTTGGTGCATTATTTAAGTCTATAATTGCTAACTTATATTTGTTGAAAATGTTATTACTATTATTTTCATCAAATAATGAACTTAATCCCCAACTATCATTTGTTGTAGGGTCAACAATTTCATATTCCGAATTCTTGACTAAATAAATAGGTTTTACCCCTAAATATGTTTGCGGAATTTTTACTAATACAGGAATGCTAACCTCAGTATTATCTAAGCTATCGGTTATATAATATTCAGAACCATATTTAACTTTAACATTAATTCTAAAGTCAGATATTTCACTAGCTGAATGAACAAAATTGATAGTTTTATCATTTTCGTTGCTTAGTGTTGTTTCTGTGCCACTTCCAGATTCGGAAATAATACTATCTACAACATAACTATTATCACTATATGTAAAGTCAAGGCCTTTAGTCATTGTATTTATATAAATATAAATAGTTAAACCATTAGTATTCCCTAGATTGTAGGTTATATAATTTGATTCAGTTTCAGAGTAGCTAAATGTTAAACTAGAGCCGACATTCGAAGTGTAATTAACACTTCCCTTCTCTACATCTATTGCATAAGGGTTACTTTCATAAGGGTTTGAAGATATGCTTAATCCCATAGCAACGTTAGCAATTATTTTCTTTGAATTTACACCTTTTACTTCTGCCACATCTGTGAATTTGATTGTAATTTCAGTCTGATAAGTTTTATTGATTAAATTAAACTTAAAGTAAGGTTCGCCGTCTATAACAACATAACTTACATTATCTGTTATTGCTACAGGGTCAGTATTGTACCCTTCAGTTCCTTCTTTAATAACTCCAGCATATGTAATTTCAGTTTCTTGACCGTCAATAGCAAACGTTATATTGCCAAGATAGTTTCCGAATATTGTAGTTAATTTATAAGTATCGTTAAACCCATCTACTGTACTGAAATCTCCTAATGAAATCGTGCTGTCAGTGAAATCAAGTTTAATTGCTTCATATGTATATGTGACGAAAATTACAATAGTGTTTGTGTCTTTAACATATGTATATTTAACAGTGAAAATTAAATCATCGTCTAATACTTGTTCCTTAAAGTTAATTTGACCTTTAATTATTGCATCTAGCGAAACAATTACATCAGTATTATCTCTTACAACGACTGATTGTCCGTCGTTTGTTATTTCAAATCTAGTGTCATTATTAATTGAAGTTATATTGACTGAATCAAGTACTATGTCTGTTAGTGATGGAGCCGATAAACTTTCTACTTCATACGAGATATCGGCCTTGTATTCGCCTGAATTTATCTCTCCATTTTTGTTAGTCAACCCTATGCTTAGAGTCGAATTGTTTTTTAACGTTGCGGTCAAAGTACCAATACTTATTGTATTATTTGCATAAACAAAATCGATATTTCCAATATGAACTACTGCCGTACTATTAGCATATACTACTGCCACTTTGAATACAGAATAATTGATAGGGTCAGTAAATACTGCATCATCTATTTTAACATACGTTTCAACTGCTTGACCGTCAATAGTTAATGAAGAATATTTCTCATTTCCTGCTAAATCATATGCGTCTAAGATATAGAAATCAAGATTTTGTGTGCTTATACTAGATGATACTCCTAAGCTTGCAACTAAATTAGTGATACCAACACCAAATAATGTATTATTCGTCGCATTAAGTATCTTTTCACCTGAAGTCAAATTAATTTGCTCCATAATAGTATTTTTAGTTATACCACTAAGTGAAGTATTGTTTTGATTGTACAAATATACAAAATAATATTCATATGCGCCTGTTTCAGTCGTTAGTTTAAAGATAAAGTATGCTGAAGCAGTGCTAGCGATTGCTGTACTACTTCTAAATGTCACATTCTTGCCGTCTATTACGATATTAGTATAATAATTATAGCCGGTTGGGTTGCTCTGATATGCGACAAGTGAAATCGTATAGTCTGCGCTTAAGATAGAGCCATCTTCTCTATTTAATACTGTTCCTCTTACTATATTTAAATCTTCGTCATTAGTAAAGTTAATAGTCTGACCTACACTTACTGGTTCGAAAGACAAATTACTTGAACTATAAATTGTTCCATTAGTTGTACCTAAATTCTTAGCGTCTTCTTCATTAATAAACTTGAAGTTAACTCCATTTACAACCAGTGAAGAATCTATAAAAGGATAATTTATAACCATATCTGTGTTGTTATAAACAACTAACTCGCGTGTATAGTCATAATAATTTCCGTCTTTATATGTAATTCTATATGTAATTTCTATAGTCGCACTATCTTCGCTAATTGCACCAAAATTAGCGACTGCCGAAACTAAGGTTGTACCTTCGTGATAACCTGCGCCGATAATATCTTCGAAATTCGTTATTAATTCACTATTGTCAACCGAAAGGACAACAAAACTACGTACATTATTTATGAAAATATCATCCTTTACAATATCGCTATAAATGTTGTTAATTAAATCATAACTAGAATTAGTATAAGCCTTTAAAATACTACTGCTGTCTATTTCATTAGGTATGTAAGGCGAAATCGTTATTTCTTCAGTATAATATGTTAATTCTTTGCTTGCATCACTTGAATTATAGAATGTATATGTAAATACCGCCTTTTGCTCACTAACAAGATATGAATTAATAGTAAATTGGTTTTTATCTGCGTTTAATTCAATATTTAAGCCCTTATTGTTCTCGATAGATTTTAATGCAAATCCGTCAACTGATAAGCCAACATTATAACTTGTTAATGTCTTTAATGGTCCAACAAGTCCACCACTAATCGAGTATTTGTTGCTTATAGTTAATTCAATATCAGATAATACAACACTACCACTACCGTATGTGTATAATAAATCTATTGTTTGATTAACTCCTGTAGAATTTAGACTAGTTATCCAACCTGTTTTAAAGCCGTCCGCTGTTTGTGTAATTAATGAATTTCCGTCATTAGCGCTAACAATTAAGTTGGTAGGAATAGTTTCTAATTCGCTAAGGTATTCATTACTGTACATTACTCCGCTTTGACCATAAGTTTGTAATTCGTCATAACTACTTACTGAAATTATATCACTTAATTTATATGTAGTGTCACTTTCCACATTCGTTTCTATAACATTAATTATAACGTTTGGTAAAACTGAGATATTAATTGAAGATATTATTCCTGTGGTTTCGCCTTGCCCATATGAGAAATTGATAGTATAGTCGCCCGGAGTATTAAATTTATACGTATTAGATTCAAGGACTGTGCCATTTATATCTACCGTCACACTGCCTTCGCCTGTTAAATTAGTGACGTTAAATAATGCGTTTTCGTTAAAATTAGTAGTTGTACTTTCTCTACTTTCTATTAATAAAATGTTAGTGTTAGCATATATATTCGACCAACTATCATTCATATTAATTGTAATACTTGAAGTAAAGCTTAAATTAACCCTTCTACTAGTCGATAATGTATCTACACTTAAATCAAAACTAATCTCTAAAGAAGAATATAAATAACTGTTATTACGTGTGAATGTCCACGACTCTGGATCGTCTGCGATAGTTAAAATTGTATCACCATTGTCAGCCTTAATGTAATAGATATTTGAATTATCGGGGTCATTTTCTACTGATAATGTCACATTTGTTATGCCGAACGATTCTATATTTATATTTGAAATATTAATGAATTTTGAATTAGTAGGAATATTTGTTCTATTGAAAGAATAGTTAACAAACTCATTTAATTTTAATGGATTTTTTGATGATGATTGACTGCTAGGTACATTAAATTCAAATCCATTTTCACCTTGTTCAGCCGTAATTACAACCTTTAAGTATCTAGTCACATTGCTGTCAGAAGAAATTTGAAGAGCGAGTTCACCGACCTTGCAAGTTTTGAATTCCTTAGTGTTAAAATCATAATCGAATATTGATGTATCTGTACTTGCATATTGTAATGTATGACTAACACCATTTATAGCTGGTATTACATTAAATCCTTGATTATTAATACCAACAACTTGAGGGGCAAATACATCTAAGTTATTATATATAACATTCCCTTTAGTATCATACAAGAATGCATTGTAATTATATGCCTCAGCCATATTATCATATGCAATTACAATGTTTAGGTAAGGCATATTATCATTTAATGCGCTATTTTCACTTTGCGCTAAATTTATTGTATTAGTAGTAGGAGTGTCCTCTACCATTGTTTCGTAATTTAAAACAATATCTGTAGCTTCAGTATCTAGAATCTTTACTATTTGATTTGAGATTATAGTTTTATTTTTATAACTGAATACAAATTTTAAATAAGCATTATCGTTTAAACTGCTTTCTAGTGTGCTAAAGTTTACAATAATTTGGTCATTTTCTAAAGTTGCACTAACGATGCTTAAAACTGAATTATCAATGCTATACGAGTCATTACCTGTAAATAGATAGAATGATAAATGATTTAATATATTGTCCGCTCCTATCACTCCATAAGCATTTGTAAGCATATTAGGCACATTAGAAGATATTACTAATGTATATCCGTCCATACCTTCAACTAAACTTATTGAATCATCTGGATTTTCGATTACATATTCGTAAGTTAAATCATAATCAAAATTAATTTCATCTTCTAATAATTCATAATTTATATTGATTGTTATAGCATTATTGTCTGTAATAAACGTATTAACGATTATATCATCATTCACATTAATAGCATAAGGATTATAAGTGACTGTTCCGTCAATTTCATTTTTGACATTAGTGTTATAAATATCAGATATAATTTCGCTAGCAGTCTCGTCATATGCATTCTTTAATTGCACCATATAGATTTTAGCGCCGATATTCGTAGCACCTTCGCGTGCGCGTACATTATTTATAAATACATCATTATCATCGATATAACCAACAATGTAATAAGTATTTATTCCGTCAGTAATTGTTAGATTTTCAAGCGTATCAATTTCAGTTAAATATTCATGAGTTGTCACTAATATCATTGCATTATAACTGCCCGCATTAACAGTCACTAAATCGCCGAACTCAATTTCTCCATAAACTGCTTCAAAGCTATCTCCAACCGGACGATAAGAAACATCTAAACTGTAATTTCTGCTACCATCAACAAATTCATATGACAAATCGACCGTTTGAATAGTGACGAAAGTTGTATCAAACATTAACTCTCCGCCTGTACTATTTACTACAAGCGCACCTAGCAATAAAGATGTACCGCTATTTAACTCTAATTGATTTTTGACTATTATATTAAAGTTCTTATCTTTACCCGTTCCATTAACTCCCGCAATTTCGTAGTCAAAATCAGTTGCAAGTGTATAGGTGTGTTCATTCGCGTCATAAATATAGAAATCTAAGTATGAGCCTGTGATTAGCATAGTCACGCTCTTAGTGGTTGCGTCCGACCTAATGAATGTTAAGCCGTTTGATGCTGTAAATGTGTAGGTTTCTTCTGCCTCACCATTATTTATTGTTAACTCTAAGCTGTTTATAAGTTTTCTATTTCTAATTTCTATTTCACCATAATTTATCTTTAAATTATATCGTTCACTTGTTGTATTGTTCGTCAACGTAATAGTATCAGCAGTGTCGTTAATCGTGTAGCTATCAAAGAATTTTTCTTCGCCAAATAGTCCTTTTATTGAAGAAGTTGTAGTTGAGAACGTTATACTTGCGCCATTGTTCGACTCAAATATAATATTGTTATCGCGCCACGAAGTATTTTCATTCAGACTGAAATCCACTTCATTGTATCGCACATCTGTTTCTGAATTACTTGGAGAAAAGACTAAACCTAAATTGATATTATTTACACTAGAATCAGTTCCATTTCCATTCAATGTTAAATAATTATTTCCAGCATATAAGTTGAACAAAACTCCTGAATCAGTCACATTAACGTCAGTCACTTCAGAATTAACTACATTAATAGTAAGTTTTGTTGATACCATACTATTTAATCTTTCTGAATTTAATTTACCTTCATTAGTTGGGTCTGACAAATATTCATTGCGTGAAGCAAATGTGTCGAAAACCGCAATTCTGAATTCGTATATACCTGCTTCATTTGACGAAAAATACATTTGATTAGTTTCATCATCTATATGTAAGAATTCGTATTGACTTGCATTCTCGCTAGTAATCGCTACAAGGTCATTTTTATTATTTGGGTCATTATAATAAAGTTCAACTGTTTTAGCGCTTTCACTACTAATAGGCCTTAATGCATATGAAGGTGAACTAACATAAGTTAAATCTTGGCGAGTGTCGAGTCCTAAAGATAGAACTTGCTCAGGGACTGCTAAATCATTATCAATAGTAGTAGATTCTGAATCTAAATAAATACTATCTATTTTCCTGTCTATCGTAAAACTAAATTGTTGCGATTGAACAATGTTTCTCTCATCTCTAGCGACAATTGTCACTATACCATATTCATCGCCTTCGAAGTTGGATTCGGTCACATCTTTTAACTTGAATTTTATTTCATTATTACACTCAACTTGATACCAACCACTTGAATTAGGTTGATTAATTTCTCCATCGTTATTTAATAGCGTAATTAAATTTTCTCCGCGAACAAATTGAATATAACAAGTTGTATGATTAACTTCGTGTTCACTATTTGACTGCGCAGACAGGATAAAAGAAAATTCTTCGTCCGCGTAATTATCAATTAATAAATTACTTTCCATATCAAAAGAAAGACTCGCTGGATATACTTCCGGCGTCTTAAATTTTCCTTGTAATGCTAGCACTCCTAAGACTATTCCTGTCACACCAGTGACTATTGCTAACACAATCGCTAAAACTTTAAAAATTCTTTTTGTCATGACCCCTACCTAAATGCTTCAAATTATTGAAGTTAATGAAAATGTAAGTTAGAAATATTATTCTCAAAATTAAAGAAAATTCTACACTAAATTACAAATTATCTAAAAATATTATATATTTTATCAAAATAGGTGTCAAATAAAAAGTGAATAAAAAGCAAGTTTAATAATTAATTTTTATTTAAAAAATAAATATTTAAACTATCGATTATTTGACTTTAAAAATCACATTTAATTTAATTTTAAGTTTAAATAAAAACCGTTTTTAATAAATACATTTAATTTCTTTCTATATTTATAATTTTACCTTTAGATAAAAATGATTAAATAAATTCTATCATTATTTTTGTTATCAAAAATGTTAATTTTTAAATCAAAGATAAAGTAAACACTAAAAATGCTAAAAAATAAAAAATAGACAGAATTATGTCAAAATTTATATATTTCATTTTTCTGTCTATAATTTTAAAAATTATAAAAAATTTCATTATTTTTATTAAAAATCAATAATTTTCAGTAAAATTTTAATAAATTTTTTATTTTTTTTATTTTAAAATACAATTTTTTAACATCTTAAAAATTTAGCAAATGATAAATCTTAATGAAGTTTTCTACAGATATTTCCTCTGGTCTTGTCATTTCATTATATCCTAAATTTATCAAGTTTTGAATAATTAAATTTTTATCATAATTAGTTTTTAAATTGTTTACTAATGTTTTTCTACGCATACCAAAAGACTTACTTACAAATTCTTTAAATCTATTAAAGTCATTGATAATGTAGCGATTATGTTTCACTAATTTACACAATGCACTGTCAACTTTAGGCATAGGTGTGAAACATTCTTTTTTTACAATCCTAGGTATTGTCACATCAAACATTGCTTGTAAAATAACCGAAGTGATTCCATACTCTTTTGTTCGTTCTTTTGAAGCAAATCTTAACGCAACTTCTTTTTGAATTAAAACGGTAATGCTATCAAATTTATCTATATTGTCCGCCAACTTAAATATGATAGGTGTAGTAATATAATAAGGAATATTCGCTACAACTTTTGCTCTCTCTATATCAATAGAGTTTATATCGACTTCCATAAAATCAGCAAAATTAATTTCTACATTCTTATATTCACTAGCAACATCGTCTAAATATGGTTTTAAGCCTTTATCTATTTCGAATGAAATAACTCTTTTTGCATTTAAAGCTAACGCACGTGTCAGTGTACCTGCCCCTGCTCCAATTTCTAAAACAGTATCCTCTTTATTAACCCCTGCGTCGTGAACTATCGCATTCAATAAATTTCTATCAAACAAAAAATTTTGCCCTAAACTTTTCTTATAATCAATTTTATTTTCCATAATCTTATTTTAATAAAAATTTTTAATTTTTGCAATATTTTTACTAAAAAATGGCAAAATTTAGGTCAATTTCATTTATTCTTATAAAATTTTTAAAAAAATATTAATAATATATTGACAAATAATGTCGAATATAGTAAACTTTAGTTATACAAAAGAAGCAATAAAGTACAAAAGAAATACATATGAAAAGTCGGCTTTGTCCGACTTTATTTTTTTTGTTTTCATAAGTTCGGCAAATCTATTTTATTATTGAAAATTTTTACTACTAAGTTTTTAATCAACTCTTACTGTAAACTTAAAAAACTAAGATTAACGGAATTACAATACTCACAAATTTAAATGAAATTTTTAATCATAAAATTTGATAACAAATTCGAAAATTATTCAATATTTTATACAGAGTTTTGATATGTAATTAACTTGACAATCTAGTTTTTATATATTAATATTATTAAGTTATTTTTAGGAGAAAATATGTTAGAAGGAAAGTACAATTTTTTAGAAACAGAAAAGAAATGGCAAAAATTTTGGCAAGATGAGGGAATATATAAATTTGACCCTAAATCTAATAAGCCAATGTTTTCAATAGATACCCCACCTCCAACAGTAAGCGGTGAATTACACATCGGTCATATCTCCGGTTTTAGTCAAGCAGATATGATTGCTAGGTATAATAGAATGCAAGGCAAAAATCTTTTCTATCCGCTTGGGTTTGATAATAATGGATTACCTACTGAATTATTGGTTGAGGACAAGAAAAAAATTCGCGCGCACACTCTCCCACGTGAAGAATTTACTAAGATTGCACTTGATTTAGTATCAGGATATAATCAAGCTTACCGCGATATGATGGTACGTTCTGGTATGTCTTGTGATTTAAGTTTAGGGTACAACACTATAGATAATCGCAGTCAAAAAACTAGTCAAAAATCGTTCCTTGATTTAGCTAGGCGCGGTATTGCTTATCGTGAAGATAAACCAAGTCCGTGGTGTTGCAAATGTAGGACAAGTGTAGCAGGATTCGAATTAGAAGATAAAGATTTAGATAGTGTATTCAATTATCTTAACTTCCCACTTGCAGATGGTAGTGGTACAATCCCTATTGCGACAACGCGTCCTGAATTCTTACCTGCGTGTGTTGCTATATTCGTTAACCCAGATGATGACCGTTATAAGTCGTTAGTTGGCAAAAAGGTTCGCGTACCTTTGTTTGAAGATATAGAAGTGACAATTCTTTCAGATGATAAAGTTGGCATTGATAAGGGTACAGGTATTGTTATGTGCTGTACTTTCGGTGACCAGACAGACGTAGAATGGTGGAAAGAATATAATCTTCCTTTAAAGCAAGCGATTGATGATAGCGGTAGTATGACAGAAATTGCAGGTAAATATGCAGGACTTAAAACTACCGACGCAAGAAAAGCAATCATTGACGATTTGAAAGAAAAAGGTTATTTATATAATCAAGTACCCATTACTCACGCTGTTAAAGTTCACGAAAGATGCGGTAAACCTATTGAATTCTTGTCTAAAAAGCAATGGTTCATTAAGACCTCTACTCCTGAGCTGAAAGAAAAATGGCTCGAATTAGGTGACCAACTCGTTTGGCATCCAGCAGAAATGAAAACAAGATATCGCGCTTGGGTAAACAATTTGAATCAAGATTGGTCAATATCTAGACAAAGATATTTCGGAGTACCGTTCCCAGTATGGTACTGTAAAAATTGTGGAAATGTCATTTTAGCGGACGAAAAAGATTTGCCTATCAATCCGCTATCAAGCTCACCTAAAGTAAAGTGCAAATGCGGTTCAAGCGAATTTATACCTGAAAGTGATGTTATGGATACTTGGGCTACAAGTTCAGTCACTCCACAAATAAATATGAATTGGGCAGACGACGAAGAATATGCTAAAACACACATTCCTATGGATATGCGTTTTGCTGGCCGTGATATTATCACAACTTGGTGTTTACGTACAATCATTAAATCATATTATCATCAAAATTGCCTTCCTTGGAAATCACTTTTAATCAACGGTTGGGTAATGGCTGATAAGGGTATAAAAATTAGTAAACACTTAGCAAACAGCAAAATGAAATTAAGCGATTTATTAGACACATACGGCGCAGACGTAATACGTTATTGGTGTGCTATTGGTGCTTATGGTAGAGATGTCTTATTTAGTGACGAAGGACTAAAAGACGGCTACAAATTATTAAATAAAATTTGGAATGCATCGAAATTCGTTTTATCATTCTTGCAAGACTATACTCCAAAGAAACCTAAGAAAATTCTTCCAATGGATAGATATATCATTCATAAATTTAATCAAGCATATGATGATACTCGCGCATTCTATGATGACGTTGAAATGAGTTTTGCTAAAAACGAAATTGAAAGGTTCTTCTGGAACTTCTGCGATAACTATATTGAGATTGCAAAGAATAGATTGTATAAACCTGAAGTTTACGGCGAAGATGCTAAAGAGAGCGCGCAATGGGCTTGCTATAACGTGCTTCTAGGAATGTTAAAACTTTTAGCAATAACAATGCCACATATCACTGAAGAAATCTATCAAGATTATTTTGTTAAGTTTGAAAAAGTAAAAAGTATTCATTTAACTACTCTATCAAAGATTAATATAGAAGATGAAGATAAGATTATAGATAACGGTGATTTAGTCATAGATATCGTTTCGAAAGTTAGACAATTCAAAAGTGAAAACAAATTAAGTCTAAAAACTGAATTAACAAATATTGAAATAGTAAATGACGATTTAGATTTCATTAAAGATTGTGAAATGGATATTAAAGCTGTTTCTTCGGCAAAAGAAATAATTTATAAAACCGGCGAATTCGCTGTAAATGTCGGTAAGCCAATTCTATCTGAATAGACCTAAAATAAAAAAGCATAACGAAATCATTATGCTTTTTTATTTTTTATTCAATATTAAAAGATATATTTATTTTCATAAAAACTTAAAAATTTTATAAATTTAACTAAAAATTAATGAAATTGTGCAATTTTTATGTCGATTTTCAATAATTTTAAAAAATTTTTATAAATTTACTGATTGATGGTAGTATTTTCTTTCGGCAATTTTGACCTATCTGTGACAACTACACATTCAGTCGTTAATAGTGTAGAAGCGACACTACCCGCACTCTCAAGAGCTGTTCTAGTCACTTTTAGCGGGTCAATAATACCTTCTTTAAACATATCACAATATTTGTCTTCAAGCGCGTCATAACCATAATTTTCATCGTCATTACTCAAGACTTCTTTAACTACTACACCATCATCAACCCCTGCGTTCTTTGCTATTTGTCTGATTGGTTCTTCCAATGCTTTGGACACTATCATAGCACCGATTTTCTCATCTCCAGTTAAATTTTCTTCAACGAATTTATCAAGCAATGGTTTAATCTTTAATAATGCTGTTCCGCCACCTACGATTATACCTTCATCTATTGCGGACAATGTAGCATTAAGTGCGTCTTCTATGCGCAATTTTTTCTCTCGCATTTCAACTTCGCTAACGGCACCCACTTTTATCATCGCAACTCCGCCATTAAGATTAGATATTCGTCCTTGAATGGTTTCCTTATCAAAATCACGTTTTGCCTTTAATAGACTAGCGCGCAATTCTTTAACTCGCTCAGAAATTTTTGTTTTATCTCCCTTAGCGCCAATAATAGTTGTGTTATCTTTATCCGCTTTTACTTTATCCGCCCTACCTAAATCATCAAGTGTGACATCTTTAAAGTTATTATATATATCGCCTGAAATGAATTTTCCATTAACAACTAAAGCAATGTCATCAAGTACTTTTTTACGTCTATCTCCAAAGTAAGGAGCTTTTACTGCTAAGCACGAAAAAATCTTTCGCATATTGTTAATAACTATTGTAGTTAATGCGTCGCCTTCGACGTCATCTGCGATTATAAATAGACTACCGCCCACGTTAGCCACTTTCTCAATAACAGGCAAAATCTCTTGAATATTAGATATCTTTTTATCTGTGATAAGTATGTAAGGATTTGCAAGTTCAGCAATCATCTTAGTCTGGTCTTGACACATATAAGGACTTATGTAACCGCGATTAATTCGCGTGCCTTCTACCACATTTAAACTTGATAGTACATTATTGCCTTCTTCTATCGTGATTACTCCGTCTAAACCAACTTCTTCAAACGCTTTTGCTAATAATTCGCCTGTTGATTTACTACCTGAAGATATACTTGCAACCTGACATATTGCGTTATTGTCTTTTACTGGCTTTGCGCGCTTTTGTAATTCAACTACTACAAATTCAACCGCTTCTTTAATACCATTTCTAAGCAAAATCGGGTTAGCTCCTGTTGTACAGCTTTTTAACCCTTCGCGGAAAATTTTTTCTGTTAAAACAGTGGCGGTTGTTGTACCATCTCCTGCTATATCGTTAGTCTTAGTACACGCGCCACGTAGTATCATAGCACCTGTATTTTCTATTTCATCGTCAAGTTCAATTTCTTTTGCAATAGTCACTCCGTCATTCGTCACAAGTGGATTTATATAAATATGGTCAACTATCACATTTCTTCCCTTAGGACCTAATGTTATTTTTACTGCGTTCGACATAGTTTCGACGCCTTTTAATAACTTCATTTTAGCAACTTCGCCGTTAACAATTGTTTTAATCATTCATAACCCCTATTACATCAATTTGTCGCATAACAATATAAAGTGTGCCTTCGATTGTTAATTCAACTCCTGCGTATTTATTAAATAGCACTTTGTCTCCAACTTTTAGTTTCATAGTAGAGCCTTCTCTATCTGGATTCTCTCCGTCTCCTACTGCAACGACCGTGCCAAACTGCGGACGTTCCTGCGAGGTATTAGGTAAAACGATTCCGTGCTCGGTAGTCCTTTCATTGTTCTTAGGTAAAATAACTATCCTATCATATAATGGTGTAAAATTCATTTCTTTCCTCCTAGCGCGATGATATATCACAATTACAGAATTTTATCCAAAATATGCAAACATAAAACAAATTCTTGAAAAATATTATATATTAATGGAAAATTACACTTTTGATTTAAAGGAATATAGAAAAAAAATAGTACATAGACGCACTATGCCTATTAGCATAATCGTATTATTTATAATACTTTTGATAGGACTGGCATTTTTCTTGATACCTAAAAAATACTCAACTAGCAAATTTTATTTCGTAGAAATCAACTCTTTTTTAAACTATTCAAGTGCGAGTGAGCTGTCAAGCGAAATACAGTCGAGAGGCGGTGCCGGTTTTATTTATTATGATGGCAGTTATCACGTGCTAGCCTGCTACTACCCGACAAAGAGCGAGGCAGAAGCAGTTGTCGAAAATTTATCTACCGATTATAGCGCACGCATATACACTTTAGAAACAAAAAAATTTACTAAATCAAATTCATTTAGTAAAGAAGAAAATTTAGCGGTTGAAAAAATGATAAACAAAAATATAGAAACAATAAATAGCCTATATTCTTCAATATTGAAAATTGATAAAGGTGAAATATCTCTATCTTCGTTTAAAGTGTATATGCAAGATACAATATCTAACTACGAAAGTACGTTAAAAGAATTTAAAAATTTTAAATCGTTAGTGAATTATAGTAAATACTTAAACAAAATAAGCGATTCATTAAACTCAACTCTATCCGCAATAGAATCTAACGAGAATTATAAATTAAAATATAATCTAATTGACATAGTTGTTAATCATTCAAAATTTTTGTCTTACTTAAATTAAAGCAATATTAACCTATCTTAATAGTACAAATCAAATTTTAACATTTTAATTAAAAAAATCGGTTTATTAAAATCACTTATAATTAAAGAAACTTAATTTCATTAAGATTTTAATATGTCTATTTCTTTCTATTGTATCAAAGTTTATTTTAATTTAAAGCATATTGACAGACTCTTATTGTTATGTTGTACTACCCGTGGAGGAAAATTATGAAAGATTTAAGCGGAAAATATCTAAAATGCGGTGAATTATACATAAAATTTGGAGATGACGGTACTCCTGATTATGGATTCCAAGTCGCAGGAACTCAAATTCTTAGATTCTTCAATATGAAAAACAACTATGAATCTAAGGAAATTATGCTACCGCCAATTAAAATAAAAGACTTTGAAAATAAATTTTTGAATGAAGAAGATTTCTATACTCTTTATAGACATTATTCTTTCGCTGCAAGATATTCATCTTTTATTCAGCATAAAAAATATTTAGATGGTTATGTGACTTTAGCTGAAGATTGTTTTTGTGATTTAAGAGATAAAATAATAGTTGTATCAACCGATTATCCAATTAGATTCCAAAAAGATACTTTCTTAAACTGCAAAGGTATTTCATTTGCTCTTACAAAAAATCAAACTATATTTAATATTCACGAATGTTATAACGGGAATTTTGATTATGAGCATTACGATTGGAAAATTATTGCCGACAAAGGCTTACCAACTAATCATTTTAATGTAGGAAGTAGTGATTTCACAATAACAAAAAATTCTGAAATAAAAATATTGCCATTATCAACAGATATTAAAGGTCTATAACAAAAAGTAGCGCAAATTTACGAACATATATGATAGTTGCATTATTTACGAAATGCTTATATGTTAAAAACTAATTCATAATTTTTAATCTAGTAAGATTAATATAATTAAAATGGAAAAGATATTTAAATGTCTAAAATACATATATGTCTTATATTTTTATATATTATTTAAACAGTAAACGATAATTATTTTGAGGCAAAAGAGTTTGTAAGTACAATACAACTCTTTTTTGCTTTAATAAATTTGCTTAGACTTCTTAAACTATACTAATCGAATTTCAAATTAAGATTTTACTATTATTTTAACAAATCATACATATTGATTTAAGAATTTTTTAATTTTTTATAAGTTTTTGCTTTATCAATGCTTAATTTAGTTCATTTCCCCTTCGTCGGATTTTTTGTTTTTTAGTTTTTTCTTTTTAACCTCTTTAATCATTTCAACTAATTGCCAAATGCCTAAAGCAATTAAAAATAATGCAAATAATATTTTAAGGACTTTATTTTCAATGTGGTTCGCTAAAATTGCCCCACCTAAACTAAACAAGCACCCCACTACAGCTAAAGCCCACGTTGACTTAAAATCAACGAGCTTATTTTTTATATGAATACATAAAGCAACTAACGACATAGGTAAAAATGCGACTAAATTCACTCCCTGCGCTAACAATTGTTCATATGACAAAAATATTGTGAGCAAAGGTATAGTCAAACTGCCTCCACCCATACCCATTCCGCCTATTATTCCACCCAACGCACCTATTACAATTTCCCAAAACAGCATATTCTCTCCTACCTAAACAACATAACTATTCCGCCGAGAAGCATAAAGAAAATGAAAATTCCGCGCACAATATTATTTTTTAGCTTGTTCAATAATAGTGCTCCAACGACCCCACCTGCGACAATACCCACGATTACTGGCCAGCCAGACGAAAAATCAACAGAATTATAGCACATATAAACTATTGTACTAACGAGACTAATAGGAAGAATGACAAAAAGTGCGGTAGCTTGTGCTCTTTTCTGCTCCATACCAAAAAATTTAGTAAGTAAAGGAACAACTATCATTCCTCCGCCACCACCAAAAAATCCGTTAATCAAACCGATTAACGCGCCAAAAAATACAATTTGCCAAGTTTTACATTTTTTCATTAATGTATTGTGTGTAAAATCTAGCATTTTATTTGCATTTTTTTTATCTTTATATTATAATAAATTAGTTTTATGCAATAATTTAATTTGAGGTAAAAATGAAAACGATTAATTCAAAATTCAAAAAATTATTAACTTTCGTACTAACCTTTGCTATGCTCTTATTCGCAAGCCAAACTTTATTCCATATTTTTAGTAGTAAAAAGGTAGCATATGCAGTTAGTTCTAACATCTTAGAGGTCGAACTAGATAATCCTAACTTCGTACCTAGCGGTAGTCAATCTAGTTATCCTATTGAGCCCGCTGATTATACTCTAGTTAATGCAGATTTTACAGAAATTTCTGATAGTGAAAACGTAAACGCAGAGAATATCGGTGTCATTAAACGCGACGAGGACGAATTCAAAAGTCTATATCCTTATAGCAATCCGAACAATGCTAGTGAAGAATATATGCTAGTCATTGATTCGCCTGCTAGCGCGCACGTAGGCTATATAATGGACAATGCTATAGCAATGTCTTCTAACTCTAACTATATGCTCACCGTTGACGTCTTCACAAATGCTAATGGAATTGCTGAGTTGTATTTAGTGGACAGTGATAATGATAATGAAATTTTATCTTCTATCTTATTCGCAGGAAAAGCAAATAGTTGGACAACATATACATTCGTAGTTAAGACTAATGATAATTCTTCATCTAATATCAAATTGGCTATGTTCCACAATGGTGCGGGCGCTGTATTATTCGATAATTTATCGGCACACCAACTTAACGATAGTGCGCTTAGTTCGGTTGCAAGCGACGCGGTGGAATTAGATTTAAATGACCAAGTAATAACTTCATATGAAATGACTTCTAAAAACAATTATTTGTTTAGAGAGGGCGGTTCTAATCTCGAAAATTCTTCGTATAGTTATGTTTTAAGTGATGATAAAGAAGCTTTCGACGGAACAAACGAATTTGCTTTTAGAGCAGAAAATATAAATAAATGTTCATCTTTATATACAACTTCAAATGATTTCTTATCACTAGAACAAAATAGAGTTTACAAGATAAGTGTTAAAACTAAAGTTATAGATTTGGACGGAGAAATCACATTATCATTAATAGCAACTAATTCGGACGGCGATATTGCTAGCGAAGATTTAGCTGATGAAAATCCTACAATTACAATCTCTAGCGACACATCATCTGAACTAATGAACAACTATAGTACATTTACTTTCTATGTACTTTCTAACCCAACAGAAATTTCTAATTATAGATTATCTATTAATTTTGGTGGTGAAGATGGTGCTGTAGGTAAACTTTATATATCAAATGTGACAGTATCGTACACAAATTATTCAACCTTCTCTAATGCTACAGGCGACAATGTTGCTAGCGCAGATTTATCTTCTAGTACTGCAATAACTTCTGATAACGTAGATGAAGAAGGCAATACCTATTTAATTAACGGAAACTTCAATAGTGTAGAAGTGGAAGATTATTCTAAGGCTTACCCTATCACTCCATCTGGTTGGGAAGTTTCTAGCGGAAATTATCAACAATATTATGGGGTCGTAAATACTGACTCAACAGAATGGGCTAAATGGGCAAGTTCAGATTATACAAATTTAATTAATCCTAACAGTCCAAGCGGAAGTTCTAACAACAATATTTTAATGTTATATAATGCTACAAACGATACGCTATCTTACACAAGTACAGCAAAAACATTAGCAGTTGAATCTAATTATAGATTTACAATAAATATCAAAACTCAAAATGCTCCTGCTACAATATCTCTTGTGACAACTTTGAATGAAAAAGAAGTTGTCCTTACTTCAACAAGTGTAGATACGAACTTCGAATGGAAGACAGTAGAATTAAATTTAAAGACTGCTTATCAAGCACTTGATGTTTCATTAAAAATTACTTTAAACACGTCTAAAGGGTATGGATACTTATATGCCGACAACGCACTCGTAAACGTCTCTAAAAATACAGTGGTAGCTGATTACTCCACTAGCGCAGACCTTCACGATTTTTATGCTAATAATGGTAAAGGTGATTTTGCTACACCAAACTTCATTAGCGGAGAGTCTAAAGACGGTGTTATATACGGTATTGTAAATACAAACAATATTAACAACAACAATATTATCTCATCTGCAGACGCAGAACAACGCACAAAATTCTTAAGTATAGGCGAAAACAAAAATATATTAGCAATCCGTTCAACTGACACAACGCATTATACTGTAAATTCAACTATAGGATTTGATTTATCTACTGATAAATACTACTCTATCTCTATTAAAGTATTCACCTATAATCACTTAAATCAAACAGCTGATAAGTTAGATAATCTAACTGCGAGCCTATCTATCTCTGGTTTTGACGGTGGATTTACTAACATTACTACTGCAAGTTTAAATTCTGATAACACTATCAACAATGGTTGGAAGACTTATACTTTCTATATTAACCCAACTAGTGATGTCACTAATGCAAACATACAATTTTCGTTAGGTAGCGCATCTAATGAATGTGCAGGAACTGTATTCTTTACTGATATAGAATTTAAGGACGATTTAACTGACTTTAACTCTGTTAGCGAAAATGAATATAATAAGATTTTAGCTCAATCTTCAAATAGTGACGAAAATGAAGATACTGAGTCAGAAGAAGAACCAACTAACAATTTAGGTAATATTAATTGGGGATATGTACTTCCTACTATCCTATTCTCACTTGCAATTGTTATTGCAGTAGTAGGTGTTTGTGTACGCAAAATAAAATGGAAGAAACCTGTTAAAAAATCTAAGAATGAATATGATAGAAATCTTACAGTCAATAGACAAGTATATTTAAGAAAAGCTACAGCTATTAAAGAGTCTAAACTCCGCGAATTAAATAAACAATTAACGAATTTAACAACTCAACGTAGTGAATACGAATCAAAATATAAGAAAGATTTAGCTAATTTGCGTGATTTGAAAATCAGGCGCGCGGACAAGTCTGATATTAATAGTGTAGAAAAAGAATTAAAGAAAAATCAACGTTTAGTTGCTTCTATCGGTGTCGATATATCTAAGGTAGAAACAGAAATCAATTATGTTAAAACTGATGCGTATATTAATAGTTTAATTAAAAAATTATCTACCGATAAAACTAGTACTCAACAAAACGAAACTAATGAAAACAGCGAAGAAAAAACAAATAAATAGTATTTAAAAAGTATCCAATTTTGTGGATACTTTTTTAATCTTCCTTATAAATTTTTATCCTTTGACCGATAAAAAGTTTTGTGTTTTTTAGTCCGTTGTCACGTATTAGTTTTTCAATAGATAAATCGTATTTGTTCGATATACTTTCTATTGTCTCAGTCGGTTTTACAAAATGCGTTAAATAGTCATTAGTCTTTATCTTTATCATCTCTCCACAGTACAGAGGAATTTGATAATTATTTCGAATAATGTTTGTTTCAATAGTGTTAAACTTTTTGCATAACGATTTAAAATCGTCATTTTGTTGTATTCTATAGAAAAATTCACTCGCTAATTTTACTTTCATATATCTATATATTCAATTTTTGAAAAAAGTTGACTTGTTCCAATATCATATATTGACAGTTTTTTTAATATATTATCTTGATAGGACAAGTATGAAAAAATTATTTAAAGCGGTTTTTATAATTACTATTTTCTCAATAATCACGCGTGTATTGGGCTTCTTTTTTAGAATATATTTAACGCGTAAACTCGGAGCTGAAGGAATCGGTCTATATCAAATGGCTACTTCAGTATTAGGTATATTTATGACTTTAGTATCAAGCGGAATACCTTTATCTACCGCAAAACTTGTGTCTAAATATGAAGTAAACTCTGAACTAAAACGAAGGAATCAAGTAGTGACTGCTTCATTAATTATCGCTTTAATAACGGCGATTATCTCCGCTTTTTTAATATTTATATTAAAGAAAGTTTGGGGCATCGTTTTATCTGATTACCGCGCGGTCGAAATACTTATTATTTTAATACCTTCCGTTATATTTAGCGCAATATATGCGGTATTTCACGGAGCACTTTGGGGTCAAAATGACTACTTTAATTGCGGACTTACTGAGCTAATTGAACAGATAATACGGTTTGCTTTAACCTTTATTATGCTTAATAACATTTCGGACTTCTTTGTCGCGACGCGCTATTCCTCTATCGCGTTTAATATAACCTGTCTTCTATCCGCTTTAATTACGATTATTATATACTTTAGACACGGAAAACTTAATTTATCACGTGGCGAATATAAAAATATATTGAAATCTGCACTACCAATAACTGGTGTTAGGCTCGCAAATTCAGTTGTACAACCGCTCACGACAATGATTATTCCTGCAATGTTGATTTTTAGCGGTTATTCAACAAGCGAGGCAGTAGCAAGCTTTGGAGTAATAATGGGTATGACCTTCCCACTCTTATTTGTTCCAATGACTGTTATAGGCAGTATAAGTATGGTTTTAATTCCATCTATAACAGCAATGATGACAAAAAATGAATTTGAACAAATAAAGTCTAATATCTCTCAATCATTAAATGTAGCGATATTCTTAAGTTTATTGTTCGTCCCGCTATATATATCGGTCGGCGACCTTATTGGTGTTGTATTATACGATAATCTTATGTCCGGTCTACTACTCCAAATTTCTGCGATATGTATCCTCCCTATCACGCTCTGCAACTTAAGCGGAAGCATATTAAATGCATTTAATTTAGAGGTAAAATCTTTTGTAAATTATCTTTTAGGTTCAATCGTTCTATTCGCTGGTTTAATAATCTTAACACCGCTAATAGGAATCACTTCTGTTAGTGTATCCTTCTTCCTATCAATGACCACAATAACTATGCTAAATATGCGAAAAATAAAAAAGATTGTACCCGACTTAAATTTAAATTTGTTTAAGCTTTTATTAAAATATTTTCTTATAATACTACCTTCCGTTTTGTTAGGTATGCTTGTATCAAATATTTGCCAATACGTTTTCACTAATATATTCTCTTGCGCTATCGCTGGAATGATAAGTCTATTATGTTTTGCTTTTCTTTGTTCATCATTCAAGATATTTGAAATTCGCTCGTTATTTAAACTAATAAAGCATAAAAAGAATAAGGCAAATTAACTTTTAAAGACGTGATTAAGCTTTTTATTAATCACATTTTTTTATCCACTAATTGTATAAAAAATACAACATTTGTGCATAATTTATTTATGTTTACTACATTTTTAAGAGTACTTATAATATACGTCACTGTACTAATATTTTTACGCATAATGGGCAAACGTCAAATCGGAGAAATGCAACCATATGAAGTAGTTATCACTCTTATAATTGCCGACTTAGCGACAATACCTATGAGTGACGGAAACGTTCCGCTCTTAAACGGAATTTTACCACTAGCAATCTTAGTTATTGTACATTATGTTATTACTCTTTTAACAAGAAAAAATATTAAAATTAGACGCTTTATGAGTGGACGTCCAGTCGTAGTCATTAGTCCTAATGGAATTGAATATAAGGCACTTAAAGAATTAAATATGAACATAGACGACCTGTTAGAGAGCATACGTCAATGCAATTTCTACAGCTTAGACCAAATTTTATATGCTATTATTGAAACAAACGGCAAAATGAGTATAATCCCTACAAGCGCAAATGCGCCAGCAACTGCAGGAGATTTAGGAAAAGAAAATCCGCCAGCGCAACTTCCTCACGTAATTATAAGCGACGGGAAATTAATTAAAGACGAAATGAAAACATTAAAGCTAGATAACAAACAACTATCAAAAATTTTATCAAAGTTAAATACAAATGTAAAAGACCTATTAATTTTTTCTATGGACGAAAAAGGAAAAATTTATTATCAGCAAAAAAATTCGTCCTATAGAGTTATTGATGATATAAAAAAGGAAATTAAATTATGAAGACATATATATCAATTATTATCTTATTTATCGCCGTCATAAGTTTAGGAATATGGGACGGCATACATACAAAAAAGGTTTTCGACTATATGGAAAATGAAAGTTCAGCAATATATACTAGCTTACTCACTACAGAGATTTCAGATGAAAACGTCAAATCTAAAATTGATAATTTGAACGATTATTGGACTAAAGAAATGGACGTACTCTGCATTTCAATTTCTAGAAAAGATTTACAATCCATTAGTGATTATTTACAATATTTATATAGTGCATCAATAAATAATAATCAAGAAGATGCAATAACCTATTCTCGATTATTGAACTACAATCTAATAGGTCTAAATCAAATTACAGGCACCGACTTTTTAAATATTATATAGCAAGATATTTAAGATAATTCAAAAACTAATCTAATAAATTCAAATTTTATTAAAAAATACTAGAAAAACATTAATTTTTAAATAAAAAACAACTAAATTTAACTATTTTACAAAATTAATTAAATTTTTATACAATAAATATTATTGTAAATTATAAAAAATTTACATTTTAGAGAAGATTCAAAACTTACTATAATAGCAATATAAAAATAAGTTTGCTAACATAACAAACTTATTTTTACTAACTAAGTATAGTCTTGTTATTGTAAAAGGATATTGAATTAAACTTTTATTGATTAAAATTTATATTTATACAACAATTAAATGATGTTTTCACTCTTTTTCTGTCGTTTGTAATCATCGTATCCGCCAAGATAAGTATTAATAGTAGCATCTTTAAATTCTATAACCTTGTCTGCCAATTTATTTATAAAATATCTATCGTGACTTACAAATATCAATGTACCTTTAAAGTTAATTAATGCTTCTTCTAAAACTTCCTTTGTATTAATATCTATATGGTTGGTAGGTTCGTCAAAAATTAGTGTATTAATCGGTCGTTGTAATAGTTCTGCGAGTTTAATCCTTATCTTTTCTCCACCAGAAAGATTTTTTACTGATTTATTTACATCATCACTATAGAATTGAAATTCTGCTAGAATTTGCCGTGCAATTTGCTCGTTTATACTTATTTGACTTTTAAAATATTCTAACAATGATAAGTTTTCATTCGAAAAGTTGATTATTTGCGGTATATATCCAATTTTAACATTTGGACCAACCTTTATCTCTCCTATTACTTGCAAATTTTGTCTATTCATAATAGTTTTTATAAATGTTGATTTACCACTCCCATTAGCACCTATTAAAGCAATTCTTTCACCTGCGCATATATTTAAGTTTATTTCATTGAGAATAGCCTTACCATTCGGAAGAATTACTGATAGTTTTTTACAACTAATAATTTCTTTGCTTGTCTTTCTTAAACTGTCGAATTTCATATTCAATTTTTTCTGTTCCTTTGGTCTAGGCACTGCACTTTTCTTTAATCTATCAAGTTGAGATTGTAGTGCGCGCGCTCTATCACAAAGTGTCGAACTATTCTTTGCAATTCCCATTTCAGCAAAATACTTTATTTGAGTTTCTAGTCTTTTTATTTTTATTTGTTGTGTTTTATACTCTGATAATTGTTTTTCAAATTCTTTTTCTCTTTCAATCAAATACCCTGAATAATTCGTATTATAAACTTTTGCTTTTCCATTATCTATTGCTAAAATTTTATTAGACATTTTATCTAGAAAATATCTGTCATGTGAAACAATAACTGTTGCTCCTTTAAATGATTTTATATATGCTTCTAACCATTCTATTCTTTGAATATCTAAATGATTTGTTGGCTCATCTAACAAAAATAAATCTGGTTTAGATAATAGTGCTTTTGCAAGTTGGACAATTGTCTTTTCTCCTCCGCTTAAATTATTATAACATTGTTCAAGTAATTTTCTGTTAATGTTTAATCCGTCAACAACTGTATTGATATTTTTAGAAATATCATACCCACCTAAGTTTGAAAATTTATCTAGTAAATCACAATATTTTATTAATGTATTATTATATTCTTTTTCTTCCAATTGCGAATTTAATTTTTCTTGTAAATTATTTATTTTATTTTGGATTGTATTTAACTCGACAAACGCATCTTTTAATATTTCATAAACAGACCTTTCATCTTCTATGCTTGAACCTGTTTGGTCAAGATATGCAACTTTTGCACCTTTTTTTATATTTATTGAAGCACCATCTATTTTAGTTAGTCCTATTATCATTTTAAGCAAAGTGGATTTACCACAACCGTTAGGACCTACAATCGAAATTGACTCTCCTTCATTAAGTGAAAAACTCAAATTTTCAAAAAGAGTGCCATACCCAAAATTTTTATTTACTTTATTAACCTCTAATATTATCATTTTGTCTCCTTTTAGAGTATGACAAAATTTTAACAAAAAAAATCATACTCTCAATTCATTTTTATTAATTACAGCAAAAAGTATGTTGCATCTAAAAGTGCAACATTTAGTTGTAATTAACAGTACATAATGACAGTATGATACCTCATATGGCTATAGTAATATAATTTTTTTAATTTGTCAATAAGATATTATTCTATTATTTTCAATTATTTAGTTAAAAAATATAAAAAATAAGGAAATATATCAAATTAATTTTGAAACTAAAATAAAAGTTGTAGATTCTTTTATTTCTCATTTAACCAGTTTCAAAATGATTTAACAATTCCTTATTTTTTCATTTTATATAAATAAATTTTTATTTACTTATTTAGCATTTTCTTTAAATACATACCGGTATAACTACCCTTAACTTTACATATCTCTTCAGGTGTACCTACAGCGATGACTTTTCCGCCACCATCTCCACCTTCTGGCCCCATATCTATAATATAATCGGCTGTCTTAATAATATCAAGATTATGCTCTATTACTACGACCGTATTGCCTTTACCTACAAGTCGTTGTAAAATAACTAACAATTTCTTAATATCGTACGGATGAAGACCAGTGCTTGGTTCGTCAAGAATATATACGGTATTACCTGTATCTCTACGCGTTAATTCCGTAGCTAATTTTAATCTTTGAGCCTCTCCGCCTGAAAGAGTTGTGGCGCTTTGCCCTAATTTTACGTATCCTAAGCCGACATCGACGAGTGTAGCCAATATACGTTTAATTTGAGGAACAGCATCGAAAAATTCATAGGCTTCATCGATAGTCATTTCTAATACGTCATAGATAGATTTACCTTTATACTTAACGTCAAGAATTTCACGCGAATATCTCCTACCGCCACAAACTTCACACGGAACAAAGACGTCCGCCATAAAGTACATTCTTAATCGCTTAACTCCATCACCTGCGCACGCCTCGCATCGTCCGCCTGAAACATTAAAGCTAAATTTCCCTGCATCAAAACCCTTTTCTTTTGCGCTTGGAGTTGACGCAAATAGTTCACGTATCTTTGTGAAAACGCCTGAGTAAGTTGCCGGATTGCTACGTGGAGTTCTGCCTATAGGAGTTTGGTCAATTTGAATAACTTTATCTACTTCTTCAATACCTAAAATCTCACCTAAATTTTTATCTTTATCTCTATTATTTAATTTATTGAACAGTCCGCGATAAAATATGTCGTTGACTAATGTAGATTTTCCGCTACCGCTGACCCCTGTCACGCAAGTAAACACTCCGCGCGGTATTGCCACATCAATACCCTTCAAGTTATGTTCAACGCAATCTAATAATCTAATATATCCTTTTTTTATTTCTCTACGCGTTTGTGGGACTTCAATTTTCATTTCTCCGCTTAAGAACTTACCTGTTAGCGAATCTTTGCACGCCTCTAAGTCTGCGACCGAACCTTGTGCCACAATTTGTCCCCCGTGCACGCCAGCTTTTGGTCCAATATCAACTAGATAATCTGCTTGACGAATAGTGTCTTCGTCGTGTTCAACTACGATTAATGTATTACCTAAATCACGTAAGTTCTTTAAAGTATCAATTAATCTATCATTATCGCGTTGATGTAGCCCTATACTTGGTTCGTCAAGAATGTATAAAACACCGCTTAGTCCGCTACCGATTTGCGTCGCAAGTCTAATTCTTTGTGACTCTCCGCCTGATAGTGTCCCTGCGCGCCTAGATAAATTTAGGTATGTTAATCCTACATTGATTAGGAAAGATAATCTTGAAGTTATTTCTTTAAGAATACTTTCTGCAATGAGAGTTTCCGTTTTGGTGAGTTTTAAATTTGTTATAAATGCATATAATTTGCTGATAGACAAGTCGCATAATTCCGCGATATTTTTACCTTCAATCTTTATTGATAGTGCACTTGGATTTAATCTCTTACCTAAACATTCTGGACATGTGTCTTCACTCATTAATTTATAAATTTCTTCCTTGACATATTCGCTTTGACTTTCTTGAAATCTACGCAATAAATCAGGAATTAAGCCCATAAAGAGTGCATCTTTTTGTGTAAAATATTGATGTAAGTTAGGCGCAACTTCTCCTTCTCCAGTTTCGCCATTTATAAGTGCGTTTCGCGCTTCAATCGGTATCTTGTAATACGGAGTGTCAAGAGTAAAGCCATATTTTTTTGCTAATTTACCTAATGCCTTTTTCGTAATACCTGACGCGTCAATGTTAAAGCCCATTACAGTGAGCGCGCCTTCATTAATAGATAATCGGTCATTTCTAACAATAGCATTTTCGCCTATTCTAATTACATAACCTAATCCGCCACATTTTGGGCAAGCACCTGCGTGATTATTAAAACTAAATAATGTAGGTTCAATGTCTGGAATTGATACACCGCAATCTACACAGCTATATTTAACACTATATAGTTTGTTTTCGCCGTCCGTATTAACAATGACAATTCCGTCTGCTAGATGTAAACATTGGTCGATAGATTCGGTCAGACGCGATATAATGCCTTCCTTCATAACTATTCGGTCAATGACAACATAAATATCGTGACGTTTGTTTTTGTCTAAAACTATTGAATCATCGAGCGAGTAAGTCGTGCCATCTACCATAACACGTACATAGCCGTTTTTCTTTAGCCCTTCAAGTGTCTTTTCGTGTGTACCTTTTTGTGCTCTTATAATTGGTGCCATAATTAACATCTTAGCGCCCAACTCTGTTTCGGTCATTATCTTATCTACGATTTGGTCTAAGGTTTGAACGGTTATAGGTTTACCGCACTTAGGACAATATGGTTTACCTATTCGCGCGTACAATAATCTTAAATAATCATAAATCTCAGTTATAGTGCCAACGGTTGACCTTGGGTTATTGTTAGTGCTCTTTTGGTCTATAGAGATTGCTGGGTTAAGACCGTCTATGCTCTCCACGTCTGGTTTGTTCATTTGACCTAAAAATTGTCTTGCATAACTAGATAGACTCTCCATATACCTTCTCTGCCCTTCCGCAAATATGGTATCAAATGCGAGAGTAGATTTACCACAACCACTCACACCGCAAAAAACAACTAACTTATTTTTAGGGATAGTCAAATCTATATTTTTTAAATTGTTTTCCTTTGCACCTTTAATTACTATATTCTCTAACATATTTTCCTCTTATAGTTTTAATTTTGTCCAATATTGTTATAAATATATTATACCAAAAAAGTTTAATTTTTTCAAGTTTTTAGATTTAACTAACTATTGTTATTTAATCAGTTATAATACAATGCTTGACAAAAATTTAAATGTTTATAAACTAATTTATGGGGGATTATATGAAAACACGAAATCAAATACCTAATGAATACAAATGGGATTTAGAATTGTACTCTAATGACGACGAAATTGAAAAAACTTTTGAAAAAATTAACGAATATATATCAAAAATAGCATCTTTTAATGGAAAATTGGGTGAAAAAAATAAATTTTTTGAATATTGCGAATTTGATTCAAAATACAGTAAGGATATTAATAAACTTGCTTTCTATATTCAAAACAACTTATCAACCGATAATTCTGACGTAAAAATGCTTAAATTAAGTGAACGTCTATCTATTGCGAACTCGAAATTGACTCGCGCGAGTTCGTTCGTTATGCCACAATTATTTGCATTAACTGATGAATATTTAGAAAGTTTGCTCTCTGATAAACGAGCAAAAAATTTAGATAATTTTATACGTGAGATAATTCGTCTAAAGCCACACAAATTAGACGAATCTACAAATCTTGTTATATCAAAACTCAACCGTTCTTTTAATAGTTCTTCGAACGTGTTTGATATTTTGTCTGATAGTGAAATACCATTCGAAAATGCGCTTGATAATAAAGGCAAATCGCACGAAGTAAACGACGCAGTATATTCAAAATATGTTTCGAGCTCGGATAGAACTTTACGCGAAAACGCATTTAATTCTATTATGAACGGCTACTCTAAATTTAATAAAACACTAGCCGAGTTATATTTATCTAGCATACGCCACGACACAGATTTTGCTAAATTAAAAAATTTCAATTCAGTACTAGAATCTGAACTTATCGAAGATGATATTCCAAAAGTTGTTTTCGAAAAAAATATTGAAAATGTCAATAGAAATCTTCCTTTGCTTCACGAATATGTACAACTTAGGAAAAATTTTAGTAAAAACAGCAAATTTGCATACTTCGATTTATTTGAATCAATGAAATTAGGCGGAAAAATATCCTTAACTAAAGCAAAAGAAACTATCCTTTCCGCTCTTAAATGTTTAGGCGATGACTATGTAGAAAAGGTAAATAAAAAATTAAATGATAAATCAATAGACTATCTACCTAATAAAAATAAAGCGTCTGGTGCATATTGCTCGCATTGTTATGGCGCTAAGACTTTGATATTAATGAATTATACTGAAGATTATAATTCTATGTCAACATTGATACACGAAATGGGTCACTGCATTAATAGCGAATATTTCTTATCTTCACAACCATACGAAAAAGCAAATATAACAATTTTTGCTGCAGAAATAGCAAGTACTGTAAACGAAATATTACTAAATCAATATATGCAAAATCACTGTAAAAAAAGTGAAAAATTAGCGCTAATTCTAGAGTTTTTAGAGCAGGTGCGTTCAACAATATTTAGACAAACTTTATTTAGCGAATTCGAATTATATGCCCACACTGCAGTTGAAAATGAACAACCTATAACTTACGAAGAATTAAATAAAAAATATTATGAGTTAAATAAAAAATATTACGGCACAAAAATGATTATACCTAAAAATCTTGCTTATGAATGGTCACGTATTCCGCACTTCTATCGCCCTTATTACGTCTATTCATATTCAACCGGATTAATTTGTGCAATAATCATAGCAAACAAAGTTATGTCTGATTATACATTTGCTAAAAAATATATTGAATTTTTGAAAAATGGTACTAATAAAAATCCTGTAGATATGTTAAAAGATATAGGTATAGATTTAACTCAAAATTCGTCATATGAACTTGCGTTTGATTTCATAAAAGAACAATTAAAAGAGTTTAAAAAACTTACTCAATCTAATTAGTTATAATTATAAATAAATAATTTATAAAAGATTGCAAAAAATATTTTATAATGTTATAATTGGGGTAAGTATGTTAGATAAAAAATCTATTTCTGTACTAAAAGCATTAAATAAACTTGCTAGCGGAACGACGTATAAAGTTGCTTCAAGTGATGAGATTATTGCTTTGCTTAACCAAAAATCACAATATGATGCTGATTCTATCCGTGAGATAATAGATTTTTTAGGCAAACAAGAATATATCAATATCAAATTTAGCGAAGAAAATACGTATTGCTACTCTCTTTTACCAAAAGCACGTATATATTTAGAGCAAGAGACAGGCAAGTCAAAGACTAAAAAGACTACTTCCTCTTTCCTGCACTATCTTTTCGTATGTATCGCGTCATTCGTTGGAACTATGTTAGCTTTAATCATTTTCTTCGCAATTATGTTGTAAATTATGTTAACTTTTAAAGAAAAATATGTAATGGAATATGTATATGAGAAATGTCAAGGCAAAAAGTCTTGTCTTATTTCTCCGCGAGAAATAATTTCTTTTACTGCTGATAGATATGTGATACAGCCAGATGAACTTGAGCGCATAATGACTAATCTTAGTTATGACAATTACATTGAACTTTTTAAGAGTGATAAAAAAGGTAGCCCTGTCTATTGCGTTTCATTAAAAATTAAAGGCGAAGGTTTCCATCGCGAATTAACTAACAATAAACGTAATTTATTGCTTTTGCTCGGTCGCACTTGTATTTTAGCTGTCATAAGTGGTATTATCGGTGTTCTTATTAGATTTATTTTCTTGTAGGTGCATATGGAAGAAAGAAAATTTGAATTAGTATCGAAATACAAGCCTACAGGCGACCAACCTGAAGCAATAAAATCGCTAGTAGATGGTATTAACGACGGATTGACTGCTCAAGTACTGAAAGGTGTCACTGGTAGCGGAAAAACTTTTACTATGGCAAACGTTATAGCTCAAGTCAACCGCCCCACTCTTGTACTAGCGCACAATAAGACATTAGCAGCTCAGTTATGCAATGAATTTAGAGAATTCTTCCCTAACAATAGGGTCGAGTTTTTTGTATCATATTACGATTATTATCAACCTGAAGCATACATTGTTTCAAGCGATACATATATTGAAAAAGATATGAGTGTTAATGACGAGATAGATAAATTACGTCATAGTGCAACAAGTAGCTTGTTAGAGCGCTCAGATACCATTGTGGTTGCCTCTGTTTCGTGCATATACGGACTAGGCGCGCCTGAAGAATATTTTAATCTTCAAATATCCTTGCGTATAGGAGATAAATTAACACGCGACGAATTAATTAAACGATTGATTGCTATACAATACGAGCGCAATGAAATTGACTTTACACGTTCTACATTTAGAGCGCGCGGTGATGTAGTCGATATATTTCCAGCTGATAGCAGTGAAAGGGCAATTCGTGTAGAATTTTTTGACGATGAAATTGAAAATATTAGTGAATTTGAAGTTGTTAGCGGAAAAGTACTTAGCAAATTAAAACACGTAAGTATTTTCCCTGCAAGCCACTATGCTGTCGGTAGCGAAAAATTGGAGAATGCTCTATCTCAAATACGTGAAGATGCAATTAAACGCGAGCAGTATTTTACTGAACAGGGGAAATATATTGAAGCTCAACGTATTAAAGAGCGCACGAACTATGACTTAGAGATGATGAAAGAAATGGGCTACTGCTCAGGTATCGAGAATTATTCGCGCTACTTTGACGGAAGAAAACCGGGCGAACCACCTTATACCCTACTCGACTATTTTCCTAAAGGATTTTTGTTATTCGTAGATGAGAGTCACATTACTTTACCACAAGTACGCGGTATGTATAACGGTGACCGTGCGAGAAAAACAAGTCTAATCGATTATGGTTTTAGGTTGCCAAGTGCGTATGATAATCGTCCGCTAAATTTCGAAGAATATAATAATAGAATTGGACAAGCAATTTACGTTTCAGCAACGCCTAATGAATATGAATTGTCAATCTCAGGAAATGTTGTCGAACAAATCATTCGCCCTACTTATCTATTAGACCCTGAAATAATTGTTCGTCCAAGTTCTGGTCAAGTCGATGACTTGTATGATGAAATTAAGAAAAATATTGAAAAGCACGGTAAAGTTTTAGTCACAACTCTTACTAAAAAAATGGCAGAAGATTTATGCTCATACTTCGGTGAAAACGGAATTCGAGTTAAATATTTGCATAGTGATATAGATACATTGGAGCGCGTTAAAATTATTAATGAATTACGCGCAGACGAATTTGATGTACTAATAGGTATTAACTTATTAAGAGAAGGTCTTGATTTACCTGAAGTGACACTTGTTGCAATACTCGATGCAGATAAAGAAGGTTTCTTGCGTAGTGCGACTGCGCTAATACAGATAATTGGTCGAGCTGCGCGTAATAGCGAAAGTAAAGTAATAATGTATGCTGACAATATGACGGACAGTATGAAGCAAGCGATAGATGAAACAAACTATCGTAGAAATAAGCAATCTGAATATAACAGAATTCATAATGTTAAGCCTATGACAATTAAAAAAGATATAGTTGATACATTAAAAATACGTATGGATACAGACGAAGAAAAATTGTCTAAATCTGATATAATTAAGAAAATCGAAGGTTTAAAAGGTATGATGAATACTGCTGCCTCTCAATTAGATTTCGAAACGGCAATAAAATTAAGAGAAGAAATTGCTAAATTAAAACGTAAACTAAGATAATTATAGAAGCAAATTATAATAGATAATTAAAGAGATATTGAATAGATAATTATAAAATATTAGTTGTAAGTCATTTCATTTTAACTAATAAAAAAGGATTCTTATTTATAAGAGTCCTTTTTTATTTTATTTCACTAGTTTAAATATTGTTTAACTACTTAAATTTATTTGTTTGAGTTCTAGTGCTATCTTAAAATATTGTCATTCTTTATTTCTTTAACTTAAATATTGTTAACTTCTACTGAAATTTTATTTGTTTAAGTTTTTGTAATATCTTAAAATGCTATCATTAATGACTTTAATTGCATCTTCGTGACCACGCAATGCTTCAACATTTACTATTTTATTTTCTAACTGCTTATATACAGTCAAGAAATGTTCCAATTCTTGTGCCATATGTTTAGGCAATTCGAAAATATCTTTATACTCATTGTATTGTGGGTCGCCGAATGGTATAGCAATAATTTTTTCGTCGTGTTCATTAATATCTGTCATTGCGACAACACCTATTGGATAACATCTAACTAAAGACAATCTGGCTAATGGCTGTGAACACAACACAAATACATCTAGTGGGTCGTTATCTTCGCTTAATGTTAGCGGAATGAAACCATAATTCATAGGATAATTTGTACTAGTATATAGCACTCTATCTAGTTTTAACATTCCTGTTTCTTTATCTAATTCGTACTTTGTTTTATCGCCCTGTTGAATCTCTATGCACGCAACAAAATCTTCTGCATTAATTCGCTCAGGCGAAATATCTCTCCATATGTTCATAATTCTCCTTATTTACATTTCGATTTTATCATATTGTTTTATAATTGTTATTCATTAATAAATAATTTTAATAAAGCAATAATTATTAATAATCAAATTATTTTATTATTAAATGCGTATATTATATAATTACAAATTTTAGTACTGTTAATAAAAAGGATAATGTACTTAAACAATATCCTTTTATTATTTCAATAATTTACTTAATTATTCTTCGATCTCGCCTGTTTTAGCTTCATCAGGAGTTTTATCTTCCTTATTTTCGCTAACTTCCTCTACTTCTTCACTCTTAGACTCCACTTTTGTAGATTTTTCGCGTTTAGAAGTCGATTTCTTGCTCTTTCCACCTTTACCAGTGAATGCGAAGAATAAGATAACTCCAGCTAATACAAGTAATGAAATTACAATTAATACTACTCCAACGACTGTATCGTCTTTTTCATCAACTGTGCTTTCTGATTTAACATTAAATGTTAAAGTCTTAGTTGCTTTGTTGCTAGATGACTCAGTTTCACCGTCGTATGTTGAAATAGTTAAAGTATATTCGCCTGTACCTGTGATAGTATAAGTTGTAATATCTCCATCTTTCTCGCTAGCGACAGTTCCATTTGCACTTGATAATACAACTGATAGATTATTCCATAATCTTGATTGAGTTGCATTATTATCGCTTAAACCTGTAGAACTATTTAAGATTTCATATGAATATAATTGTTTATCTCCATTTGTCACAGTAATAACAACTTTTCTTTCATTTGCAGGAGTTTTAACGACCTTAATTGAATAGCTTATATTTGAACCATTGTAAACAATATCTTCTTTTAATTTATCATCGCTAACTAAAAGTGCTATTGAAGGGGCTTGTAAGTCGCCTACTCTGAAAGTCTTAGTCATACTGATAGTAGAACTTGAAGTCTTTGCAGTATAAGTGACAGTATAAGTTCCGTTAATATTGTCGCCGGTAGATGGAACTGTGTATGTCCAGTTATTGTTTACATACGTTGCATTAACAGGGTCTTTGCTTGGAGCTTTTACAGTGACTGAAATTTCAGCTTTCTCGTCGCCTTGTGATGCAGTAGGATATCCTAAATCGATTGTTGAACCTGCAGTTGCAGTTGAACTAATTGAAAATTCGTTATCCCATTTTAATTCAGCTTCTGTCACATTAACGTAAACGACTTGTGTTAAGCTATCTTTTCCCTCTCTATTGAGAGTGAATGTGAAGACGTAATTACCTACTTCATAGAATTTATATGAATATAAATCATCACCCGTAGGTTCATATCTCTTTCCGTTATTATTAACACTAACTGTGATATCATTTTCATAAGTCGCAGTTATATCACTAGTGCGGTCAGAAGAATAAACTGTTGGGTAAAAGTTGATTACACTACCTTGCTCCGCTGATACTGTATTACCTGTATTAGTAATATCTTCGCCTACCGCTTCAACTTCGAATATAGGGTCAGAATTTTCTTCTGCCACAAAATTCATAAATAATGTTGTTGTGTTTCCAGCATCATCAGTAGCAGTATAAATTACATAATATGTGCCGGCTTCAGTAGCTGTTATTGTACCGCCATTAGCACTATTTCCTGTCAAAACATAATTGCTTGGATATTTATAATTTATTACCTTTCCGTTAGACTGTACATAGTACATAACAGAAACTGAAAGGCTATTGTCGATATCGTCCGCAAATGTTATTGTAGGAAGATTAATACTATCAAATTGGTTAATATTATTTAAAGTTAATGAACTTCCGCTTACAGTGAAGCTTCCTGCATCAATAATTGATGCTGTTGGAGCAATATTATCTTCTTGAGTATCACGTAAACTTAATGTCTTAGTCACTACGTCAATATTACCAAAATCGTTAATAGCTATAGCAACAACTGTAATATTAGATTGTCCTTCATAATCAGTTGTGCCTTCTAAACTGAAGTCAAATGTATTTGTCTTTCCTTCAGTTGCTTTTAAACGTGTATAACCTAATTTTGTAGCGAATTCAGCACTATCTAAGATATTGCTTGTGCGTCCAGTTGTATTAACTGAGTCACCTTCAATTTCTGCGATAGCACCTGTAATTTTTGTTGTTATATCAGCAACATCTGTTCCGTAGAAGTAGAACATTGCAGTCTTTAATCTTGTGTCTTGTTCGTCAGAAGCATTTACACTAATTGTAAACTCTTCACTAGGTTTAATTGACCTATTTGTGAAATTGTTGAATGAGATTGTTGGAGTACTTTCATCATCTACGTGATAAACTGCATCATCATCAATTGTAATTGTATATCTTGTTGTACCAGAAGAATAAACGTAATTAGTTTTCTTTGAAACTTTTGAATAAACTTGATAATAAAGAGTATATTCGCCAGCTGAATCTTGACAAGTTTCAATATATTCAGCCATAGCTTGCTTATATTCTTCGCTCGTTTCTCCGCCTTCATAATCGCTTGCTATTGGTTCAACTGCGAATCTAAATAATTGCGCATTATTAGCACCAGTCAAAGTTTCTGCTTTGTTAGCAGAAACTGTAGGGTGAGACTCAAGGTATGCTTCATCAACGTCAACTATTTCACCGCCGTCAATAACTTTATTATCTACGTAGAAAATGCGATTATCACTATTCCTTTGTAAATATCTTATTACTAACAAATCTTCGCTTGAAGATACTTTGTCTGTAGCATAAATTGCAGGTAAAACGATTTCATTATATCCATAAGTTGACTTTAAGTCATATGCATAATTTGTATCTACATTATTTGCATCTGTGTAGTTATAAGCCATATATACTTCAGGACTAGAAACATAGTTTACATTTGTTATACGATAATTACGAGTGACAGTTGTATAAGCTGTTTCAATCTCGTATGTGACAGTATAGTTGCCTACCAAATCAGCATAATTTTCAACTCCGAAAGCAGAAGTGGTCATATCAAAAGTTAAATCATTGTTTGACAATACTTGTTTAATAGTATCGCTACCCTCTTTCTTAATTGTAATAGACTTAATATTGTACTTAACATTATTTGTTGTGCTATTAGAATATTTTTCATTTACAGTAAGAGTTGGTAATTTAATCTCTTTATCGCCTAATTCAAAGCTTGGGAATGTTGGAGTGACAACTATTGTCTCTTCTGGAGCTTCGTAGTCTGCTTCACTCACAACGTTGATTGTATATGAAACTGTAGGCTTATTTGTTCCGCCAGCATAACTATATTCTACTGTATAAGTTTCTTCCTCTGTAGTAGGTAGAACGTTATCTTGTAATACAACTTCATCACCGTTTGAATTTGTGACTACTAAAGTTGCTGTTGTAGTATTTTCTACTACTTCGCTATCCGTTTCTTTGATATAACCAGCAGGTAGGGTATAAGATTGTCCAACTTTTACTTGTGAAGGTATAAGCGCATCTAAGCCAGTATCAACATTTTCTTCATTGAAAATAGAAAAATCAATTTCATAAGTTGTATTTTCAATAGTCACTGTGTAAGCATTAGATGTCACTGTACCGATAGCACCTGTTAGAACATAATAAATATCATAATCGCCAGCCACAGTTGAATTAACCTTTATATATTCGCTAGCACTAGCAGTTGTAGGTGCTACGAAATAGTCATTTTCGCTATTGTCTGCGCTAGGGTCATACTCGTGAACTTGACCAGCAGGGTCAGTCACTTTAATTTTGTAAGATGTCCAAGTAGCATTATCCGAAACAAGCGGAATTAAAAATTCAGCGCCTGTACTAATATCGATAGTTCTATCAGGCATTTTAGTCATACTAAATGTGTAAACATAACTTTCTATAAGTTGTTCACTTTCTGCTGCAAATGTTGTCAATGTAGGCGCAAATGCAAATATAACACTTAAAATTGCAAATGCTATAAAGCAGAAGAATAGTTTAAAAAAATTAGTTTTGGTCTTCATTGATGTCTCCTTATTAATTGTCTTGATAATTCTAATAAATCTTGTAAAATTTGTCAATCAAAATAGGTATTGTTTTATAAAGTTTACGTGATTAGTTTGTTAAAGAAAAAGAAAATTTATTATGAAAAAAAATACGAGTTTTGTCGAATAAAAACTAAATATAATAGAAAAATTTTAAAAAAACGTTAAATTTTGCATAAATTTATGTTAATTTTGCTTCATTTTTGGTAGAAAAATAAAATTTTATCAAATAAATAAACGTAATAATAAATGAAATAAATTTAAAGTATTTTAATTGATATTGTACAGCATTCAAATTTTAAATTATAAACTATATTAATTAGTTTAATAATATAAAATTTTAATTAACATTATGCTTTGTATAGTTGTTAAATTGAGAACTATGTTATTTCATTTCAAATTCAATCAAATATAAATTTATGAAATTATATTGACAAATAATTTTAGTTTGGTATGATTAAATAAAGGAGTTTTTTATGCAATCAAAATTTTCAGGTGGGTTATTAGGACTTATTGGTGTAAATATCGTTTTTATTTTAATTAGTGTATTCACTCTTGGAATCGGAATTCCTTGGGCAGTTTGCTTCAAAGAAGATTGGGTAGCAACGCATACAACCATTGATGGCAAGCAATTAAAATTCGACGGAAAGGGAATTCAACTTTTCGGAAATTACATCAAATGGTTTCTTTTAACTATTATCACTATCGGTATCTATGGATTTTGGGTTTCTATTAAAATGAAACAATGGATTACATATCATACACATTTTGTATAGTCGTTGTAAATATTTTCTTTAAATTATCGTTTTATAAAAAATGACGTTCAACATAGTCGTCATTTTTCATTAAATGTAAATAACTAAATTTTAAGTTTGTATTTTAGAAAATTAATACTAATGTCATCTAAGATATAATTTATCAATACAAAATGTAAAAATAATCTAAAAACAGGTTAATTAGTCTTTATAAAAATTAGTTTTTTTTAAAATACTTAACATATTAAATTTAAATTTTGAATAATTTAATTATAAATTAAAGACAAATAAAATTAACATTGAAATAAAAAAAGTTGTTTAATGAAGTTCACCCCTAAGGTTATCTACCTTGTAAGGTTTACTTCAACAACAACTAATTTATAATCTAGCGATTTGCTCATCAGCATAATCTTTTGTAATAAAATTAAATTCATCACTACTTGCTAAAAAATATTGTTTTTCTCTATGTTTTTTTAGTAATGATAAGAATTCGCTTCCTAACATTTTATATCTATCAAGTAGGATATCATTTAGAATCTTGAAATCAAGAGTATTCGCTTTAGCGAAAGCTTCACTTGTCTCTACTGCCCAAACGTTAGGTTGTACACCATTTTCGTCACTAAATTGACATAGCACATTCATATCTTCAGGCGAAGTCACAAATCGTGTGATAATCTGTATCTTTTCAAGTACTGTACGAGGCAACTCTTTAACTGCATTTGCGTCCATATAGTAAAATGTGTATAACTTTTCAGGTTGTTCGACAATTGCTTGTGCGTGACGTGGGCGCTTTAATATTACCCTATCTCCGTATATTCCACGACCACGTTTATACTCAACAATCTCGTAGAAATTATTAATTAGAAAGTCTAATTGAGCCCAATTCGAAATATTAACTTTAGTCATAAATCACCTTAGCTTAATGCGTCAACTAAAAGAACAATATTATCTTTATTCTTAGAATAGACTTTATCGAAATCACTAGGCGACTCAATCTCACAATCAAACTTAATAGCGCACTCAACCATAGCGCAAAGAATAGCTTTTGCCTTAATATATGCGTCAACTACAGTTTCGCCTTCAGTGACAATATCAAGGTCAGCAATCTTAATAGTGTACCAACCTGTATTTGTTGCTCTCTCGTCATCTTTATATATAACTGCTGGATAGACTAAATCTTTCATATATCCCCTTCCTTTCGTATGAATTCGTATAAATATATTTTACCATAAAAACGATTTCAAGTAAAACAATTTTAGTATTAAAATAAGAAAAACTCTCAAATATGAGAGTTTAAAAATCAGTTAAAGCGCAGCTTCATTTTCCTTAGTTGAAATATCTTCTATTACTTTTTGAATAGCTTTATTTAATTGTTTAGGGTTAACTTTACCACTCTTTTTTGATGCTTCAATATTGGCATCAATTGCAAGAGAAATCATAGTTTTTTCATAATAAAAGTCATTGCGTTTCCACGCGCACTCAGCACCGGTCTGAGAATCTTTTGTCACTTTTCTATTTTGAACTTCGCCAGCTAATTCCAAAGCGGACTCAGCAACTAATCTTTGAAATGTTAAAGAACTTCTTTGCATATCTTTAGGTTTGTTCATAAAGAGCCTCCTATATTTATGCCTATATAATATCATAAATTTAGTAATTTGTAAATAGTTTTTTAATAATTTTTTTATATTTTTTTATTGTCAATTTTTTACTATAATATAGATAAAAATCGACTATTTTTGTGGAACAATTTTTTCATAAATAAATTACAAAAAATATTTAATATACTATATATTTTTATATTTTTAATTAATTTTTACTATATTTTTATTATTTTTTATATAATTTAATTATTTCTTTATTAATGGCTAATAAATATTGCTGTTAATTATATTAAACTATATTAAAACTTCATTTATTATTGAATTTAAATTTAATATTAACCAGACTTTATTAATTTTAATATTCTTTAAATTGATTTTAAATTAATGATAAGAATAAAATCCATCAGACTATCTAGTGGTTTTATTAATACAAAAAAAATAAAAATCCTACGCAAATAGGATTTTTATTTTTTATTCTTCTTCGACATCTTTGAATTTTATATCAATGTCTTGTTCGCTTAAGTTAGAGTCATTATCTTTAACTTGCTTTGGTAATAAGTTCCTATATATAGGAGCGCCAGTACCAGCAGGTATCATCTTACCGATAATGATATTTTCTTTAAGTCCTAATAAGTGGTCAACTTTACCTTTCATCGCAGCTTCAGTTAAAACGTTGCTTGATTCTTGGAACGAAGCGGCAGACAAGAAACTTTCAGTAGTTAAAGATGCTCTTGTAATACCTTGCAATTCACGTTTAGCAGTAGCAGGAGCACCGCCCTCTTGAATAGCTTTCAAGTTAGCTTCTTCGTAAACTTTGATATCAACTATATCGCCAGGCAATAAGTCAGTATCACCAGAATTTTCTATCTTAACCTTTCTTAACATTTGACGAATTACGACTTCCAAGTGTTTAGCATTGATTGAAACGTTTTGTGATTTATAAACACCTAAAACTTCATTCAACAAATATTCTTGAACAGCTTTAACACCACGAGTACGCAATACGTCACGTGGATTTAATGGTCCTTCTGTTAAAGGTGTACCAGGAGTGACAACATCTCCATTTTTAACCTTAATAGTTGAGCCATAAGGAAGTATATAACTTTCTTCAGTTGTACCCTTAACAACGACTTCAAATCGCTTATCAATTTGATTAATCGAAACTTTACCGCCGATTTCTGTGACAACTGCTGCACCTTTTGGATTACGTGCTTCGAAAATTTCTTCTACACGAGGCAAACCTGTAGTGATATCGGCTGCTGCTGTACCACCGCTGTGGAATGTTCTTAAGACTAACTGTGTACCCGGTTCACCGATTGATTGAGCGGCAATGACACCGACTGCTTCACCAACGTGAACGATATCGTTAGTTGACATATCTCTACCATAGCATTTAGCGCACAAACCAGATTTAGCTTTACAAGTAAATAGACTTCTAATTTGAACTTTTTCTATTCCTGCATCTACGATTTCATTAGCTAGACTTTCAGTAATGAATGTATCTTCAGGACATATAACTTTCTTAGTCTTAGGGTTAACAACAGGCGCTGAAGTATATCTACCAACAATACGATTGTACAATGATTCTATAACTGTTCCGTTTTGCACGATAGCACTTACTTCCATACCTTTGATTGGCTCGTTATTATTAGCGAAGCAATCATCTTCAGTAATAACTGTATCTTGTGCAATATCAACAAGCCTACGAGTCAAATAACCAGAGTCTGCTGTCTTTAATGCTGTATCCATAAGTTGTTTACGGCTACCACGTGCTGCACTATAATATTCAAGCGCAGACAAACCACGGCTATAATTTGATTTAACTGGAATGTTAGAAATACCGCCAATAGCGTCCATATTACCCATCATACCAGCAAGTTGTTTTAATTGTCCTTCTGAACCACGCGCACCAGAAGTCAAGATAATCATTAAAGGATTAAATTTATCAATTTCACCAGCAGTGATTTTAACTAATTCATTTGATACTTTATCCCACAATTCAATATTCTTAGACTTTCTATCGCTATCAGTTAACAAACCTTGCATATACAAGTCATCGTTAGCTTTAGCAAGTTCAGTCGCATCATTAACAATTTTATCACGTATTTTAGCTTCTTGTATATCGAACATTGAGAATGATACACTTGCTAAAGTACTGTATTTATAACCCATATTTTTAATGTTATCAATCATTGTGACAGTTGTATTCGTACCATGCACACGATAACATTTCTCAATAAGTTTAGAATAACTACCCTTTTTAACTTCACTAGAAATTTCAAATTCTAGCGCATTTTCACGTTTAGTTCTATCAACGAAACCTAAGTCTTGAGGTATTATGCTGTTAAATATGATTTTACCTAAAGTTGTTTTAATACGTCCAGTAATTTGTTCGCCATTAAATTCAACCGTTCTTCTTAAATTAATAAGTGCTTGAAGGCTTAAATCTCCGTTATCGTAAGCAAGCATAGCTTCTTCTGGGCTAGCGAAAGTCATACCTTCGCCCTTTGCACCCGGACGAATAACTGTTAAATAGTAGTTTCCTAAAATCATATCTTGGCTAGGAACCATATTAGGGCTACCATCACTTGGCTTCAAAACGTTATTTGAAGCGAGCAATAACATTCTTGCTTCTGTACGAGCTTCAACACTAAGAGGAACGTGCACACTCATTTGGTCACCATCGAAGTCCGCATTAAATCCCGAACAAGCCAAAGGTGGAAGACGTATAGCCTTACCTTCTACTAGAATAGGTTCGAATGCTTGCACTGACAATTTGTGTAGTGTCGGTGCTCTGTTTAAAAGCACTGGATGACCTTGAACAACTTCTTCCAAAATGTCATATACAATAGGACGTTCTTGTTCAATCATACGAGTAGCTTTCTTTAAGTTGTTTGTAGCATTAAGTTCAAGTAAACGTCTAATTATGAATGGTCTAAATAATTCAAGCGCCATAGTCTTAGGAAGTCCGCATTGATAAATCTTCAATTCAGGACCAACGACGATAACCGAACGACCAGAATAGTCAACACGTTTACCCAACAAGTTTTGACGGAAACGTCCGTGTTTACCTTTAAGCGAAGCAGTTAATGATTTTAAATCACGTTGTCTGCTACCTTGAACAGCACGTCCACGTTTACCGTTATCGAATAAGGCATCGACTGCCTCTTGCAACATACGTTTTTCGTTGCGCACGATGATTTCAGGTGCGCCGAGTTCCATAAGTTTTTTAAGTCGATTATTTCTGTTAATAACACGTCTATACAAGTCGTTTAGGTCACTTGCTGCAAATTTTCCACCATCAATTTGAACTAATGGTCTTAAATCAGGCGGAATGACCGGAATAACGTCTAGTATCATCCAAGAAGGCTTATTACCGCTTTTGATGAACGCGTCAATAACTTCTAATCGTTTAGTAGCTTTAAGCTTCTTTTGACCTTTAGAGGTATGCATTATATTAGATAATTCATCATACTCTTTTTGAAGGTCAATATTGTTAAGTAATTCCTTAACAGCTTCTGCGCCCATACCTGCTCGGAAACCGTTTGGACCATATTTTTCGATAGCATCACGATATTCTTTATCGCGAATAACTTGCTTATAAGTAAATTCAGTATTTTTAGGGTCAAGTACGACATAGCTCACGTAATAAAGTACTTCGTCCAAAAGTTTTGGTGACATATCAAGCACTAAGCCGATACGACTTGGAACACCCTTAAAGAACCAAATATGACTTACAGGGCAAGCAAGTTCGATGTGACCCATACGTTCACGTCTAACTTTACTGCGTGTCACTTCAACACCGCACTTATCACAAATTACGCCTTTATATCTAACTCTTTTATACTTACCGCAATGACATTCCCAATCTTTTTTAGGTCCAAAAATACGTTCGCAAAACAAACCGTCTTTTTCAGGCTTTTGCGTACGATAATTTATTGTCTCAGGTTTGGTGACCTCACCGCGTGACCAAGAACGAATCATCTCTGGTGAGGCGATACCAACACGTATTGAGTCAAAGTTGTTTAATTCAAACATATAAATCTTTCTCCTAAATTAATCGTTATTCATCTAAATCATCGAACAAATCAGAATCGTCGAATGCAGTGTTATTGACGTCATTCTGATAGTCTGATTGAATGTCATCGAATGCAAGAGTCACATCTTCAAGCGATTGCTTATTAACAGGTTCAACAGCAGGAACTTCTTCTCCTTCTTCGCTGACCTCATTAATAGTAAGTTCGTGATTATCTGCAGTAAGAATCTTAACGTCAAGGCACAATCCTTGCATTTCTTTTACAAGCACTTTAAATGATTCTGGCATACCAGGTTCAGGGATAGGTTCACCCTTAACGATTGCTTCGTATGTCTTAATACGTCCGTCAACGTCATCTGATTTAATAGTAAGCATTTCTTGCAATAGCCTTGATGCGCCATATGCCTCCAAAGCCCACACTTCCATTTCACCGAAACGTTGTCCACCGAGTTGATTACGTCCGCCAAGAGGTTGTTGAGTAATCAAAGCATAAGTACCAATACCACGCGCGTGAATCTTATCGTCAACCATATGAATAAGTTTTAACATATACATAACGCCGACTGTAGTCTTATTTTCGAAAGGAAGACCAGTACGTCCATCATATAACTGCATTTTTCCGTCTTCAGGAAGGTTATTAGCACGTAATAATTCTCTAATCTCATCTTTTGTTGCACCATCGAACGCAGGAGTGACAACTTTCCAATCGAGTTGTTTAGCAGCCCAACCTAAGTGCATTTCCATAAGCTGTCCTAAGTTCATACGAGAAGGAACACCTAGTGGATTCAATACGATATCTACTGTTTCACCGTTAGGCATATAAGGCATATCGCTTTCTGGTAAAACTACCGAAATAACACCTTTATTACCATAACGTCCAGCTAATTTATCGCCGACTTGTAAAATACGTTTTTGTGCAATATACACTTTGACGCACATATTAACACCGGCATCAAGTTCGTCTTTGTTCTTTCTTGATAAGATTTCAATACCGACTACCACACCTTCTTCGCCCGGTTTAACTTTCAAGCTTGTGTTCTTAACGTCTTTAGTCTTTTCGCCGAAGATTGCTTTTAACAATCTTTCTTCAGGAGTTAAGTCCGTTTCTCCCTTAGGAGTCACTTTCCCGACTAAGATATCTCCTCTCTTAACTTCAGTACCAATACGAACAATACCATTTTCGTCAAGGTTCTTTAATGCTTCTTCGCCTACACCGGCAATATCACGTGTGATTTCTTCATCACCTAATTTTGTAGTACGTGCTTCCACTTTAACTTGTTGAATACAAATTGAAGTAAACGCATCGTCACGTACAACACGTTCGTTTACCAAAATCGCATCTTCGAAGTTATATCCTTCCCAGTTCATAAATGCGACTGTCATATTCTTACCGAGTGCTAACTCGCCTTTCTCTGTATCACCGTCTGCTAATGTGTCGCCTGCTTTAACTCTCTCACCCTTCTTAACAAGTGGTTTTTGATTGAAACAAGCTTTCTCGTTAGTACGCTCGAATTTTCTAAGTTTATGATTAACTATGCTTCCGTCTGCATATTCCATTGTAATATAGTCGGCAGAAACATACTTACACACACCGTCTTGCTCAGCTAAAATCAATGCGCCTGAGTCTGCAGCAATTCTATGTTCAAGTCCTGTACCAACGATAGGGCTTTCTTGTCTTAAAAGTTGTACTGATTGACATTGCATATTAGTACCCATCAACGCACGGTTAGCGGCACAATATTCAACGAACGGAATAAGTCCAGCACCAACTGATAACTCTTGTCTTGGGCTTAAGTCAACTAAGTCAATCAAACTAGAATCAACGTGCTCAGGTTGTCCATTATGACGACAATCTACACTTCCTTCCTTGATAGTCTTATCTGGATTCAAAGGAATAGAAGATTGCGCTATAAAGTGGCCCTTTTCCTCATCAGCCATTAAGAATACCGGCTCATCAAGAATTTTCTTAGTCTTAGGGTCAACTTTTCTATAAGGTGTTTCAATAAATCCATACCTATTAACACGCGCGTAAGCAGCGATAGATGTCATAAGACCGATAGGTTGACCTTCTGGTGTTTCAACGACACATATACGTCCATAATGTGAAGGGTTAATATCACGAACTTCAGCAGTAGCACGTTCTCTCTTAACTCCTCCAGGACCAGTTGATGACAAACGACGTTTATTACGCAAACTAGCAGCAGGGTTAGTTTGGTCCATAAGGGAAACTAATTGGCTAGTAGCCATAAAGTCTTTGAATACCTTATTGATATATCTTGCATTTACTATTTGACTAGGTGTGACATCAGTTAAATCTCTACTTTGCAAGGCTTCGCGCACTTGAGTTTGAAGTTTAGCCATACCGCGACGGAACTCATCACGAAGAAGTTCGCCACTGGTTGCTACTCTACGCATAGAAAGGTTATCAATTTCATCTGTTTCGCCTAAACCGTCAATTAAGTTCAAGTGATAACTTACTGTAGCGATAAAGTCGTCTAAAGTCACTTGATAATCTTCCAACTTGTGTGCATTAGCTTTAATTTGAGCTTTCAACATATCTTGGTCATCTTTGCAAGCCTTCATAATCTCTTGCAATAAAGGAAGATAAACTAATTCAGTTATTCCGAATTCTTCTTTATCAAGTTTAGCATATGCTTTTAAATCAACACGTTTATTACCAACAACGCGCACTACCTTATCGTCAACTAAAACGTCAACTGAGTTGATACCAGCATTTTGTATAGCCCACGCGGTATCTGAATCAATCAATTCGCCTTGGCTTACAAATACTTTTTTACCTAATTTTACATCAGTTGCAACGATTTGGTCAGTAATTCTATTTGCAAGTGACAATTTCTTATTTAATTTGAAACGTCCAACTTTCTCTAAATTATAATGTTGTTGATTGAAAAATCTATCGTTAATGTACGATAAAGTATTCTCAGGGTTAGGGATTTCGCCCGGACGAGTACGACGACCAAATTCGATTAAAGCATCTTCTTGTGTTATTTGAGGCTCTTTCTCTAATGTCTTTACAATATAAGGGTGATGATTAAATATTTCTAACAAATCTTCATTAGTATAGCCAAAACATTTTAAGAATACGCCTAAGCTCATCTTGTATCTACGGTCAGCAATTACACGCAATGTTTCGCCACCAACTTGCTCCGTTTGCACCCACATACCATAACTAGGTTGAATTGCACCGTCGTAGTCCATAAATCCATATTTATTAAGTGTCTTACCGAAAATAGCGCCAGGGGCTTTAACTAATTGGTTTAAAACAACCCTTTCTACACCATTACAGATAAATCCACCGTCTTTTGACATATATGGAATATCGCCCATAAAGACTTCCTGATCCATAATCTGACCAGTTTCTTTAACAAGTAAACGAACATTTACTTTTAAAGGTATTGTATAACTCGTCTGCTTAATTTTACATTCAGACCAAGAGTTCTTAGGCGTTCTATCGACAGTATAACCTAAAAAAGATAACTCAGCTTTATTTGAGTAATCTATAATTGGGTTATATTCGTTCAAAACTTCGCCAATACCTTCGTTTAAGAACTTTTCGTACGATTCCTTAGCAATGCTTAATAAATCAGGCATTACATAAGGGACTTCAGTTTTAGCAAAACTGATTCTTTCAGCCTTGCCACTTTTTACCTTTTTGATATTGAGTGTATTTGAATCCATTATAACTCCTTATTCAGTTGTAGCCACAGATAACAAAACTTTATACTATGTATAAAAATTTAATTATTATCTAGCGACAATTTTTCATACTAGGTTAGTTTAGCATATTCCGCAAGTTATGTCAATAGTTTTTCTGTGATTTTTGATAAGATTTTTACGTCATTTTACCAAAATTTTACATTTTTACTAGAAATCGGGAAAGGGATTACTTTCGTCTGAAATTGATACTCCCACTTTTCTTTCCATCGTATTTAAATTAAAATTAAGAATACTTTCTTGCAAACAAATTTCATCTTCCATTTTTAGGGCGGATATAATATCTTCAATTAAGTCCATAATCGTTATAATAGTTTTTAGTTGAGTTTCTTCGCAATGCGAATTCTCTATCTTTAAAATGCGCTCAGTGCTATTTGTAGTTATGTTTACATTGTCGTCAAATTGCGATAAATAAGAATTAATTTCGTGCAAGATGCAGTTTTTTAAAAACATTATTCTATTGAATGCGATTCTTTCTAAATTATAAAATTCAAAGTCTTTTATCTTTTGCAATAAATAATAGGAATACGACTTAAAAAACTTAATATATATCGAAATATTATTTGAAAAAAGTTCATCAAATCCAAGATTTAGGAGATAATCCTGTAAATTCTCGCGTTCTATTTGTATTATTTTTGTTATGCCCTTACCTAATAAGTCCTTATCTAAAAGGTTTATTTCTTTTCTAATTATTCTCAGATTTTGCTTAATAATACACTTAACGCGGAAATAATTGTCCGCATTTTTCCAATTAAAATTTTTTAAATCTCTATCAACAAGCCCTAAAATACTCATATCTCTATGTCCTATTTACAATGTATAACTGTCATTAGTCATATTTATCATTGATTTTCCATTCATCTGAGTTAGCGCTTCATTTAAATCTAAATCGTAAGCAATACTATCGATTGTATCACAAATCTGATTGTTATTTACTTTGATAGCCGCATCCCCCTCGCCAAAAACACTAAAATTTTTAATATCTTTTATTCTCTCACCTTCATCATCAAGGTATATTATTCCGTGCCTTGCACCTCTATTAAACATTTCACTGATAAGTAAAAGATAAAAACTGCGCAAATATTTAATTCTATCTAAAATAATCATTTCCTCATTTACTGTATCTTCACTTTTATTTTTGCAATAGATTAAATAACTTAGATAACAATAAATGCACATATTCACGTTTGTTAATTCAATAATTAAATCAGTATCATTTGTAATTAATTTAACAAACTCAATCATATCATACATTTCAGATTGATATTCTGAATAGTTAAAAATCCTGCTTTTTAAAATAACATTAGTCTCTTCCGTTATGACTGAATATGTTTTTAATATACTTTTTCTATCTAAATTTATGATTTTTTTCTCGTTTGATTTTGTATATTTAGCATTAGGTTTTTTATCACAAAGAATATCACTTAAATCAAAAGAACCTAAAAGTCTATTATTTAAAACATTAATCATTTGCATTAACCCTCTATTATTAGAAATATTATCATTAAATGTGCAATTTGTCAATACCTAAAATTTTTCGTATTATATTACTTTAATAAATAAATTATAAATAAAAGAACATTATTTCTAATAAAAGAAAGGAAGGGGCACTTCCTTTCAGCCTAGAATAATCTAGTTAATTAAACCACTATTTTGTTATCTAATTTGTACTTAAATTAGCAACCACAATCGTTTTTCTTATTTCCGCAGTTGCATAAAATCAATAAAATTATGATAAGTAAGCAAGGGTCAACTTTGCATCCGCAGTTGCATAAAATTAATATTAATATAATTATCCAAGTGCAGTCGCCGTTGCAACCGAAGTCGTTTCCACAACCGCAGTCGTTCCCACCAAAGAATTTATTGAACATAATTCCTCCTAAATGTATTTTAAAAATTCGATATGTACTACAAAAGTCTTTATCTTCGGTACCTTAAATTTTCCTTTGTATAATACATAGTACGCACAAAATTAAAAAAAGTTCACACTTGAACTAAAATATTGTTTTGTCTAACCACATCTATCAAAATCAATTTGAATTTATACCTATCTATTATTGATGTTTAGTCAAAATGTTTTATAATTTTATCTATAGTTTTAATTTCTTAAATTAATCGTTTGACTATTGTCGTGCAATTTGTTATATTACTTTTAACTAGCGACAGGAAATGAATATGGTTAATTATGTTTAATTTAACTGTCGTTTATATTAAGGGGGATAAATGAAAGGTTGGTTGTTTACAAAAACAGGAGTTGCTCCAAAATTAATTGAAAAGGAAGATCCTACTCCAGCAGATGATGAAGTAGTGTTGGACATTAAGGCAGCAGGATTGTGCCATTCAGACGTGTCCGCACTTGAAGACCCGTCGTGGATGAATCTTATCACGGCTGCACCTGTGATTTTCGGTCACGAATGTGCAGGAGTTGTCTCAAAAGTAGGTAAAAAGGTTAAGAATTTAAAGAAAGGTGACCGCGTAGGCGTATCTCCGCAGAATCCTGAAAAGCCACTCGACGCTATCGGATATGTTCGAGATGGCGGTTATGCTACTAAACTAGCTGTTCCAGCAGTGCAATGCGTACCTATTCCTGATAAGGTTAGTTTCGTGCAAGGCGCTGCAGCTACAGATGCTGGTATGACCTCTTATCACTCACTATTTACTGTCGGTAAAGCAAAACGTGGTATGAAAGTAGGTATAATCGGAATAGGCGGTTTGGGTCAATTCGCTGCTCAAATGGCTTTAATTAAAGGTTGCAAAGTATATGCCGTCGATGTTAATGAAGATGCACGCAATTATGCTAAGTCTATAGGTTGTGAAAAGGTATATACCGATGTTCTAGAGCTTGAAAAGGACGCACCTGAATTGATTGTTGATTATGCCGGCACAGGTAAAACTACTAGTGATGCTATTAAAGCGGTAGCATTTAAAGGTACAGTCGTAATTGTAGGTATGGCTAAACTTGAAGCAAATATAGACACATACCTTATGATTACAAAGCAGTTAACCGTAAAGGGAAGCAATGGCGGAAATCCTGATGATATTAAGGGTGTATATAAATTCTTTGAAACAGGAAAATTAACTCCAGAACTAACTACTATTCCTTTTGAAGAAATTGATAAAGGGCTTAGGAAATTAAAAGAAAATAAAGTAAAAGGAAGATTAGTCGCTGTAATCAATGATAAAAAATAATCTTCGATTATGTTAATTTGATTATGTTAAATAGTTAAAAATACAACTAAAAAAGGGCTTTATGAATGTAAAGCCTTTTTTCTTTTAAATCTTATAAATCATCTGTATTTTGGTATTGATTGAATTTTCTCGCGTACCATTTGTTTTAACTGTACTACATTTGTTCCGCTTCTAGCCTCAACATAACACGTATCATATGGATATTGCCTTAAATTCTGCAATTCTTCATTAGAGATTTTATCCACTTTATTATACACTAAAATTACCTTAGATTTGTCTATTTTTAAACGTTCAAATTCTCTTTCTACCACTTCAATTTGCTCGTATTTATGCTCATCACTTGCATCCACCACCATAAGTAAAACATCAGCATCAAGAGTTTCTTCAAGTGTAGCCGAAAAGGCGTGCATTAATTCGTGCGGTAGGTTAGATACAAATCCTACTGTATCAATGAGAACATACTCTACCCCTTCGTCCCAGACGCGTTTTGATAATACGTCAAGGGTAGCAAATAGCCTATCGTCCGCGTACGTTCCAGCCTTTGCTATCGAATTCATAAGAGTAGATTTCCCTGCATTTGTATATCCGACAAGCGCCACACTTCGCATATTACTTAGACGTTGTTTTCGTGTAGTTTGTCTGCGTTTCTGAACTTCTTTAATCTCCTTTTCGAGTCGGACTATTGAATCTTGTATTTTTCTTTTGTCTAACTCTAACTTCGTTTCACCTGTTCCGCGCATACCTACACCAGTACTAGCGCGCGCGTTATTCATATTAAGTAGGGCAAGACGCGGTAAAGTATATTTTAATTGCGCCAACTCTACTTCTAGTTTACCCTCACTCGACTTTGCTCGTCCTGCGAAAATATCTAGAATAAGCATAGTCCTATCAATAACCTTTACTCCAATTATTTCCGCCAAATTCCTCAGTTGCGACCCAGTTAGCGGACAATCAAAAATAACGACATTAGCACCTAAACTTTCAACCTCGTCACGAATTTCTTCAACTTTTCCTATCCCCATATAAGTTCGCGCATTAATTTCTTTTAATAAAAACACGTTGCATTTTACTACGTCTAACAAAGCAGATTCGCTTAAAAGTATCAACTCTTTTGACCTATAGTCCGAACCGTTTAAATTTACATATGGGCATACCAAATATGCTTTTTCTTTAATAACTTTATTGTTTTCAAACATAATTCAACTCCCCTTTATAAAAATTAAAAATAAAACATTTCTAAACATTTCACAAAATAGATAAAAGAAAGTTGATAATTTAAGAATATAAATACATATTCTACATAGGCAACTTTTATTTCTATTACCCCATTTCTAATTCAAAATGCCGATTTAATTCACAATTAGAAAAATCAAAAAATAAACAAGGTCACGCTTCATTTATTGTTGTATTTATATCTTTAAACAACTTTTATCTTTAATTATTTCGTGAGATTAAGTAAATTGTCCATCTCACACCTCCAATCTTGTTATTTTAAATAATCTTTATATTTTTGTCAAGAAAAAATTTTATAAGTCAAATTTTATCTTTGAAATTCAATAAACTATTGCAAATAATTCGCGAATTTGCTATAATGAGCATATGCGCATATGTAATTTAGCTAGTGGAAGCAATGGCAATTCTACATATATAGAGAGTGCTACTACTCGAATTCTTATAGATAATGGAAAGCCATTATCTTACATTTTTGATAAGCTAAATGAACTTAGTGTTCCGCCCGAAAAAATTGACGCAATATTAATAACACACGAGCACGGCGACCATATAAAAGGTATTGAAAAATTCGCGCGAACTTATAACACAAAAGTTTATGCACATATGTTCATACGTGAAATTGTGTTGCACCAAATCAAAATTCCTAGTGAGCAATTCGTCTTTTTTGATTCTGAGTTCAAAATTGGCGATTTAGATATCCAGCCCTTCCCTCTCCCACACGATAGCAAGTATTGTGTCGGTTATCGCGTAGCCGAAGAAGATGCCGTTGTGTCCGTTTGTACCGACTTGGGTCAATTCAGCGACGCGACATACGAGGCTATCAAGTCTAGCGCCTTAGTCTATCTCGAATCGAATTATGACCCCGAAATGTTAATGTCCTACCCTAATTATCCACCATTTTTAAAGCGAAGAATAAACGGAACACACGGCCATTTGTCAAACCTTGCTTGCGCTAAAGCGATTGAGAGATTGACAAAATCTGGCACACGATTAGTAGTCTTATCGCACATAAGCGAACATAGTAATACGATTAATTTAGCAGTAGGTACTATTGTAAATTATCTTGAGAGCAAAAATATAAAACCTAATATTGACGTCAAATTAGATATTGCACATCACGAGCATAGAGGGACAATCTATCGTATAACTCCAACTAGCAAAAAATAAATAACTAGCCAATCAAAATTTTAAATGTAAAAATAAAAATTTTCCAATATTGGATTTTTTTACTTTCTATTATAATTGTTTACTATGCAAAAATTTTTATAAAAATTAAAAAATTTTATGAAAATGTTGAATTTTTAATATAAAATCGATAGTTTTTATACTAATTTTCGCAATTTTCATAAAATTTTCAAAATTATGCTAGTAATAAAATTAATTTATAGAAAAATCTATTCTAAAATAGCCTTGTCCCATTTTGCATAGCGGACAGGTTTTAGGTGCAGATTTGCCTAAGATAATTGTTCCACATTCGTCACATTTAAAAGCTTGTTCTCCAGAATTTGACTTGTAAAGTGCATTTGATTTTAAGCTTTCTGCCAATTTCTCTAAAGTCCTTTGATGCGTCTTCTCCACTTTGGACACCATATCAAAAAGCTCTCCCACTTCTTTGAAACCTTCGTCGCGTGCAATATCTGCAAATTTCGGATAAATGCTGTCACTACTCATTTGTTCATTGTGTGCCTCAAAAGTCAAAGTCTCTTGTAGTGTCCCTGTCTTATAAGGATAACCTGCACTTATATCGATATTTTGTACATTCTGTCCGCCTAGTTCACCAATTTTTTGGAAAAACTGCTTTGCGTGCGCCATCTCATTGTGCGCAAGTGTCCTAATAATCATACTCATATATTGGTAGCCTTCTTGTTGTGCCATTTGCGCTAAAAATTGATAACGCGCCCCCTCTTGACATTCAGCAGCGAATGAACGTGCTAAGTTTTCTTTAGTTTTTGACATTTGAAAATCCATAATTGCCTCCGTATGATTATTTTCACAAATACGAAATTTTAAACAGCAATAACAAATTTTTGAAAAAATATTAAAAATCTTTATGAAAATTATTGACAAATAATTCAAATATTGTTAGAATAATATTGCGTTTTGTATGGGGGATTAGCTCAGTTGGCTAGAGCACTTGCCTTGCAAGCAAGGGGTCATCGGTTCGAATCCGATATTCTCCACCAGACACGATAATGTTGGCGGCAGCATTAATCGACCAAACAATGTGCTAGAATAAAATCTACACTTTCATATAGAGATGTAGCTCAGCAGGTTAGAGCACCACCCTGATAAGGTGTGATAACCTGTTGGGTCAAGTCTTCGAGAGTTGCTAAACTCGCTAAAACAAACATATAGGATTGT
>CALWEJ010000004.1 GCA_944377165.1 uncultured Clostridia bacterium | reverse complement strand
CTTTTTCTAATGCTTTTACATTTGCCCCTTTTACATTTAAAGCAAAATAATAACAAAATTCTGGACTTTTACTCTCTGATACTACTTTTTCGTGAGCACTTATATCTGCACCTTTTATATTTTTTGCGAAGTTATAATTATAAAACAAATTTTTGCTATTTATAATTACTTGTCCGTGTGCTTTTGTATTTGTACCTTCAAAATCTTTAGCAAACAAATAATTATAGCATAAATCTTTACTCTTAATTATTACCTGACCATGAGCTTTTATATCTGCACCCTCTATATCTTCTGCAAACATACAATTATATTCAAGGTCTTTTCTATCAATTATTACTTGCCCAAGTGCTTTTATATTTGCACCTTTAATATCTTTAGCAAAATAATATGAAAATTTTGAATTTTTGCTCTCAATAATAATGTTCTCAAGCGCTGTTATATCTGCACCTTCTATATATTTAGCGAATAAATAACAATATTCTGGATCTTTGCTCTCTAATATCACCTTCTCATTAGCTTCTATATTTGCGCTTTTAATATCTCTAGTAAACTTATAATTATATTCTGGATTTTTACATTCTAAAACTACTTGTTCATGAGCTTTTTTGTCTGTTCCTTTCATTAAAGCAAATAAATAATTATATTTAGGATCTTTGCTTTCTATAATTTTTCGCCCTAATTTTTTTATCTCTATTCCTATAATTTCTAATTGTGCTATATCGTATATTTGTTCAAGTGTAGCATATTTTATCAATAGTTCTTGATAGAATTTTAATTTATCAGTAGGTATGTATTTTATAACATCATTTTCTTCTATTTTTTGAGATTTTTTAGATTCTTCAGTCATTGCGCGTTTAAATGTCTCAAATACGATTTTCTTTTCTTCCATAACCTCTCCTTTAATTTACCTTATTCTAACACACATACTATTAGTTGTCAATACTGAATTTTATTAATGAATATGTCTAAATTGTTAAGGTGTTATCAATTGCAAAAAAAAATCCACTAAATTAATAGTGAATTTTTATGGCAATATATTCTTCTACGGAATATTTTAAATCATTAATATTATTTTAATTGAATTTTTTTAATTTTGTATTTTAAATATAACATATTACATTAAGATTTTGTTGACGAATGTTTCGGGGTCGAAGGTCGATAGGTCGTCAACTTGTTCGCCAAATCCTGTAAAGATTATTGGAACATTCAATTCATTAATTATAGGATAAACCACTCCTCCCTTTGCAGTTCCGTCAAGTTTAGTTAAAATTATTCCGTCTATATTTACGCTATCTTTAAATGCTTTAACTTGTGCAATAGAGTTTTGACCGATTGACGCATCAAGAACAATTAAATTCATCTTCTTTGCTTCTGGGTATTCGCGGTTGACAATATTATTGATTTTCTCTAATTCTTTCATCAGATTAGTCTTTGTTTGAAGTCTGCCTGCTGTATCTACGATAAGTACGTCGTTTTTCTTGGACTTCATACTAGTTATTGCGTCAAAGACTACAGAAGCGGAATCTGCGCCCTCGCCTTGTTTCACAATTTTTGTCTTTAATTTTTCTGCCCACTGATTAAGTTGTTCAGTAGCTCCCGCACGGAAAGTATCTCCCGCCGCAAGCAACACTGATTTCTTTTTATTTAAGAAATATTTAGTCATTTTTGCAATAGAGGTTGTTTTACCAACTCCATTTACTCCAACAACTGTAATAATAAGCGGATATTCAAAATTAATTGGTTGGACATTCAATTTTTCTATTAGTAGATTTTTAAGTTCGATTTGTGCGTGTTCAATATCTTTTATAAGTTTTTTCTTACAAATAGCGCGGAGTTCGTCCATAATAGCCAGTGCTGTATCCACTCCCATATCGCTAGAAATAAGCACGGACTCAAGTTCGTCATAAAAATCTTCATCAAGTTCGGTACGCTTAAAAGTATATTTTAATTTATCAAAGAATTTTTTAAAAATGCCCATAAAATCTCCAAATATGTTATGCTGTTTATTTTGCTTGGTCTGCCACTTTAACCGCGTCGTCGAGTTTAACAGATACAGTCTTAGATACACCTTTTTCTTCCATAGTGACACCATAAAGTGAATCGGCGAGTTCCATAGTAGGTTTTCTGTGTGTAATAACAATAAATTGAGTTTCATCGCTGAATCGTTTTAAATATCGTGCGTATCGCTCAATGTTCGCGTCATCCAGCGCTGCCTCTATTTCGTCTAGGAAGCAGAATGGCATAGGTTTTAATTTTAGTATTGCAAACAAAATCGCGATAGCTGTCATTGTCTTTTCGCCACCCGACAATAGCGAAATTTGTTGTAAAACTTTGCCCGGTGGTTGCGCAATAATTTCAACGCCAGCAGTTAGAGGGTCTTCGCTAGGCAATAACTCTAATCTAGCATTACCGCCACCAAACAACTCTTTAAATACCTTAGTGAAGTTCTCTTGGATTTTGACAAATTCGGTATTGAACTTCTCAAGCATTTCGGTTGACAAATCTTTAATTATTGTGACCGCGTCTTCTTCTGCTTTCTTCAAATCTTCAATTTGCGCATTCATTTCTTCATAACGCGCACCTTCCGTCTTATATTCTTCAATTGCATTAATGTTTATATAGCCGAGTGCAGTTATTTGCGTCTTAGTGCGGTTAATTTGAATCATAGTATCTTTAATATCAAAATCTTCGCCGATATTTTTGAAAGGTAAGCAATCGTTATATGTCATTTCATATTCTTCATATATGCGCTCTTGCATACTTTCAATATCTGTATCAACCTTTTGAAGACGATTTTCTTCTTGATAAATCTTATTATTAATGCGTGATATTTCCGCTGTTAATTGAGATTTCTTATCGTCGATTGATTTTAACTCTTGCATTAAAGACTTCTTAAATTCATCGAACTGCGATAATGTATTATTTAATCCGTCTAGTTCTTCTTTTAATTTTAGTGTTTCGCTGTCCTCATTTTTAAGGTCATTCATACGAATAGCTTCGTCATAAACGCGTTGTTGACTTTCAAGTTCTTGTTGAATCTGCTCAATAGATTTAGTAAGAGTTGCTATCTCTTGATTTTGTGATTCAATGTCTTTATTTAAAGCGCGAATCTTTTCTTCAGTTGAAGCAATTTTTACCTTAGATGCTGTAATATCTTCCTGATATTCTTCACGTTTTTTCTTTAGCTCTTGATATGCGTTATTGTCAACATTTTCCGTTAAATTTGCCTTAGTTGTGTCATAATCAAGTTCCGCTTGGTCGATTGAATTAATCTTACTATTTAAATCATTTACGATATTTTCTGCCACTTTAATTTGACTAGAAATTGAGAATATATCTTCTTCTAGCGCGGACAAACTATTCTTTATGCTCTCTAATTTTGTTTGATTAGTATAATAATCTGTATTTAATGATTGTTGACTAATTGTTTCACTATTTTTTAGTCCATTTAATTTTGATTGTGCAGATAATAATGTCTGATATTGACTTTCTAAGTTTGATAATTCTTTTGTGCGTTTTTCAATATTTTCGGTCAATGCTTTAATTTCATTTTCCTTAGATAATAGCGAACTATCATTGCTCTTTTTGCTACCACCTGACATACTACCTTGAGGCGACAACACATCACCTTCTAAAGTCACGATTCTAAAAGAATATGAAGTGCGTTTAGCGAGATTTACCGCATTATCAAGGTTATCACAAACTACTGTCGAACCAAGTAAACTTTCAATAACCGGTCTAAATTGTTGTTCTGTCTTGACTAATTGGCTGGCAATACCTAAACACCCGTTGCTGTTTAAATATGACTTGTCGTTAGCACTTAAACTACGTGGTTTTACTGCTGAAATAGGTAAGAATGTTGCGCGCCCTAATTTAGTTTCTTTTAAATAATTTATAAGTGTCTTTGCGTCATTTTCGTCCGCTGTCACAATGTTTTGAATACTACCACCAAGTGCAATTTCAATAGCGGTCTGGAACTTAGAATCAACTGAAATAATGTTGCCGACTACACCCTTAATCGCACTATTTAGACGCGGATTTTTCTTCCCTTCTTGCAATAGGCGCTTAACTGCAAATTGATAACCTTCGAAGTCTGCTTGCAAGTTAGATAAAATTGTCTTTCTATTAGTATCATTAGAAATTGAAGTTTTTAATGCATAAATATTTTCGCTTATCTGCTCAATTTGTGCATTAATTTCGGATAATTTACTATTTATCTTTGTTAAGTTATTAGCATTTTCATTTCGCTTGTTTTCTAATTCATCTACGACTTTTTCTAGTTCAGTGCAGGTTTTGCTATTCTCGTCGCGTTGAATAGATAATTGTTCTAAACGCGATTTATCTTCTTTGATATTTTCATTTAATGTATCGCGCTTAGCAAGATATGCGGATAAATTCGCTTTAATGTCCGTAATCTTAGACAAATTGTCTATCATTGCGCGTTGATTTTCTTCCTTCTCTCCCTCGCTCTTTGTTAGTTGGTCGATAAGCGATAAATATTCGCTACTCATTTCTTGTGAGTGCTGATATAATGAGCGCAAATTCTGATTTTCTTCATCAAGCATACTTGTAGCAGAATTAACAAGCGCTTTCCTTTGATTTAAGTCGAGAGTATAACCGTCTAGTTGAGAATTAAGTCTATCTATTTGCTCTTTTAGGTAGCGGACTTGTTCGGTCAAAAGTCGCGTATCACTTTGCTTTTTCTCTAATGCGACCGAATTAGACAAGACTTTTTCGTGCAACTCGCTCGCCCTTTTATCTAATTGATTAATTTCGTTAAGTGATTTATCGTATTTCGCTTGCTCTGTTTCAAAACTGTTTGTAAGGACGTTTAAATTATCTTTTAGACCCTGCAATTTAGTGTTAATTTCTTCCTTAGTTTGTGCTGCGTGGTCGTATTGATAGATATACGCGTTTATCTCTAATTGTTTTAAAACATCACGATATTCTAAGAATTTCTTTGCGTCTTCGCTTTGACGTTTTAACGGCCCTAACCTGCGCTCCACTTCACCCATAATGTCGCTAGCACGACTTAAATTGTCTCTAACGCGCGCAAGCCTATTCTCCGTTTCGATTTTACGTGCTTTATACTTTGAAATACCTGCTGCTTCTTCAAAAATTGCACGACGTTCTTCTGGCTTAGATTGAATAATTTCTTCAACTCTACCTTGACCTATGATTGAATAACCGTCTTTACCGATACCGCTATCGTAGAGAAGGTCACGAATATCTTTTAACCTGCAAGGCTTGCGGTTAATAAGATAATCACTTTCACCATTCCTATATAATTTACGTGTAATAACCACTTCGTCGTAATCAATGTTAAACCATTTGTTTGTGTTATCAAAGACTAGAGATACTTCACAATAACTTAATTTTTTTCGTTTTTCTGTGCCGGCAAAAATAACGTCTTGCATACTCTTACCACGCAATGCTTTACTCGACTGCTCACCAAGAACCCAACGTATAGCGTCACTTACGTTTGACTTTCCGCAACCGTTAGGGCCGACAATGGCTGTAATACCGCCGTCAAAATTAATGTGTGTTTCGTCCGCAAATGACTTAAAACCTGTCATTTCGATTTCTTTAAAAGTTATCATATGTTAACCCCTAGAATTTAATCTAATTAAAATAACATATTTATTATATCAAAAACACATATTAATTTCAAACTATTTTAATAGTTAAAAAATGAAAATTATTACTAAAATCTTACATTTAACTTTACACTGATTATAAAATTACAATTCAACAATAAAAAAACCACTAGACAATATAGTGATTTTTTTAGCGATAAAGAAATTTACTTTTTAAGTAAATTTTTAAAATAATTTGATTGAATATTGTATGCTTTTAAACTTTTTAAAAGTTTAAGTTGTTTCTCATAACGTTGTTTATCTTTATTATAAATGCTTAACTGTTTTTTATATCCCTCATCATATGTTGAACCTTGTGCTTTTGCAAAATTGTATGAATTATTTAAATTATTTATATCTTCACAAGTTAACACTAATGAATGTTCAATATCTTCAACTAGATACCTAATGCCATTACATTTTAAAAAGTACTCGTTAGCACACTCTCGCAACTCACCTGAGTTATAAAATTGAGTATTAATAATACAGTCATCAGTTATAATATAGCCGTCAATTTTAACAATACCTTTCAAAAAACTTAAGTCTGATTTTAATTTCGGTGAGACATCTTTAAAATTGTCTAAAGGCGCGATCCCATTTTGTAAAAGATTTCTTCTTGAAAATTCTAACATAAATGATTTTGATTCTTTATACTGTCTTGGTAAATACTTTTTGTAGAAATTTTCGTTCAAAAGGCATAAAATCATAAATTCATTTCTATTAAATTTTGTATTTTTTATAAGTACATCAATATCATCTAATGTATAACGAGGATTCCTCATTAATTCAATAACTATTTTAGAATCAGAACAATTTTCTTCTAAGCCTAATTCCATTTTTAATAATTTTTTATACGCTTTAATTAATAACATAATTCCTCCAAAGTAAAATGTTTATAGCATATATTAATAACTTGTTAATATAAATATTTATACCACTTTCATATTTGTTATTATACTTTATAGAATATGTAAAGCCGAATCTATATCTTGGTCTAAAAATTGTTTTAAGAAGCTACTTCTTTTTGCGTGCTTATTAAAAGCTGTTAAACTTTTTAAAAATTCAAAACGTTTTGCTAGATTTTGTTTTTCATTTTTTTTCATTTTTATGAACTCATAATAGTCGTTTTTCTCAGACTGTGATATATGTTGATTTTTATATTCCTTACGAATCTGGGCATTTATAGCATCATTAATAGAATTGTTCGCATCTTTGTAATTATCAACTATATTGCTTACCAGTTCATTAAATCTATCGTATTGACAGAAAAACTTATCTGCGCAGTCAACTAGCTCTTTATCTTTTATAAAATGTGGTAAGAAAAATTCATCATTTAAAATTATAAAGCCGTCTTGCATAATTGCTTCTTTTAAAAAGCTTTTATCCATCTTTAATTTGTTTGTGATATAGGCAAAATAATCTAATAGTTCAAATTCTGTATTATTAAATACTGCCAACATAAAATCTTTTGAACCCTTTAATCTAATTGGCACATATTTATAAAAGAAGTTAACACTATATGCAGATAATTTTGCTAATTCTTCATCTGTGAATTTAGTTGATTTTAATATAGGTTCTAAATCTAATACATCATAACCTATCCTAAACAATTCAGCTAGCATATCTGTATCTGAAAATTCATCAAATGCACCTAATCCTGAATTTCTTCTTAATTCTTCTCTTAATAAATGTTTATATGTTTCTACTAACAACATAATTCCTCCAAATTGGTATGATTATAGCATATTAAAATGATTTGTCAATACGTGAATCTTTTATTTTGCATAAATAAAATTAAAATAAAAAAGTCCACTTAACGTGAACTTAACATAATTAGTCTGTTTTTAGTTGTGATTGAATTTTGTATGCATTCAAGTTCTTTAAAAATTTTAACTGATTAGCGAGTTTAGATTTTTCTTTATAAAGATCGTTAAACGCGTTGTTATAATCTCTATTGCATATTTGATTTTCGCTTTTGTCGTATTCAGATTCTAAAGTTAATTCTTTAATTTCTTGACAAACATCTTCATAACTTGCTTCTATATCAATTACTAAATTCAATAGATTTTTCTTAGAAAAATATTTTTCGGCTTCTTTTATAATATCACGGTCTTTTGCTAATTGCGAACCAATAACTTCGTCATCTAAAATAACAAATCCATCATATTTTATAGCTTTTAATAAAAATTCTTTATTTATCTTTAATTCTGGAGAAATTAATTCAAAATAATTTTCTGGATAAATAGAAGTTTCTTTAAAAACATTTAACATAAAATTTGCAGTGGCTTTATAACTTGGGAATAAATATTTCTCGAAAAATTCTAAACTATTGGCAGAAAGTAAAACTAATTCTTTTTCAGAAAATTTGTTGTTTTCAATTATGCCCCGTAATTCTTTTATGTCATAACCATTTTTAAAAGCGTTTAGTAAGATATCAAAATCAGTGCTATTTTCTCCTAAGTTTAATTCCCTTTTAAGTATCTTGCGATATAAATCATTGACTAACATATTATCTCCTTTGCGCGAAGATAATAACACGCGTTCTTTATTTTGTCAATATCAAATAAAAACTTTGTTTACAGCCGATTACAATAATAATTTTAACCAATAGTTATTTATAACAAAACCATAAAAAGTAAATATCTTTAAAACCATAAAAAGTAAAAATTTTTAATTGTAATAGCACTTAAGGATTAAAAGATTAATTATTTGTTTAATAAGTCAATTAATTCGCTTTCGTTAATAGTCTTAATATTAAGTTCTTTCGCTTTATCTAATTTGCTTCCTGCGTCCGCACCCACTATAACTAGGTCAGTTTTTTTGCTTACACTGCTGGTGACATTAGCACTAAGATTCATCAATCGTTTAGTTAGTTCGGCACGTGCGAAATTCTCTAATGCTCCTGTTAAAACGACAGTTTTTCCGCTAAAATATGAATTTGTATTAACTTCTACTTGCGCGTTAATCTTAACCCCTAATTCAAATAATTTATTAATATTATCAAGATTAAGTTCATCTGAAAAATACTCCAAAATACTATTTGCGACAATTTCCCCTATATCGTCAATATCAATTAACGATGAAAAGTCAGCGGACTTTAATTCTTCAAGTGTTTTATATTTTTGAGCTAAAGTGTAAGCTGTCTTCTTCCCTACATTCATTATTCCTAATGCAAAAATAAAATTTTGCCAATCAATATTTTTACTTTTTTCAATACTATCTAATAGGTTAGAAATTTTTTTATCTTTAAAGCCTTCTAACTGCGAAAGCATTTCTTCATTAAGTGTAAATAATTCGTAAGGATAAGCAATTTTAAATTTCTCGAAAAGCGCTTGCAATGTTTTAATGCTCATACCTTCTATGTTAAATGCGTCGCGTGAAACAAAATGAGTTAGTCTATCAATAATCTGTTCGTAGCAACCTCTATGATTTACGCAGAATAAATTCGCGCCAATTTCAACTAAATTTTCACCACAACTAGGGCAAGTTTTAGGCGGAATTATTTCAATCGCGTCAGGCGCTTTTTCAGCTATGCCCATAACTTCGGGAATGACTTCATTACTACGTCGCACAAATACACGACTATTAATGCTTATCAGTTTGCGCTCAATATCTTGTGTATTATTTAATGTCGCTCTACTAACTGTTGCGCCACTTAACTCAATAGGGTCTAATATGGCTATAGGAGTAATTTTGCCTGTTCTGCCTACTTGCCATAATACATCATTTAATTTCGTTGACAACTCTACCGGCTTAAATTTATATGCCATTGCCCACTTAGGAAATTTATTCGTATATCCTATATTTTCGCGTACTGAAGTATCGTTTACTTTAACGACCATTCCGTCAATCATAACGTCAAGGTTGTTTTTTACTTTATCAATTTTATTTATTTCTTCTCTTGCTTCACTTATGTCTGAAAATATTTTAAAATAATTTCCTGTTAAAAACCCTTGTCCAATTATAAATTTATTCATCTCTGCCTGTGTAGAGAATTCTTCCCCTTCGCTAAATAGTACGTCATAGCAGAAGAAATCTAATTTCCTCTTCTCCGTTTCACGCGGGTCAAGGTTCCTAACTGCCCCTGCCACTCCATTACGTGGATTTTTTAGCGGTATTTCGGCTGTCCTATTATACTCTTCAAATGAATGATTCGTCATCATACATTCGCCTTGGACAATCAGCCTACCTAAGAAAGGAATTGTCAACGGTACACTTTTTATAGTGCGTACTTGAATAGTCACATCTTCTCCTATCTGCCCGTTTCCGCGAGTCGTGGCTGACTTATATTTACCGTTAACATATTCTATCACGATTTTTAGCCCGTCATATTTATATTCAAGTGAAAAAGTTAAGTCAGATTTGTTTGTTGCTTTTCTCATATCTGACATCCATTTTTCCATATCTGAAAAATCTTTAACTTTGTTTAAACTGTAAAGCGGAATCTCGTGTTTGCGTTTTTTAAACCCCGGCAATACATAATCGCCCACGCGCGATGTCGGACTATTCGGCAAAGAATAACCTAGTTCTTTTTCTAGGTCAACTAGCTCATAGTATAGTGCATCATATTCGGCATCTGAAATTATAGGGTTGTCATAAACATAATAATTTTTATTGTGTTTATTTACCTCATCAGTAAGCCATTTTAAGCGCTCTTCTTTTGTCATCTTATTCCTTAAAAGTGATTGGTGCATAGTCTAGCGATAACATTTTTTCGCCCACACCTTCAAACCTAATCTTAACGCAATGATTACTGCTATTTGGAGTCACTTCTACTATTTCGCCATCTCCAAATTTTGGGTGAGTGACTTTCGCTCCAAGTTTAATTTTACTAAAATCTATACTCTTTTTCTCAACAGTATCTTTATTGAAAGTATAGTTAAAAGATTGATTAGAATTAGTTTGTAATGTGTTCATATTTCCTCCGTAATTTGAACTATGATATGTGTTATTATTTGAATAATTTGTATAATTTGAATTAGAATAATTGTTATTATAATTATTATATGAATTAAAATTAGAATTTATTTGTCTTTCGCGCGCTAGTTCTAATTCGTATAAAAAGCGCGATTTTACGCTATATTCTCGCTTGCCGTATAAAAATCTTGAATTGCTACTTGTTAGAATTAAATTTTTCTTAGCACGTGTTATTGCCACATACATTAATCTTCTTTCTTCTTCAAGATCGTCATTATCATCACGAGAAATTGGGAAAATTTTTTCTTCACAGCCCACAACAAAAACTGTATCAAATTCAAGCCCTTTCGCTGAGTGAACGGTCGCAATAACCACACCAGAGCCGTCATCACTATCCATTGCACTAGAAAGCGTGACAGATTCTAAATAATCTATTATTGTAGCTCCTGCATTGTTTTCTTCGAATTCCCTAACTGAATTAGACAGTGAGTTTATATTCAAAAATCGCTCATATTCTTGCTCATTATCAAGGTCGAAAGATTTAAGTATTCCAGTTTTATCTAATAGTTCGCTGAAAAAATCGTACATACCCATATTAGTCATATCGTGCTCAAGTGTTTCTAATAAGTCACGTAAAGAACGAAGTTTATCAACTAATGCCTTAGGTAAAATTTCGTTATCACAATTCATAACGACCGACTTTAAATTTGTTCGATTTCGTGTAGCGATTTCGCTAATTTTCTCTATGCTTGTATCTCCTATACCGCGCTTAGGGAAATTAATAATGCGCGCAAAACTAACGTCGTCACTAGGGTTCACAATTGCGGTTAGGTAAGCTAAAACACTCTTTATTTCTGCACGTTCAAAAAATTTGAATCCATTATACATTATGTGCGGTATGTTATAAGCTAGAAGTTTTTCTTCAAATGCGCGCGAAAGTGAGTTCAATCGCATAAGTATTGCAATGTCATTATAATTTACACCAGCATTGTGCATACGGACAATATTTTGTACGACAAAGTCAGCTTCGTCTGATTCATTCATTGCCTGATAGTAATATACGTCAGTACCTTCATCGTTATCTGTATATAATTTTTTATCAAGGCGATTTTTATTATTCTTTATTATTAAATTTGCTTTATCAAGAATTTTTTTTGTGCTTCTATAGTTTTGTTCTAGCTTAAAAATTTTAACATTTTTAAAGTCTTTTGTGAAATTAAAAATGTTATCAATGTTTGCTCCTCTCCAACCATAAATAGATTGGTCCTCGTCCCCTACGATTAATAAGTTTTGAGTTTTTGATGCTAAAATCTTAATAATGTCGTATTGCAATTTATTGGTATCTTGAAATTCATCTACACTGAAATATGTATAGTGATTTTGAATACTTTCTAAAACTGCATCGTTTGTTGAAATTAATTTATAAAAATTTATCAATAAATCATCAAAATCCATTGCATTATTTTTAACCAATTCGGACTGATAGGCATTAAAAAATTTTACAAAATCATTAATGTTTTTATCGTAGCGAAAAATATTTGCGAATTCGTCTATTGACATATTATCATTCTTTATAGTCGAAATATTGTGTTTAAAATTTGATTTAATATTTTCGTCCGTTATGTTCATAGATTTGAATAAATCTTTCATTACTTTGCTGCTATCTGTTTCACTGTAAATAGTGAAATTTTCTTTATAACCGTCAATAAAACTAGCATAAGTTCGAAGCATACGCGCGCAAAAACTATGGAAAGTGCAGACAGTGACTAGATCACCGTCTTTAGCTATCTTGCAAATTCGCTCTTTCATTTCTCCTGCTGCTTTATTAGTAAAGGTTATGGCTAAGATATTTCGCGCGTTAACACCGCACTCTGTAATAAGGTATGCTATTCTATATGTCAAAAGCCTTGTCTTGCCACTCCCTGCGCCAGCGCTAACTAAAACTGGCCCATTTGTGCAGACAACTGCTCTATATTGCTCTTCATTTAGTAAACTCTTGTAATCCATAATTTAATTATAACAAATTGAGTTTTTTTCAGCAAGCATTTTATTAATTATGTGATAGTTATTTGAACCCTATTTAAATAAAAACACTAGCATAAGCTAGTGTAATTATAATTAATAACGGCTGCGTTTCATAGCGCGTTTACGAGCAGCTTCGCTCTTTTCTTTACGACGAACACTTGGTTTAACGTATTCAGTCTTTTTCTTTAAATCTCCGATAATACCGTCCTTTTGGCATTTACGTTTAAAACGCTTTAAAGCGCTCTCTAAAGATTCATTCTCTCCGCAACGAACTGTTGTCAACTTATTCACCCACTTTTAATTTCAGAATATGTACATTATATGATAATTTTTAAATATTGTCAATAATTTTTGCTAAAATATTAAAATTCTTTTAATTTTTCTCCGCCTAAAATATGAATGTGAATATGTCCAACTGTTTGACCAGCGTCTTCGCCCTGATTAATGATTAGGCGATAGCCATTTGTTAGCCCCAATTCTTCTTGCATGTGTGAGATTTTGCCAATGATTTTACCTAATCTTTCGCTACCTTCCTTAGTGAGCATATCAATATATGGCGCGTGCTCTTTCGGAATAGCAATAAGATGAATTTTAGCCTGCGGATTAATATCTTTAATAATCATAAAGTCATCATCTTCATATAACTTAGTGCTAGGTAATTCCCCTAATCTAATTTTACAAAAAATACAATCTTCCATTTTTCTCTCCTTATTTTATAATCCCTAACATACCGTCTTTATACTCAGCGGTCAATTCAACTGACTGAATACTGCCGACTTCATATATGCCGTTTATGTAGGTATATATATAATTATCAGTATAACCCAAAGAATATTTATCGTCAAATATTTCTTCTATTAATACAGTATGTTTTGTACCTGAATTTTTTAAATAAAATGAATGCTTAAATTGTGAATTTATTTCTTTTAACTTTTCTTCACGTACTTTTTTAGTGAAATCATCAACGTCATTTTTCATTTTACTAGCGACCGTTCCGCTCCTCTCGCTATATGGGAAAATGTGCATAAAACTGAACTTAATTCGCTCTATATTTTTTAAAGTTGTAGCAAATTCTTCGTCCGTTTCTCCCTTAAATCCAACAATAATGTCAGTGGAAATACTTGCTAGTGGGAAATTCTCTTTCAATTTATCTACTATGCTTATAAATTGCTCAATCGTATATCTTCTGTTCATACGTTTAAGTGTTTCACTGCAAGCAGACTGCAAACTCAAATGAAAATGCGGACAAAAGTTCTTGCAATTCTTTAATATTTCAATCAATTCATCGTCTATTACATTACATTCAATAGATGAAATTCTAAATCGTTTATTTTGTAAATCAACTGCTTTAATCAGTTCTTTAAAGGCTGGTTGACCGTTGATTTTATAATCACTCATATTTATACCCGTTAGAACTATTTCGCTCGCAGAAGTATCGCGTATTTCATCTAATATACTTTGTAAATCTCTGCTTCTACTCCTTCCCCTGACATATGGTATTAAACAATACGAACAAAAATAATCGCAACCGTCCTGAATTTTTATGTACTGACGTGTACGCGTAGAAATAGGTGCAGGCATATCAGTATAATGCTTATTGTCTATTTGTGGTAAGTTATCTGAGCAATAAGGAAAATAATTTAAGATATTTTCCTTACCTTGATTACCTATTACACTTTTAACTTGCTCATTTTTTAAAAATTGCGAAACATTGTTTTGTGAAGCACAACCACATACAATTATTTTTGCATTAGGATTAAGCTTTTTTATTTTTGCTAAGGTTTGACGTGATTTTTTCTCTGCTGTATTAGTGACAGCGCACGTATTAACAATATAAACGTCTGCTTGAACTAAGCCTTCACATATATCATAACCTGCTTGTTTCAACTGGTTTAACATTGATTGACTTTCATATTCATTCACTTTGCAACCAAGTGTAATTATACTAGCGCGCATTGTTTACCGCCTTTAGCATTGAAACGCTTGCAACACTAGCTACCCCTGCGCGCAAAATTGTTTTACCCAGCGAAATGGTGCGCGCAAAACTAGAAAAATAAGCTACTTCATCGCTTGAAAATCCGCCTTCTGGACCAATAATGAGCGCAAAATCACCAGAAAAAGGTTTAATTTTTTCAACTGCATTCTCGTATGCAAAAAATACATTTTTTTGTTCTAGCGCGTCTTCTTTTATGCTAGACTTATTAATTAAAGAAATTTTCATAATTGTTGCGCGCTCACACTGTTTGCTCGATTGTGTTGAAATTGTATTGAGTTTTTCTAGCTTTTGATTATCAATATTCGCTACCGAATAATCCGCTTTAAATAATTTCACTTCCGTCACATTGAGTTCCGCCAGATAATCAATCGTGTCTGTTAATGCTTCGTTTTTAATCATAGCGAGATAAACGGTTATTTTTGGTTCATCTAGTGCTCTATTTTTAGATATCGCAATGACCTTTCCTTTTACTTGTGATTTACTGATTTCCGTTATCTCGACCGAGTAGTCAAACCCGTCGCCATTAAACGCAACAATATTATCTCCGACATTGCACCTTCTAACACGCGAAATATGATTTGCTTCTCTATCAAAGAATGTGATTATATCGTTTTTCAAGTCTGTAAAATAATATCTATTATCCATTTTTACCCTTTAACTTTTGTATCGCTTCATATGTATCATTGTTATAAATATAACTACCACTAACAAGAATGTCCGCACCCGCACGAACACATTGCGCCCCAGTAGTTTCGTTAATTCCGCCGTCAACTTCTATTAATATATCTGGACTAAGTGTGCGTACATATTTAATTTTCTTTAATGCGTCCTTATCAAAAGCTTGACCGCCTTTGCCCGCTTTTACGCAAAGGATTAATACCATATCAATGTATTTTAGTAATGAATCAATGACAGAAATATCGGTTGGCATATCTATTGCAAGACCTGCCATTTTTTTACTATTCTTAATTCGTTTCAATACTGAAATAAGTGAATCTATGTTCGAAAAACTTTCATAATGTATTGTAATTATGTTTGCATCTGATTTTGTATATTTTTCAATAACTTTTTCGACATCATTAACCATTAAATGCGCATCAAAAAGGATAGTTGATTTTTCCCTCAACTGCTCAAAATAGGTATAATCTAACGTCTTAGATTTAACAAATTTACCGTCCATAACGTCGAGATGATAAATATCAGCGCCGTATTGTGATACGCGCGTAAGGTATTCAATTTGGCTAGACATATTTCTTCCTGCCGGTAAACTTGATGCTGCAACAACTACTTTCTTCATAATTAACTCCGATTAATATTATATCACAATTTACATTAAAAATAAAAAGAATTAGAATATAAATTTTAGTTTTCTAACTCTTTTGTTTTAAAGATTTTGCTCTAAGCATTCCGCACGCACCTGCAATATCTTCCCCTTGACTGCGCCTTAGAGTCGCGGATATGCCATTTTTATTCAACCTATTTACAAAATCAATCGCCTCTTTGCGAGTAGTTGCTTTCAGACTTCCGCCATTAGGATTTAAGCAAATTACGTTTACGTGGCAAAGTAAATGTGCGGTAATTTTCTTTAGATTGATAATATCTTCTTCCCTATCATTAACGTCTTTAATAAGACAATATTCAAATACAACGCGTCTAGAATTTTCTTTAACATACTGTTTTAGCGCTTCTACTATTTCATTTATCGTATATCTATTTGCTATAGGCATTATTGTGCGTCTAATTTCGTCTGTCGTTGCGTGTAATGAAACACAAAGTGTTATGTTATAATTTAGTTTAGAAAATTCATAAATCTTATCTACAAGTCCGCAAGTAGATATTGATATATTTCGTTCGCTAACGTTAAATCCGTTCTTATCCGTAATTAAATCTAACCACTTAACAACGTTTGCATAATTATCAAATGGCTCGCCACTACCCATAAGCACTATATTTGTGAAATTTCGAGTATTTGATTTACCATTGTCCGCGTTCACTAAAGCTATTGTCGATAGCATTTCGCCTGCGGTTAGATTGCGTATAAGTCCATTTAGGGTTGAAGCGCAGAATTTACAGCCCATTCGGCAACCGACTTGAGTGGACATACAAATTGTATTGCCATACGATTGATGTAAGAATACACATTCAATTAAGTTTTCGTCATACAATTTTAGTAGATATTTTTTAGTACCGTCTTTACCTACTAACGTTTTGTAAATTTCAATAGGTTTTAAGATATAATTTTCCTTTAACTTATTTATCATATCTTTAGGCAAAGCTATATCTGAATAATCTTTACTTTGAATTATTGCGTCAAAAATTTGTTTGGCACGAAATTTAGGAAAATCTGCCAATTCTACTTGTAATTCATCTAAAGAATAATCACTAAGAATTTTCAATTATATCTCCACAAACAAACTTTTTAGAATTCATAAAAGACTCTGCTTGCATCATTTGCTTACCTTCTGGTTGTAAAAGTTTTACTTTAATCGCTTGTTCTTTACACGCAATTACAAGCCCATTTTTACTATCGCACGATAAAATCTCTCCAACTTTGCCTTTCATATTTACAATGTTAGCAAACCCAACTATATATCTTATTGAATTGTAAATAAAATAACATTTCTCTAAAGCTCGAATTTTGTTAAAAATAGTTTTAGCATCAAGATTAAAATCTAATTTAAAATCTTCCTTCTTTATCATTGGATAATAACTTGAATTTTTTTCATCTTGTGGGAAATGCTTATCTTTATAGTAATCATAGTTTTCAAAGAACTCGTGCAAACACTCTACACCAAGTATAGCTAGTTTATTAAATACACTAGATGATGTATCATTATCGTCAATATCTATCTTCTTAGAAAAATAAATATCACCTGTGTCTAAGCCTATATCTGTACGCATAATAGTTATGCCCGTATATTTCTCCCCGTTCATAATCGCCCATTGAATAGGAGATGACCCACGATATTTAGGTAGCAAACTAGCGTGAACATTTATCACACCTAAAGGCGGAATGTCTAATATATTTTGCTTTAAGATTTGACCGAAACTAGCTGTGACAAACATATCTGCATTAAGTTTCTTTAACTCGTCTTCTCCGTCCCTACTTACTTTTTCAAATTGGAATAAAGGAATATTATTTGATAAACAAAATTCCTTTATCTTTGAAAATTTGATTTTATTGTTGCGTCCGTTAACTTTGTCCGGCTGTGAAACAACTGCGACGACATTTTGATTATCGTCAATAAGTCCTTTTAAAATCTTGGTACTAAATTCGCCTGTGCCGAAAAATACTATGTTCATTCTACTCCTCTTCCATACCTTTAGGTGGAGTACAAAGTTTGTCTATGTACAAAACACCATCTAAATGGTCGTTTTCGTGGCACAAGCAAACCGCTGTCCAATCTTCGCAAGTTAAACTAAAACTATTGCCGTATCTATCGTAAGCGCATATTGTCACTTTACGTGGACGTTTTACATAGCCGAAAGGTAGCGCAACACTTAGACAACCTTCTTTCTTGTACTGCTCACCACTTGTATGTGTTATAGTAGGATTAATAAATTCTATTCGCATATTGTTAATATTAATTATAAATACGCGTTTTAAAACACCAACTTGTACAGCGCTAAGACCTGCACCGTTATGTTGTTCTAGTGTTTCCCACATATCGTCTAACAATTCCCATAATTTTTCATCAAAATCTTTAACGATTTTACTTTTTTTACGGATAAAATTATCAGTATGCGGAACTATATCTCTTATTGCCATATTTTACCTCAAATTATTTGGATTTATTTCAACAAATATTGAAACATCTTTCTCTATTATATCACTAATCTTAAAGAAATCGCTAGTTATTTTATCACAAGGAGTAAATCTAGTCAAGATTTGGTACCTATATTTTGTTTGAATTCGCTTTACTGGTGCAGACATTGCTTGTAAAAATAGGATATCATTACCATACTTTTCTTTTAAAGTTTGCGCTTGGTCATACAACTTTTTTGTGACCTCCCTTGCTCTATTTTCGCTTTTGCTACTTATTAGAATACGCAAAATTATGCTAAACGGCGGGAATTTGGTAGTTTCACGTAAATTTATCTCTTTATCGTAAAATCCGTCATAATCATAATTTTTAGCAAAACGATATACATAATGCTTAGGTGCATAAGTTTGAAGCACAACTGAACCGTCACCATTCTTCCTACCCGCGCGACCTGAGACTTGTGTTATTAACTGAAATGTCCTTTCATTAGATTTATAATCACTATTGTACAAACTTACATCTGCATCTAAAATTCCTACAAAAGCAACGTTAGGATAATCGTGTCCCTTTGCTATCATCTGCGTTCCTACTAAAATGCTTGGAGTTGTTTGTGCAAACTTTTCTAATATATTTTTGTGTCCATTTTTAACACGCGTTGTATCATTATCCATTCTAAAGATAGGAACATTAAACATTTTTTGCATATCTTCACAAACGCGCTCTGTTCCTAATGCTCCATATTTAATATTAGTACTTTTACAATTTGGACAGTTGGTTAGCGCACGATAACGTTTACCACAAAAATGACATTTAAGTTCGTTATCTTCCTTATGATAGACAAGGCTAACTTCACAATCATCGCATTTTGCCCTATATCCGCACTCACGGCATAGCACAAATGAAGCAAATCCGCGCCTATTAATAAATAGAATTGCTTGCTTTTTATTTGCGACACATTCGTCTAGTTTGGCGATTAGACGTTTGCTGTAAGGCGAGGTATTACCTTCCATAAGTTCGCCTAACATATCAATAATTTCAATCTTAGGCATAGGAATATTGTTTACTCGCTCAGGTAGTGTCACTAACTTATATACTCCGTCCTTTGCTTTCTTATAACTATCTATACTTGGAGTCGCACTGCCTAAAACTAACGGACAATGATTTTGTCTTGCCCTAAATTCAGCTACGTCGTGCGTAAAATATCGTGGATTAGTTTCGCTAGTGTACGAGCCGTCGTGTTCCTCATCAATGACAATAACACCTAAGTCCTCGATTGGCGCGAAAATCGCTGACCTTGCACCCAACACGACACGTGCCTTGCCAGTAAATATTCTGTCCCATTCATCATATCGCTCACCTTCGCTTAGTCCGCTATGCAAAACTGCGACTAGATTAGGAAATCTTGCATTAAACCTTGACATCATCTGCGGAGTTAAAGAGATTTCTGGGACGAGCATAATTGCAGTTTTACCTTGTGCTAGCGCGCGGTCAATAATCGTCATATATACTTCTGTTTTACCACTACCAGTGACACCTTTCAAAAGAAAAGTTTCATCTTTACCTGCTATCATATCAACAGCATTTTGTTGATAATTGGTTAAAATGTTTTTCTCTACATTACTAATAGTCACTTCAGGTGCGCGCAATTTTCTAGTAAAGGTCCTTTCAATAATACCCTTATCAATCAGTGCATTCACACTAGCACGTGAAAACATTTCGCACAATTTAGTGTATTCAATTTCGATTTGGTCATTAAGCGACGCGACTATCGCTAGCTGAGATTTCGCTCGTTTACCTATCAAATTAATGGCAGTATCTATATCTAAAATTAATCTTACATACGAATTGTACTGCTCACTTGATTTATCTAATCGAACGCAAGACGGTAAAACTAATTTTATAGCATCAGATAATCGTAAAAAAAATCGCCCGCACATAAATTTACAAACTTCTAATATCTCGGGCTTTAATTTTGGTATTGAGTCAAGATTTTTAATTATAGACTTAATCTTAGTTTTATCAAAATCAGTAGTACTTTTAAGTCCGATAACATAACCTAAGACTTCGCGGTTAGCAAAAGGTACGCGAACACGCATACCTATCTCTGTATCCTTTAGAGCGACATAATCAAATACTCTATCAACCGCATCATTTGATATATCTACTATTACTTGTGCGTACATTATTTAGATTGTACACCTATAATTTCGCCCCTAACTAATTCGCCAGCGGCATAATCAATAGCAAGGTTAGCACTACCATTTAAAAGAGTAGGTATTTTATTCTCCAAATCTTTTGCGCGTGCACCGACAATAACTGCAACTGCATATCTGCATCCTGCAACACTAACCAATAAATCAATAGGTGGTTCAAATAACATAATTTACTCCTTAATTTTACGAATACCATTATACAACAATTATTTTATTTTGTCAAATTAATTTTTCTTATTTTCGTCAATAACTGCTTTAACTTCTCTATAAACTTGGTATGGTGCTTTGATGTATTGAAACATAAATTTTGCTACACCTTGTGTAGTTAATGGACTAGACATACTACCGAATGATATTGTACCTGTGTCCCTATTAGACATTTTATCAACTATATTTACGTTCACTGTCATAGCGCCTAGCATATCATAATTTAAACTTTTGTAATCGACTCCGATATAACCAGTACGAATTAAAACGCGCTTATTAGTTATGGCATAAATTGTTTTATTACACCAAAGTTCAATCATAATAATTGATACTACAATATATACGATATCAATAATTACAGGTACTACCCAAGCAAATCCTGATGACTTATCTAAGTATGACGCTACAAACCAAATAGCAAAAATTATCGTAATGAATAATATGCTAAGGATTGTTGCAAAATATGCCCTACTCTTTAGCGGACGATATGTCTTAATAATTTTCTCGTCCGTATCTAAAATTTGAGAAAATTGTTCTTTATCTTCCATTTTTACCTCACTATTATGTTATAATTTATTATATTATTTGTCAAATGATATATATTAATATCTTTACAGTGCATTATCTATTAAATTTTATTTACAATTTTTTTGTTGTTTAAAGTTTTAACGATTGTTAAAAATCAAAAACAATTTCTACAGCTATTAAAATTTTATTTCTTTGTCAATTTTTCTATTGCTAAATGAGCTGCATTTTGCTCTGCTTCACGTTTAGTTGACCCCTGACCGTACGAAACGAATTCACCATCAACAAACACATTTGCGCGAAAATTTTCTTGTCCGCCCTTTGTCAAATATTTTTCAGACTTATATTGTAATTTTCCCTTTTTCTCTTGAATGATTTCTTGCAATTCACTTTTATAATCATTTGGTTTAAATCCTGATTTTAATTTATTCTTTACATCAAGTGCATCAAGGACTGCGGTCGATATAGAAGATAAACCAAAGGATAAATACATAGCGCCAATCATACACTCAATTGTGTCAGCTAAGATTGCGTTTGAAATAGTATGCGACTTAAAACTTTTGCCTAATTTTATTCTATTTTCAATATTTAATGCTTTTGCAAGTTCACTTAAATTTTCAGTACAAACTAAACTTGCGCGAATTTTACTCATTTTACCTTCAGGGACATTCGCGTGTTTATATAAATAGTCGCTAACAATAGTTGAAAGCACACTATCACCTAAAAATTCAATTCTTTCATTGCTCATTAAATTCTTATCGTGCGCATACGAAGAATGAGTGAATGCTAGTTCTCTCAATTCTTCGCTACACTTTTCAAAAAGTTGAATAAAATTATTTTTCATCCTTTTCTTCTTTCTCTACTTCTTTTTTTACTTTATCTATCATTTTATTTTTTGCTAAAATGTAAGCTTGTTCAATAGATGAAGCGATGTTGTCCGCTTTACTATTTCCGTGGCATTTAATGACAATTTTGTTGACACCTAAAAGTGGTGCTCCTCCGACTTTTTTATAATCATATTTTTTCTTTAGCGCATACAAGTTCTTCTTTAACATAAGTGCACCCAATTTTGCCTTAAAGGACGAATGCATAATATCTTTTAATTCGCCAAACAAAATTTCAGCAGTACCTTCTATTGTCTTTAAACACACATTACCAGAAAAACCATCGCATACTACAACATCAACATTTCCCCTTAAGACATCTCTAGCTTCGATATTGCCAACAAATTTTAATTTTGAATTTTTAAGAAGTTCGTGCGCGTGCTTAATCATTTCGCTACCTTTTTCTTCCTCAGTGCCTATGTTTAATAAGCCGATTCTAGGATTTTTTACTCCCATAGCTTTCATATACTCCGCACCCATTATTGCAAAGTCAAGCAAATTTTCTGCCTTGCAATCTGCATTAGCACCGCAGTCTAGTAGCATTACTCCTCTATCATTTACTGTAGGTAAAACAGGAGCAAGTGCTGGTCTTGATATATTAGGAATTCTACCTAATTTTAATACTGCACCTGTAAGAGTTGCGCCCGTACTACCTGCACTAACTAAAGCAACTGCATCGTCATTTTGTTTTAAATAATCGTATGCTACAACTATACTAGAAGTCTTTTTAGTCCTTATTGCTATTGTTGGTACTTCGTCCATACCAATAACGTCAGGTGCGTGAACAATCTCTAGTCTGTCGCTAACAAAGACTAATTGTTGTAAGTTCTCAGTAATTTTATCCTTATCTCCCACTAATACAAGGTTCAAATCTTGATTCGCTTGTAAAGCTTTTACTGCGCCTGCTATAATTTCGCTCGGAGCATAATCTCCGCCAAAAGCATCAACCACAATTTTCATTCATATTCTCCTAAACATATATTTAATTTTAACTATATTATTATACAATAATTTTAGATAAATGTAAAAGATTTTTACAATATATGTTTATTTAACATAAATAATATAATGATATTAAATAAAAAACTGACGAATATACCGCCAGTCTTTTGAATTATTTACTTTCTTTATTTTCTTTAGAAACTACTTCTGCTCCGTCGTAATAACCACAATTTTTACAAACTTGATGTGCAACCTTTTTCTCGTGACAATGTGGACATTCAACTAATGTAGGAACAGATGCTTTCCAATTTGCACGACGTTTATCACGACGTGACTTAGACACTTTACCCTTAGGAACTGCCATTTTATACCTCCATAAATATTCGTGTTCTTAATTTCACAATTGTAAAATATATAATATTAAGGAAATTTAACGAACACTCGACAAAATATGAAAAGATTTTAGCATAGTTAAAAGAATTTGTCAACTAGATTTTAAAATTTGTATTGACAATTTATAAATTTGTGATATTATAGTCAGGCGAGGTGAAATATGAAAATAACTATTAACAGCTTTCTAATGAATCTTAATGCTAATGAACCTAATAGAAAAATTGTGATTGATGACACAGAAAAGACAATGACTGATACATATACTGAAATTCGTGACGAAGCCGAAGGGATTTTATTCCGCGCTAAAAATTCTGTATATGTATTTAGCCCAGAATGCCACTCTATCATAGAGTCAATCAAGAACTTACGCGACGAAAATAGTTTAGTTTACAATTCAGCTATGGATGCTATTGATTGGGAAAAATCAGATTCTTTAACAAGCAAACTTTGCGCTTACAACTGTTTATCTCAATTATGGTATCTAAAAAATCGTTGTATGTCGCTTAAAAACGAGTTAAATAGTAATTATAAGCGTAATGTCGAAAAGTTCGAATTATAAAAAGAGAGTTATGAACTCTCTTTTTTTATGCGTTTAATTATTTTACTAGATTGGCTGTATCCATTGCTATCATATATTCTTCGTCAGTAGGAATACGATATACTTTTGTTTTACTATTCTTCTTAGTAAATTCTTGAATAGTTCCTCTTGGAGCATTGTTGTTAACTTCAGAGTCAAAATCTACTCCTAGATATTCCATATCTTTGCATACTGCTTCGCGCACAAGTGAGTCGTTTTCTCCCACACCAGCGGTAAATATAATGTAATCTACTCCGTTCATAGCAGCAGCATATGCTCCGATGTATTTTTTTATTGAATAAACTAGCATATCGAAAGCAAGTTTTACTCTTGGTTTATCAAGATTATCATCAATATCTCTTAAATCACTAAGTCCTCCTGTTATTCCTGCAAGTCCACTTTGTTTATTTAATAGGTCAATAGTTTGACCAATATTTAGCCCTTTAATTTCCATTATATCCTTTAATACGCTAGGGTCAACGTCTCCAGAACGCGTGCCCATTACTAAGCCAGCTAACGGAGTGTATCCCATAGATGTATCAATGCATTTTCCATCTTTTATAGCGCAAACACTACTTCCGCTACCTATATGGCAAGATATAATCTTTTTACCTTTCAAATCGCCGAATAACTCAGCGCACTTCATAGCAATATATCTATGACTTGTTCCGTGCGCACCATATCTACGAATTTTGTTATTTTCGTATAAATCGTATGGAATAGCATACATAAAGGCATAGTCAGGCATTGTTGAATGGAATGCGGTATCAAATACTGCGACATTTTTAATTTTTGGCATCATTTCCATACAAATGCTGATTCCTAACAATGCAGCTGGATTGTGTAATGGTGCGAAATGAATATAATTTTTTAAATCTTCATACACATCTTTTGTCACGATTATTGACTTATTATATTTTTCGCCAAAGTTGACCATTCTATGCCCTATTGCTTTAATTTCGTCAAGGCTAGATATAACACCTATCTTTTTATCTGTCAAAGTATCAAGGACTAATTGGAATGCTTGTTTATGTGTAGGCATATTGTGTTCGATTATATGCTTTTCACTTGTCTTATACTCCATAAAAGACTTATCTAAGCCGATTCTTTGGCAGTAAGCTTTTGCTATAACCTTTCCGTTAGATGTTTCCATTAACTGAGCTTTTAGTGAACTACTACCAGAATTAATTACTAAAACTTTCATATTTTCTCCTTACTTCTTAATTAACTATGAAATAAATTATATCATTTTTTCATAAAAAAACAAATAATTTTAATATTTAATCATAAACTCAAATAAATTTTATAAAATTAATTTGCTGTAATTTATAAAATTATATTATAATTATTCATTCCTTTATATTTAAATATGTCTTTACAAGTTATGATTATTTAGATTGTGTAAGCAACTTTGTTATTACGACAGTGTCCACTATCTCGCTAGTAGTACAACCCCTACTTAAATCATTTACTGGTTTATTAAAGTTTAGCATAATAGGTCCAATAGCACGATATTCGCCAAAATATGCCACCATTTTATATCCTATATTTCCAGCATTTAAGTCAGGGAATATAAGAACGTTTGCGTGCCCGCCTACTTCGCTTTTTATACCTTTCTTTTTTGCTGTAATTATATTTAGCGCGCTATCTGCTTGCATTTCTCCGTCAATTTTAAAATTAGACTTCTTAGCTAGCTGAGTAGCATTAGCGACCTTTGTCACCATATCACTTTGTGCACTTCCGTGCGTTGAATAGCTTAAAAGCGCAACACGAGGTTCTACTTGCACAACATCTTGCATAAATTCGGCACTAGAAATCGCTATTTCTGACAATTCTTCACTCGTAGGGTTTACGTTTAACGAAATGTCAGCAAAAAGTTTCGGTTCTTTCCCTTTCTTTAGCATTAACATAGCACCAGTCACGATTGATTTAGTCGGTTTTGTCTTTATAATTTGCAATGCAGGGCGCAAAGTATTTGCAGTCGTCCATTTTGCCCCAGCGACCAAGCCGTCTGCAACTCCTGATTTTAACAACATACAAGAAAAATATGCAGGGTCTAAGATAAGTTTCTTAGCTTCATCTATTGTTAACCCTTTATGTTTTCTTAATTCATACAAATCATTAGTGAGAGTATCGATCTCACTATAACTATCTATATCAATAATTTTACACAATTTGCTATTACGTAAACTCAAAGGAAATTCACTTTCTTTGCCTAACACAATGATTTTTGACAAATTTTTCTTTACGATTATTTCACAAGATTGCATTACGCGACTATCCAAATTAGCTTCTGGTAAAATAATTGTTGCATCTATCGCTTTTGCACGTTTCGTTAGTTCATTAATTATTTTCATCTTTTATCCCTAGTAATTCTTTTATTTGTGGTAAATATTTCTTTGCCACGCGTTCTCCGCGCTTAATTGATTTAATAGCTGTCTGCTTATTAAAATCTATTTGACACACGTGTGGTTGCGTCACTAAAATTCTTAAATCCGCATTTTTTGGCTTAGAATTCACAATCGCTTGTGTCATTATTACAAGCGAATTTATTAATGTTTGCATTGTTTTATTTTTTGAGCGGTCTATTTGTTTAACATATTCTCCAATAGGGTCAACTGAGACAATTACCGCGTCAGGCATAATTTTTCGCGCAACATCTTCAGGTAAATTATTCAATAACCCACCGTCAACATAATAATGATTCCCTATTTTTACACGCGGGAAAAAGCCCGGGACTGAAATACTAGCCGTAATACCGTCAACAAGAAGCCCGCTATCAAAATGCTTTTCAGTACCAGTATCAAGCTCAGTAGCGACGGCAACAAATTTCATTTTTGTTTCTTCAAAAGTCATCTCTCCAAGTTCGCGCTTTAAAATTCGCTTAACTCTACCTATATTTAAAATATTGTCCTTAAAGAGCATATTCATTAAACTGAATGTACCAAGGTAGTTAAAATTCAGTGCTAACTTCTCAAGTTGGTCAATAGACTTACCGCTAGCATATAGCCCACCGACTAAAGCACCCATTGATGTACCTACAATAAGGTCAGGCACTATTCCTTTTGATTCTAAAACTCGAAGGATTCCAATATGAGCAAAACCTTTTGAAGCTCCACCGCCAAGAACTAAAACGAATTTTTTCTTTTTCATAAACACCTTCTACACTTAATATAATTATATATGATTAAGAATAATAAATCAAATAAAAAACTAAACATAAAATCTATTTTTATTTTTTTATTATTGTCTATATGTGTTATTTTTATAACTAATCCAGCTAAGTACGCTACTTCTTGCCTTAATGCACTATCAGTTTGGACATTAAACGTTTTACCAGTAATGTTTCCCTTTTTTGTATTTACTCGATTAATCGTTAATTTAGTAAGTTTGAAGCCTAACTTTATGGACAAGTTTTTTAGCAAATTGTATCATACTCCTGCTCCAAGCTTTCTAATCTATTTTTTATCAATTCTTTCTGGTTATCCTATGGGCGCAAAATTGATTTGTGTAATGTATGATTCTAACTATATTGATAATGTAAGTGCAAAAAAAATGCTTTCATTTTGTTCCGTTAGTGGCCCTATGTTTATCGTCGGTACTGTAGGTGTAGCATTCTTTAAAAATTATATTGTAGGCATTATAATATTAATTGCAAACATTATTGCAAGTCTTTTAAATGGCTTAATATATCGTGGCAAAAATACTATAACTAGTAATAATTCACCTAATTATCAATCTAAGAAGAACGACAACGTATTGACCGATTCAGTATATGATTCATTAATATCTATTTTAATGGTTGGTGCATACATTGTTTTAAGTTTTTTGTTAATAGATATACTAAAAAATTTATCAATATTTGATTTTATTTCTAACTCAATATGTAGGGTATTTAAAATTAATAATAGCCAAGATATAGTTAATTCAGTACTAATTGGAATAATTGAGATAACGCGCGGAACACTTGACTTATCTAATACTCAATCATCAATTCAATTATCAACAATCATAGCAAGTACAATTATCGCTTTTGGTGGGTTTAGTGTGATGATGCAATCTATTTCTTTTTTAAATAAACTGCATATTCCTTTAAAAACTATATTACTTCAAAAGACAACTCAAGTACTAATCTCACTCGTGGTCAGTATAATATTAACCTTTATTTTCTTATAATATTATAAAATTTATTTGACTTTATTCGTCGTAATTATATAAAATAATTATGAGGTAATTATGCAAACTAAACGATTTGAATATCATTATAAAGATGTTCCAAGCTTAAAAAAAGATTGTTCAATTAGGATATTATTTGCTGTTCTTTTCTTTGCTGTTTTTATTTGGCAGTCAATTATGTGTTTCTTCCAATTCTCTAATGAAAATGAAATTACATCATTATCTATAGCTTCTACAATTTTCGTTATGATTTTAAGTCTATTAATGGGATTAATCTCCCTCCTATTTGCTTTTAGAGTGATAAACTCACTTAACAATATAAGGAGAAAAGGTAAATCTGTTCAACCTATGACGACAATATTTGGTATTGACAAAACAAGCTATGCTAGGTTGTATTATATCGTCAATTTCTTGATTGTCATTGCTATGATATCAGTCTTATCTTGTGGAATAACTATGTTTGTGCTTGAAATAATATATTATTCTAAAGTCTCATATTATTTACCTATTCTATTCGTTATTGCTCTATGCGGTTTCAATAGTGTATATCATATAAATGAAGAAATTAAAACTGTTAAAAACGTTCAAGAATTTAATAGTATATATTAAAAAATAAAACTAAATCTCTAGGAATTAGGAAAATAAAGAAAAAAGGAACTGTACTTTTTGCGTATAGTTCCTTTTTTAGTTTCAAAATAATTGACCATATCATTAATTTTATTGTATCAATAATTAATTATCTATAATTTTGCTATATACATACTCATATATGTTCGCTGCAAGTTCTCTCCACCTTTTGCAAGCAATAGTCGCGTTATGGCGTGTGTCTGATTTTATTGATAAAGAAAAGATTGATTCAGTTGTTAACGGTTCTAAAATATTCAATTCTACAGTGTAGCTTCCGTCTTCGTTTTTATACGATTTGGCTACATACTCTTGGTTTCGCTTGTATTGCATTTTATTTTCTTGCGCAAATAATGCAATTTGGTCACGTAAACTAGCTGGAATTCTCGTATAAAATTGACTTAAACACTCTCTCCCCGCTACTGTGATATTGTATCTGTTTTCGTTATTGTCTGTGTTTGGCTTGTAAACGAATTTAGATGATAGCAGTTGTGATAATAAGTCTTTACAGTCCATCCAATTTACCCAATTATTTTGACTTGAACATATTTCCAAAATGGAATTTTCAGTAAGCGGGATTTCCATTTTGTCTAAAACATATAACAATATTAATTTATTGACAGTATTGTCCGGTACAAAATCCATAAACTATTGCTTCCTTTTCTTTACGTATTAATTATAATATATTTTCGACAAAATTACAACTTTTTTAAACTGCCTATAAAATTCTTGCGAATAAAATTTATATTTGATATAATGATTTTGTTAAGTTTTTCATATACGGAGGATTTATGGCACAAATTGCAGAATTAATTCCTTTTAATACCGCCTGTGATGAATTCATTTCAGGTAAATATATTTTGGCAGATATTAAGATTTCTTCTATCCTAAGGATTATTGCAGAAGATGAAAAGTTAAAAGATATTGTTTCGTCTTGTTTAGAATCGTACGATTTTAATACTATCTTTACACACTCTATTCATACAAAAGGTAATGCTTACGAATTGAATGTCCCAACTAATGAAAAAGAATTGATTGCTTTCGTATTTTCATTATTATATAAATTAGACAATAAAGATATTAATTTTTATGATTTTATTTCGCAGTTTTATAAAAATGACTCAGACGAACCCGGTAAAGAATTTTATAACTTTGCCAATGCTATAATCATTCCATTTAAAAATGCTGTTAATTCTTTATACTCTAAGCGCCACGTCATTGTAGAAGCAGATGATTATCAAAAGAATTATTATAATAAGCTAATGAATACTACTCGTCTTATAGCAAAGAATATTGACAGTTATAAATTAAAGATGACTGAGAAAGAAGAATTTACAATGCTTTTAAATTCTCTTTACCTTGCTAGCGAACATAATGATAAAAAAATGGTTTATTCTTTAATGATAGCATTAGACTATTTTTCAAGGATAAATAAACGAACAAAATCTGCATATTTATCGTTAGAAGAATGTTTTACTTAAAAATACCCACAGGGTATTTTTTTATTGTCCTATTGATGCAAATACTTTTATTTTAAAGAAGCAATTTTATCTAATATTAAATAATGTCTATAGATATTTAATAAATAGTATATTTTAAAAAAATATATTCTCTATGCCTAAAAAATATTTCAAAACTGCGAAATTTTCAATATATGACCGATTTACCCTTAATCTGTCTGACTTAATTAAAAAAGAATTATAAAAAATTAAAAAAATCTAGCAAAATATGTTGCAATTTTTAAAAATTTCATATATAATAATAGAGTTTTAACATATAAGGCATTTTTGTAAAGTTTTGCAATGTGTCTACCTTAAAACTTATTGTCAAACAGAATTTAATGTTGCACAATATGGCACCATCGCCAAGTGGTAAGGCAAAGGTCTGCAAAACCTTTATTCACCAGTTCAAATCTGGTTGGTGCCTCCAAATATGCCGGTGTGGCGAAATGGCAGACGCTCGTCGCAATCTGCACTTAGGATAGATTGCTCGCCACACTCGCAATAATATCTTTAATTTGATTGCTCCTCTTCCCACTTCGAATCTAGTTCTTGTGGGATAAAATAAGTCCTGTACTTATTCATTATGGACAAACGTGACTTATCATTTAACTAAATACTATGTATGCCGGTGTGGCGAAATGGCAGACGCACAGGACTTAAAATCCTGGGTCCGTAAAAGGACGTGTCGGTTCGACCCCGACCACCGGCACCAAATAATTATCTATATTATAGTTAATTTTATTACTTTAATATGTTAGAAGATTAAGTTAACTTTATACATAAAAGGTGTTTTGACCCCACGTTTGACCCCACTTGAAATTCAAAAAACTAGCATTTAGCTAGTTTTTTCTAATTCTTCTATCTTATTTATACATTCAGTTAATGTTTTATCTATAGCTACTAATTCTTTATCTGGCTTCATATTATTCGGATCTATAAATAACTCAATCGATTGTCGATAACAATATAACAAATTTTTATATTTTTTAATTATATTTAACCTAATATCTAATTCATTATTTAGTTCCGCAATTCGATTAATCGCATAACTTTTCGTAAATTCTTTAATACGATCTATTCTTTTTTCTTGCATAACCTACTCCATAACTTCCAACGCGCACAGTGCAATAAACTCGCCATTTGTCAAACTTGACTTAGACGATGTTTCTATTGCGTGTCGTATTGCCCTTTCAACTTTCGAAGAAGTATCTTTACATATCTCAGCAACTGTCGGATAGATAACTTTTGTTCTAGGTAAAAGTATTCCGTCATTCTTAACAACTAAATCTATTGCATAATATAAGCACCTAAACCCTTTTATGTTTGGTCTTATGTCTTTTTTTAATAAACAATTAATTATCTTCTTATTTTTCATTTTGTACTCCTAAAATTTCAAATCCCCATTTTCATCTATTAACATTTGATTTTCTTCACTAGAATTATCAGCAAATTTAAATACATTTTCTTCCACTTTTTGCAACTCTGGTACTCCTGAATATCTATCAAATAAAATTACTTTATTGCCTTGACTATCAAATTCCCAAGTTGTCTTTACTTGCTTTGTTAGTCCTAATTCTAAATCTCGCTTATCTGTTATGTCTTCCCACTCACTATCGCGTTCAATCTCATATTTATTAAGTGCTGTAAAATGTATTATTTTATGTATTCGTCTATCTATTGTCTTATATAATCTATAATCTTCACCGCATAGCTTTTTAATAATTTCGTGCAACGAATAATTAGATATTATAAACACGTGATGATAGCAAGCAGGTTTTGCACAACCTAGTCCACGCATATCAAAAGGCTTAAATCCTAACATTAAGTTTAATGTCTGTACTTTTAGTCCGCCATAGAATTCGTCCATAATTAATACGTCTTGATATTTATAATTAGTAAACATTGAATTATCATAATTAGTCACGTCAAATGCTTCCTTTGGACTATATAATCTTGATATATATGTTGTCTTACCAGTTCCAGATGGACCATATATGTATGTCACGTCAACACTTCTATATTTTTCAAAATATTCTTCATATATATCTGCTCGAATATCGTCTATTTTATTTCGTTCACGTACATACAACATAGGATATAACTTTGACAATTCAATTTTAGATATTCCAGATTGTACTAGTTCAGTGAAATCTTTATAATCTGACCTTGCTTTTTCTTCAGCGAATTCACCTATCTCTACGGGGTCTTTTATTCGTGTTTCACTTTTGGTACAATATTCTCTGACTTGACTATTCGAACCTTTTGCCTTTTCTATATGAGCAATAGGTAAATAATCTTTCATCGTTCGAAAACGTTTTGCTATCGTAAAGAATATTGCTCCTTGAATATGCTTTGTACCGTTTTCTCCCTGTTCATACTGATAAACACAATATCTTCTATGCTCTAATCCCTCAAAGTATTTTTCTACACTGTCCCAATCTTTAAAATATGGTCTTTTTATAATTATTTCTTCTTTTTCAAAATCTTCTTTTTCTACTTCAATCTTAATGTAATGAAAGTCAAAACATTCACTTTCTTCTAATTGTAGTAATGCAGATTTTGAATAATAATCTTCTTTAATAGGTAAATCAATACTATTAATATCTATATCTTCACCTTCAAAAAATGGATTATTTATCGTAAACACATATCGTCTTGCTTGAGAACTCGGAATAAACTCATTTTCTTCTGACATATCTCCCCCATTTTGTTGTGCGACACTTAATTTTTAAGGGGTGCGACACTAAATGCGACACTTTTTACCTTCAATTTTTATCTATAAAATAGATAAGTGCGACAGTGCGACGGAGTTAAGGGGTAATACTATACCCTTAACTCCGTCGCTTTCCTTCTCTTTTTTCTCTTATTTGCACAAATATAAGGACTTATTTACAGAACTTTAACCCTACTTTCGTGTCGTAAGCATACTTTTTGTCGTTGCTAGGCTAGTATGGAAATATGGATAAACTTTCAGTTAACCCACATTCCCACACTAGCTGGATAAGTGGATAAATCTTCGATTAACCCACTTATCCACAACGAATACTAATAACAAAAAAGAAAGAAAAGGATTGCGCGACTGCAAGCAGTTGCAGTCGATTAAAATTCTATCTGATTTCTATCTGTTTGTTCGATTGCTCCGTGTACTTCAATTTCTTCATCACCAGAATTATCTGAATTGTCAGAAACTTTCTTTATGTAGCCATTACCAACAGACTCTAATTTAGGCATTTCTATATATAAAGGATTCTTATTCTCTATAATCCTAATACCACGTCTAAAATTACGCAAAAATATTTTTCTTTTTAATCTTGCATAACTCTTAGGATATGTTTTGTTTAACTGTGAATCTCGTTGCCATTCGCTTTCAATAGCATGACATAAATTCATTTCATATCTTAATCTGATTGCTAACATTTCATTATCAAAATCTTCAAAATCTAAATTCTTCATATCTCTCCTTAAAAATCAAAATCTGGAATATCTTCAATTATTTCTTCTTTCTTAACACTCTTCTTATTTTTACTAATGTAATAATTATCTGGTGCTAAAGTAGAAGTCATAGAATTTATATCTTCTATACTTTCTATTTCTTTATGAGGCACTATCCTAAAATCCTGATTCTCTCTACCAATCAAATGCATATATTCAAAATACTCACTTAAGAAATTTTCATACATACACTTGTTTATTTTGAGTATATACCGTTTACCAGTACCAACCTTAGAATCATTAACAAACCTTTCAGCTTCCTTATTTGAATTAAATTCAATAACATATAATCTATGACCTATTACAGTTCCGTGTATATCTTTTATTTCTTCAACTTTTTTCTCTAATATAATTATGCGTCCACATAAATCTCGTATAGGCTTAGCAACCATCATCAATCTTTGTGCGTCCATTACTAAATCAAATTTAGCTTGACGACCTGTCTCCATATTTCCATATACTTCTGGACGTATTTGCTCAGCTTTATAGCTGGGCCAAACTCTTTGAGATTCTGGAACAAATAAATGAGCATAAGGCGGATATATATCTGTATCAAAATCTTCACAAAATAAACCAAAATGAAATGGATCAAAATCGTATGATTTCCTAAGTGGTATTTCAGTCCCTAAACAATTTATACATATAAAAGCAACAAAACATAAATGTTCATAATCTTTTGTAAAATTAAAACCCATACGATTATATCTATCTACTGTGTCCCACGATTTATAACAATCAAACAATCCATTCAACATTGTTTTAACAGCTATTGTACTTAACAATAAAGTTTTACCAAACCCTTCTAACCCACAAATAAGTATCTTCCCTAAAGGCTTTGTAACATCTATAAATTCATCAAAATTAATTTCTTCCATATCCGTCCTATATAACCTATCTCATCAGTATAAAAGCGGTCAATCTTTTATAGAAAAGAGTAGTCCCCTACTCTTTTTTCGATTATTAAAATTATCTTGATTATCTAGCTTTACGTTTATATGCTGGATTTCTATATCTAAAAGCTTGAAGCTCTTCGACTTTTGCTTGAGCATATCCACGCATTAAATACTTATCTCTATCGCTTAAATTAGATAAATACTTTTTATCGAATGCCATCTTTCGTCTATTTTGAAAAGTTGATTTATAATAATCATGTGAATGCATTATATCAGTTGTCTTGCCATTTTTACTTTTAAAAACTTTTGCCATATCTACTCCTATTTCTTTTCATTTTTTTGTGATTTTTTATATAAAGCGTAATAATTGTCTATTACCTTATTTGACGTGAATTTACTTGCGAATAATCTATAAACACTGCCGTCCTTTAATGAATATTTAACGCAAATATATTTTCCCACATTATTACCTTCTTCATCGGTCTTTAATTCTTCAACTAATTTTTTAGACTCTATATAATCTTTTTCGCCTAAATCTGCATAAGATTGAAGAACTTCAGCAGTGCCATCACTGTCTTTAAATTCAATAACCTTATCATTAAATAATTTAACTAAACAAACATTACGTTCACCAAATTTATTTTCAATATGCTTAAATCCAATATTCTTAACTATATCATTTAAATCTTCTCTAATTTTTAAATCTTCCATAATAACTCCTAATTAAATCAATAAAATTAAATTTATAACAATATAAATATTCCGGACTATTTATACTGCTACTGGTATAGATAGATAACAACGGACGGCACAAATTATCTATCTACTGGCGGAGAATACAAGAATCGAACTTGCTATCAACTGTAAACAAAAGAGGGGTCAAAACAATTGATAAACCATTTTCTCCATAAAAGAAGGATATACCTTCTTTAAATTATTAATTATTTAATCTTCTAATTTGTAAGTGTATCATATGATATAATTTCATTTCTTTCTGCATCGTATCTGATAGATTCATTTAAACCTACAACAGTTCCCCCAGCAATTACTGCTAAAGCAACTAAACGAGATAAAGAAGCTATTCCAAATTTATTCATATAATTGTTTCTCTTTAATCTCGTATATATTTAAATTAAGATAAATGATAAACGTAATTGTAAGATACTACCTCTCTATTTTCTATATCAAATATTATTTCTACTGAAAGCGAAGTATTTGGTGAACTATTACAGAATGTATATGTACCATCTTCATTTTCGATAACTGTATCAAAACGACCAAAATCAGATGAGGTATAAATTACTTCATTAGTACTTGCGTCATATACAGAGAAAGCTGAAAAACTAGATAATAAATACAAGTCATTTTTTAATGAAAGTATATATAGAACAGAAGAAGTAAATCCTGTATCTACAACTTGAAAAGTTAATGAATTATAATCAAAAATAAGTTTACTATTCTTTCCAAGAGAAAAACTTAAAAAATATTTATTATCACCAAGAGCTTGATATTTAGAAAATAATGATGCATCATATGGGAACTCTAATTCTGTAAATGAATTAGTAGAAAGGTCATAAATCTTTACAAACTTTTCATCAGATAAAGACGAAAATACTAAATATTTGCCTTCTTCCATCTTAATGAAACCTTGAAGATAATCAGAATTTTCTGGACCAGACATTACTTCAAAATTATCAATATTAACAATAAAGAAATCTGATTGACCAAATGAAATTCCTGCATATAAATTATCAGTTAACTTATAAAACGTACATAAATAAAAACCTTCATTAATATACGTAGATTCATTTGTTTCTATATTATAATAATAAAAGCCTCTTGCATTTTGATTTTTTGAATATATAAAGAAATTTCCATTAGCTAATTTATAAGAAGAATACTTAGAGTCTCCAGAATTATGCTCAACACACTGATGTTTGTTAGTATCATAGACATAAAATCCATCTACATCTGCTGAACTAGAAGCAGTAATTAAATATAAATTTTCATTCATTTTTTCAGCATCTATATCTTTACCCAGCAACTCTTCAGGTAAATTTGTAAGTTTAATTACATCTATTTTTGAATTATCTTCATTATTATCTACATTTCCAGCTGATTCCGAAACATTATTATCATTAAAATACACTGCTACTTTATCTTTAATCGTAGGTATATTTAAACCTACAGCAGTTCCCCCAGCGATTACTGCTAAAGTACCTAAACAAGATAAAGAAGCTATTCCAAATTTATTCATATAATTTCTCCTTTTTAATTAATAATTAATACAATATATACTGCAATTATAAAAATTCAAATTATAACTTGTCGAAGACATATAACTACCATTTGAATATCCTAATTGACAATTATTTGGGTCAAATGTAATATCTCCATTAGATGATACTGTCAAATAAAATGAACCTGTCACTTTATATCCCGTTAATCTAGGTGCAAACTCATATTTTTGATCTAAATTCAAATTTGAGTAATATGCGTTATAAGCTGGATTGTCATATGATCCAACTACACCTTCATGAGAATAAAACAATATATTTATTGTTGACTTAGACAAATCTACAAGTAAACAATCAATATCCTTATGGACTCTTTCAATAACATTTGTTTCGTCTATATATCCTCCAGTTTTATGAATAGAACCTAACGAATGATTATCGAAATCCTCATATTTCCCAAATAATGCTCTAAGTGTAATATTGCTATTAACGGTATAATTAGACAAATCTACAATATCTTCGCCGTTTATTGTCCAACCATAAAATTCTGCACCATCACGTATTGGATTAGTAGATAATGTTATTTTCTCACCATCTGCTAAATATAAAGTATCAATTATCTCATCTCCGTTTAACAACGTTATACTGTTTAATTCTTCATATATTGCTATAAAACTAGTATTTTCTACAATAGAAAAATTGTTTATATCTATAATATTTAATCCATCTATTGACCAACCTTTAAATTTATAAAGCTCTCCAAAATTGTATTCTGGAATATGGGCATACTCTCCACGAATTACTGACTGAATATCAATTACTGTATCTTTAAATACAAATGAAACAATATATTTATTTGATACTTCATATGTAGATAACACTTCTTTATAATAGTTTAATTTACTATTTAAGGTTATAAGTTTAACACTTAAATCCTTGACAATAGTTTTTTGTGAATTAAGCAAATCAAATAATATCTCGTTTTCTTCTAACAATTCATAACTATCATTTTCAATACTTGCTATATTATCATTAACTATTGATAATTTATTAGAATCAATCTCTAATTCAGATAATGTACTATCTATACTAGACATTAAATTAGAAATATTTTCTGAAAGATTATTACCTGCATTTGCTAACTCAGATATTTCTTTTGCGTAATTATCTGCTTGAATTGAAATTGTATTTAAATTTTCATTAATAATTTCAATATCTTCAGTTAATATAATTATTTGATTGATTTTTTCATCAACTTCACCGTCTTTATCTCCAAAAGTAAATGGTGATAATGATAAGGTTATAATCATATTATCTGTTCTAAAATAATTCATTAAGTACCCTAAGTCTGTTGCTGGCAAACTTACGCGTAATACACTTGTTAATGTCCTAAATGTAAATTGTATTGTTATTGGTGTAGAACATAATTCTTCAAAATTTGTATCGTAATAAGTTAAATTATATGTTCCAGATATTGTTCCAGCATTCGAAGTTATATCACTAACAATATAATCATTAACAAATATTACATAAGAATTATCTATTCCATTAAATTCAGTAGCTGTAAAATTATAATCATACGTAGCTACTCCATCTTCAACTTTAAATCCAGCATTATTAATATTTTTACTGAAGATTACTGTATCATCTGACAAATAATCAGATATATATAAATCTTTATATGTACCTTCATTAATTGTGCCGATTACATACGACTCTGGAGCTATGTATTCTTGATAATAATACAGTCCTAAAGCTGAACCTATTATTATTAAGCAAAAGCATATTAAAACTTGTATCCATTGATTTTTTGTCATACCGCACCACCTAAATTAAGAGTTGGAACAATATCACACGACTCTTGATTATATATAACTAAATCGTCTAATGTACTTGAATTAATAGTAAATGAAGTTATATCAAAATCAAATTCTTGTAAATCTATACCATATATTGACATATCTAAATTATCTAAATTTAAATTAACAACTATTTTATGGTCCGTTGATTTAGACAAATAATCTGAAAACTTAGAATCTAATGTAATATAATACGAGTCTTGAGTTTGGTCATAAACAAAATTAACATAATCTTCTGTTAAATAGAATGTTGAATATGCATTCCAATAATCATCTAACTCTAAACTAGAATAATAATCCCAAGTAGTTGAATATGCTACTTGCTTAAACATACTATCAGCTACTTCAGTAGCTCCGTCATTATCATAATTAACTTGAATTGTTAAATATGTACGATTTTCAGTTGTATCTTCTAACTCGTGATATTGACCTTTATCGTCCTTATATTCAATATAACAATATTTTGAAATATCAAATAATGACAAAGGGAATTCTGAATATTCTCCGTTAGCTGACGACTGTATTGCTGATTGCATTATATAATCAAATAATTCGAACCACGAATATGTCGTAGTTTCTACTTTAAGATTTCCGAACAAGTTGTCCCAAAAATTATCCGACTCAGTTTCATAAGAATAATTTTTTAATGTAAGCTTATAGAACTGTCCATTGATTGATATCAGAAGATAATTATCTAAATCTTCAGAGTCTAAAGAATAATATACTTCTCCATTATCGCCTGTATAATACAAATAAGCATTTCCCAATATCCCAGAAGCATTTTGCCTTATAGCTGAATTATACCCCTTATCTTCTATTTCTTTAAGATATTCATAAGAAAGATAATAAGGACTATGTTCATCAAGATTTACTATATTCCAATTCCCTAAAACTTGAATACCAAATCCAGCAATACCATTGCCGTCAGAATCAGTGTAAGAATTCCACTGCATTTCGTATAAATCTTGACCGTTTTTATTAGCATTACGTTTTATATTAACTGTACATATATTTACTTGATTATCGTTAGCTTCGATTTTATCTGCATAAACTACACCTATTGTCCAAGGCTTGTCTATTGTCGATATTTGGTAGATTACAAAGCAAGAAACTATCAAAGATAAAGCACCTAAGATGTACATTATTATCATAAACGCTTTTTGACCACGACTTAACTCAGACAAGGAACACCTCCGATAAATTTATTATTCCAGCATTCCAACCGAAAAAGTTAAATACTTTTCCTAGGAAGCTAAATGCTGTTGAAATTGCGTCAAAAATCCAAGCTAGTCCATCGAAAATCCAAGTACCAGTTAAAACTGCAATTACAAGAACTATAAGTATTATTAATATTGCTTTCATAATCTACCCTTTTAATTTTGTTTTTTACATATTAATTGTTAATGTTTCTTCTGTTTCTAAATTTGTATCTTCAGCATTGTCAACTGTTTCTTCTTGAGCTGGAATCCACGATTTCCATTCGTCAACAATAGATTGCTCGTGAATACTTGCCATAGATAAAGACGTGACGAAAAAGCCTCCAACAATTACAACTATAGCAACAAGAAGTGCAAACCAAAATTTACTCATAACCGCTCCTTTACCGTCCGTTATCTATAAACTCTCGACTAAGTTGGAATATCATTTTTTAAATGATTCTTTTATCTTTTCATAATACTCTGGTGTAAAGGTGTACAAATACGCGTACTCTATAGTGTGATGATATGCCATTGCTTTAATCAACTCTTTCTCATCACCTTTACGTGCCATTAAGGTTAAATAATATTCAGATAACTCATACTCACGTTTTAATGAGTTCCTTTTCTTTAAAGCTAAAGCTTTTTGATTTTTTGTAAAAAACATATATACCTCTAATTATTACTTTTTATTTTTTCTATTTATTTCTCTACTTAAAAGCTCCTTATAAAGAGAGTTCTTAACATATAATCTTTTATAATTATGACCGGCTGAATCCGAATATCTTTTATCAGATCCTCTAACAAAACAAATTTGCTTATAATAAAAAGATTTAAACTTACGATTATACATACCTTCCGGAGATTTTAACCATTTAGAATATATAACAACGTATGGAACTTTAATAAAATACACATAGTCGTCTACAAGATAAACCATATCCCCAACTTTTAAATTTATAAAAGCATAAAAATCCAATTCTTTTAAACTATTTTGTTCTGCCTCGGAAGTACCTAAATTTTTCATATATTCTTCTTTACTAATAGAAAACATATATACCTCTAATTACATTGTTTCACTTGGATTTAACCAAAGTTTTACCCACGATTTATTGTTTACTAATCTTAGTATTAAACAGCTATAACCTTTTTCTACTTCTTTCATAGCATAGGTTAATGCTCGACTATATATAGAAAAATTTGATTCAACTATCTGCTTACCATTTTTAAATAATTTAACTTTGATAGATTCATTAAGTTCCATAACAATATGCTCTAAACCTTTGTAATGAACTAAATTTGCTTTCTTTCAAGTTATTTTGCTTACAAAAATCTTTATAATCTTTGAAAAGGAAGCGCTCAAATGGTTCCCTAATATCTACTTGTCTTATACGATATTTGTTAGCTATAGGAACATTTCTTTCACAATGTCTATATAAAACAAAATACGGTATATTAAATTTTTTAGATATTTCATCTAATGTATCAGCTACAAATACAGGCAACTCTAAATTATCATTTGTTGTTAATAGATAAACACAATTTTTACTCTTCATATTTTCCCCCTTGTTTTTCTTTTTCTTCTAATATGTCAATCAACAATATAAAATTGTTAACAACTGACCTAGTAAAATAGTTTGGATATTTTTTATTAAGAGAATATAAGAACTTTTTAAACTCTAGCCTACCCTTGCTTGTATTTAAATATCTGTATATTCGATTAATTAAATCTCTTTTATCTACCGTAGGATATATATTTAAGTAAATAACACTAAACTCTGTAGATATTTCTCGCTTAAATTTATTTAAATCTTTCATATAACCCCTTTTATTTTTATATACTTTAACTACATTTTGTTAACTTTTATTTATATTATATATACTAAATGTAAATTTTGCAAATAAAAAAACAACTTTTTGAAAACTTTTTTTTAATTTTTTGTATAGATATTGAAAAAATGTTAATAAAATGTTAACTTTTTCAAGGAGGCACAATATGAAACTTAAAGAATTTAGATTAAAAAATAATTACAAACAACAAGATATAGCTAAATTACTTAAAATATCAAAATCTGGCTACGGATTTTATGAATCTGGAAGAAACGAACCAAATGTAAAAACATTATGTAAATTAGCAGACATCTACCACATAACACTCGATGAACTAGTAGGCAGAGACCACCCAAATATCATTGATAAAGGGCTTTTATCTGATACTGAACTATCCATTTTCGATATTATGAAAAATCTAAACAACAAAAATATCGAAAAGCTTGAAGCTTATGCTCAAGCTTTAATCCAAACACAAATAGATGAAGAACAAATAATAAAAAATTTAAAAGGGGTAAAATAATGAAATACTCTAATGATTATAATAATTATAGTGAATCAAAACTTAATCAATTTTGTTTAGAATGTGCAAATGAAACAATAAATGGATATTTATTTTGTAGAAATTGTTATCAAGACATAAAAAATATAAGAAATGATTTTAATCATAATAGAAAAGAAAAAAATATACAAAATCATTATTTTGAATTAAGAGACAAAGCAAATACAATAAACGATTTTGAAAAATTTATTGAAAATGTAAAATTAATGTTTGCTCTATCAGAAGAACTAACAATTATCTATGGTAATGAATATTTATCTGAGCGTGTAGAAAAAGACATATTAACCCTGTATAATCAATTCAAAACAAAATATCAAACTCAAAAAAATGAACGAATAGTTGAAGAATTTAATGATAGAGATTATAGAGAGCAATGGCCAAGAGAATATCAATGTTCAGACGGACATTATGTTAGATCACTTTCAGAAAAAAATATAGATGACTGGTTATATAATAATGGATATCTACATGCATACGAAAAATCTGTATATATGGATAGTCAACCCGATGCTATCGTCATTTCAGACTTTTACTTACCTAAAACAAATACATATATTGAGTTTTGGGGAATAAAAAATGACGAAAGATATGAAAAAAGAAAAGCTGTTAAAATTAAATTATATGAAGAAAACAATTTAAATAGAATAGACTTAAACGAACAAGATATAAAAAGGCTTGATGATATAATGCCCAGATTAATTGCGAAATATAGTAAAAAATAAAAGGATATAAATATGTTAAATAAAAAATTACAATTAATATCACAAAGACTAAAAGAAGCTAGTCAACAAATAAGAAAATTAAGAAAAGATATAAACAAATATCCTAATGAAGAAATTGAAAAGAAGAAAAACGATATTATTAATAGATGTCAAAGAGATATTACCTTTATGGACAAAAGTATGACTCTTGCACAAAAATTACTAGATGAAAAGGATACAGAAAATGAATAACTATTTTGAATCATATATAAAAACAATTTGATATTCTTAATGAACACTTACCATACATTATAAATGTTTACGATAATTTGAAAAACTACTTTCAATTTAGGCAAGAACTTAAACAACCAATTTACATAAAGTTAACTTCATCTTCTTTAGAAGGAGATGAAACAATGAAAAATATAAGAAAAAGAAACGATGGCAGATGGGAATATAAAAAATCTATAAACGGTAAACGATATTATTTATATGCTAAAACTCAAAAAGCTTTATTATCTAAAATAAAAAGCTTTAAACCAACGTCAGCAAAAATTAATACAAATGTAATTGCTTTAGATTATATAAACAATTGGTACAATATGTATAAAAAAAATTTAGCATCAAATGAAAGATACTCATCAGCTATTCACAAATATTTTAATATACCATTATTTAAAAAAGAAATTCAAAAACTTACATATATTGACTTAGAAGAATTTTTAAATAAAATAGATAAACCTCGAACTAAAGCTTATTGTTATTATATTATCAAAGGAATATTTGAAACAGCTTATAAACAAAAAATTGTAAAAGAAGATTTATCAAAATTAATTACAAAACCTAAAAATCAAAGTAAAAAAGGAAATTCATTTAACTTAAAAGAACAAAAACTAATATTAGATAATTTAGATAAATCAAATATGAAATATGAAATCTTATTTTACTTACTTACTGGATGTAGGCGCAATGAAGTTGAAAATATTAAATTAAAAGATATAGATTTTGTAAATAATAAAATATACATTCCAGGAACTAAAACAGAAAGCTCCAAAAGATACGTTCCTATATCTGAAGAATTTAAACAAATATTAAAACAAAACTTTAATACAATGTTTAAAAAATTTACAATCCCTCACTACTCTAAAGTATTCGCTAAATATTTAAAATTGCTAAAGATAAACAATCACAAACTACATGACTTACGACATACGTTCAGTACGAATCTTTATTATTTAGGTGTTTCTGATAAAGAAAGACAATATTATTTAGGTCATACAAGTATAATTATAACCAACGACATATATACACACTTAGACCCAACAATAACAAAAAATAATATTTTAAATCTTTATAAAGATTTATATCCTAAGTTTTGACCCCAATTTTGACCCCAAATTTTTAACAAATTTTAGCCAAATACAAATTATAACTATCTATAATATAGATAAAAATCGACTATAAATCCCATTTGTTGAGACTTAAAATCCTGGGTCCGTAAAAGGACGTGTCGGTTCGACCCCGACCACCGGCACCAGACAAGAATAAAACGAACTTTGATAATATATAATCCAAAGTTCGTTTATTTTATAATAATTAAAAAATAGTAATTTGTATAAAGATAATATTCTTTTAACAATATATTACTTAAATTTTTTGTCAATTTCTGCACCACACTCAAAGGCTAAATCTATAAGTTTTTCTTTCCATTCTTCATCGTGGTCTTTTATCAATATATTTCGGGGGTCATATTTTTCGTTCGCCAACATATCGGCAGCATAGAAAATTTGACCATAGTTTACACCTCTAAATTTACATAGGACATTCATAGCTGAACACTCCATATCAACAGTAATAGCCCCCTGCTTGATTCTATCATTAATTTTCTTTCTAGTTTCTCTAAAAATAGCATCGGTCGTCCAAGTTTTACCTTTTCTATAATGTATGTTGTTGCGCTTCATTACGTCTTCTATAGTTTTAATAACTTTTTTAGTTAAAATAGTTTCATCACTTACTGGTGCATAATGATAGCTCGTTCCTTCATCTCGAATAGCGCTCGTTGGAATTATAATTGAATATTCTTCCATATCTTTTTCTAAGCAACCACAGCAACCGACAGTTAATATATTTCTTACGCCCATAGATATTAATTCTTCTGCATTACTAACACAGGCAGGAGCTCCAACGGCAGAAAGATACACTGCCAAATCTATCCCTTTCACATTAACTTTATACACTGGAAACATTGCTGTTGCATTCTCTATTTTCTCGCTAATTAGTTCAGGTTTGTACTTCTCTAAAAAAAATTTCATCACTGATTTAGAAAAAAATAACACACACGTTTTAGGCATATCTTTGACTTTTGAATGAAAATGCTCTGGATTTAAGACTGCAGTTTTCGTTTTATCAAATTCTTCTAATAACATATTCCCTCCGCCATATTTTAAACTTCTTTCAACTAATATATATTCATCATTGAATGAAATGATTTTTATAATTTGTAATGATTAAATACTTTTGTTGATATAAAAATAATCACATATTAATATTTTGTTTTCTTTCATTTTAGATTTATTTATGCTAATTTGTCAATATGTAAAAATCTATTTAGCATTGATAAACCAAATTAATCGAACAAAATATAATTTATTAATATACTGATAGATTTTTGATATTAACCTATTATTTTACAATTTAATTATATTCAATATTAGTGTTAAAATCAAGAAAAATTTAATAGAGATATCAATATGTAAATTATTGCTATAATTCTAAATAATAGGACAATAAAATAACTTGTTTAATTCTTTTAATTTCCGCACACGACACTTTGTATAAATAATTAAAAAAATATCTAAAAAATTGTTGACATATTTTTTCTAATGTAAAATATTGATTATTTATTTATATTATGATATAATGACGATATGATAAAAGATTTGTGTTTTGAAATAATACAAAAATGTCCGAACAATTGTATGTTTTGTTCTTCTAGAAGCAATTATGTTCAAAATAGGATAATCGACTTAAAAACAATAAAGAAAACCATAAATTTTTTATGCTTAATGGAGGTGTCAAAGAAATTTCATTTTCAGGCGGAGAACCTTTATTACACCCTAATATTAAAGAGATAATTTCATTTTGTCACGATTTAGGAATATATACTACTCTATACACTAGCGGAATAATTCAAAATGTTAATGAAGAAAGTTCAAATAATGCGCTTTATAATAAAATATTAGACCAATACAATAATAGAGAATTTTCTGAAATACCAAGTAATCTGCTTTTAAAATTACAAAATGCAGGATTAAATAAAATTGTTTTTGATATGCAAGCGAGTGAAGTCGATGAATATAATCTATTAATGGGTACAAAAAACAATTTCGCAAATTTGTTAAAATCAATTTTAAATGCTTCAAAATTTAATTTCAAAACTTCAATTCATTTTGTTCCAAATAAAGTAAATATAAATCAATTCAATGATATTTTTGAATTAGCTGAAATTGCAAGAATAAGTGAAGTAAGAATATTGAAATTTGTTCCTCAGGGTCGTGGTAAGGATAACCAATCTATTTTACAACTTTCAAATAGTGAATTAGATAGTTTTATTAAAGATTGTATGTCTATCACTTCCACTAAAACTAAATTGAAAATCGGTATTCCCTTACAAAATCAAAATCAACACAAATGTACAGCCGGATTTGATAAAATCGATATAAGATATGATGGACAAATTCTACCTTGCCCCGCATTTAAAGATTTATCTGAAGAAGAGCTCAAAGAAAAAGGCTTTAACAGCGTAAACATTTATAAAAATTTGACAGATTTTAAATTCTACAAAAATGAAAATCGCGATAAACCATTATGTAGTCAAACACATGAAGATAATTTATAACTATAATAGTGAATAATACAAAATAAGATATCAATTTCATAATATAATAAAATAAACTTAGAGTACATTCCTAAGTTCATTTTATTTTTATATTATTATTAATTATGTTTGATCAATATTAAATTTTTGTCTGCTCGCTGTTATCAATATCACATTTAGAACTATATTTTAAATTCTCTTGCTCATAGAATTTTTCAAATAATGGAGATATCTCTCCGTCTTCGCCTAATGGAATATGGCATTCAATAAATAATTTTTGTATGTCATCTAGTGGGATTTTCAATTCTATCAATCTATTTAGCAGTTTTGTTGTTGCTTTGTCTCTATCTAGTGATAATAAAGGTTTTACAATCTCTTTAAACAAATTACTATTTTGCGCTGATTCAGTATACTCCACTCGTATAATTTGATTATTTATAGAATCAAATCTTTTTTCATTAATTATTTTTCTATAACTCATTTCTCTTAATAATGATTTTATTTCTTTAAAATGGTCATCAAAGTATTTTGTATTTTTCTCAATAAGTCCTGCTTTTTCTTCGGCTGTATATTCTATCTTAGAATTATTCAATCCTTCTGTAATACAGTGATTGTATTCTATTTCAGCATTATCTATACCATTATGTATCCCTAAATGGCTGTAGTCACCAATCCCGTATTTTTTTAATATTTTGATTTTTTCTTCATAATCTCGTATATTTGTACGAGTTGAAAAGACATCTATTATTGAACCATATATAGTCTCAGTACCACTATAACCATTTTTAAGGAGCATTTCTACATCTTCTTTACTCCCATATTGCATAGCATTAAACATAAAATCTTCATCATATTCAGGATAGCATTTGAAATTGACATCAATTCCCGTTAATTTTATAAGATAATCAATAGAATTTGCAAATTCTTGGTTTGATATCTTTTTAAGTAGAGGTTTCATTTCAGCATATTTAATATCAGTTATTGAATCGTAATAACCTCTACTTAACAAATTGAATATGTACATATAAACTTTTGATTTAGTAGTGTTTATTTCAAAGCAATCGCTAAAAAATGGTCTTATTGTCGGCTCATTTTTATATAATGATAAAATAGATTTATTATAATTAATTCCCATATAGTATCTCCTTGTTTTAGTGTATCACAAGATGTATAAATAGTCAATATCAAAAATTAAAATATTTTATAAAATATGTAAAAAATTGTTGACATAATTTTTCATATATGATATAGTAATAATGCAATCGCGTATGGGAGATTAGCGCAGTTGGTAGAGTACCTGCCTTACAAGCAGAGGGTCATAGGTTCGAGTCCTATATCTCCCACCACCTGATTGCATTTTGCTTTATAGCAAGAATTTCATAAAATGAATATACTATATTATTCATTTAAATTTGCGGGAGTGGCTCAGTGGTAGAGCGTTGCCTTGCCAAGGCAAATGTCGCGAGTTCGAATCTCGTCTTCCGCTCCATCTCACCACAGTTTGTGGTGTTTTTTATTTCTCAATATAAAATATAAATTTATTTATACTTTTTAACCAGAAAATTGATTATATTTAGTTTAGTTAGCTTCTAATCATACTTTTTGATTTAATAATAAATAATATCTTTGACATTTAAATGTTATGTAAAAAATAAAATAATGTTTAAACCAATCTGTTTATGTTATTCATAATTTCAAAACATCAAAAAACAACAATTATTAAAAATGTAATTTAAGATAAGCATATTAAAAATCTCAGTTCAAATTAAACTGAGATTTTTTGCGGATTATGTTATTTAGATGATTTCGTGTTAGCACACGCTCCGCATCCCTTTGCTGAACTAGACTTTGCCGATGCTGATTTTGTTGCACTAGCTTTAGCTGAACTATTAGCTGATGCACTGCTAGACTTTGTACTAGTTGAGTTTGAAGCACATTTTCCTCCACAAGACTTAGTTGCTTCGTTAGTCATAGACTTAGAATCATAAGAATTGCTTGAGTTTTTTGTACTTGTACTAGATGCTTTGTTCTTTCTTCCAAACATAATATCTCCTTTTATGTAGAATATCTACAACCTTAGTATGTGAAAATATTGTGTTTTTATTCGCTCAAATAGAATATTTATTCTTTTAAATCATAATATAATCATAAATAAAGTGTATTTAATATAAAAAATACACAATATTTTGTGTATTTCTATTTTTATTATTCAACTGATACAATATAATAATATACTGGTTGTCCGCCATATACCATTGATACATCTACGTCAGGGAAACGTTCTTCCAACATTGATTGTAATTTTGCGCTATCTTCTTCAGTCACTCCATCTCCATAGAATAATGTGATATTGCTACTATCATCTGTAATGATTTTCTCTACAAGAGATAAGGTTGTATCATTCACGTCGCTTCCTGTTGTTAAAACTGAATGTTCATCAAGTCCCATTATATCGCCGACTTTGACGTCGATACCATCAACGTTTGTTGTTCTAACAGCATATGTGACTGAACCTGATTTGACATTGCAAATCATATCCATCATATTTTGCTTATTCTCGTCCAAAGAAGCAGTTGAATCAAAGGCTAAAACTGCACTAATACCTTCTGGAATACTTCTAGTCGGAATAACAATAAGATTTCTATCTGTAATATCATTAGCCTGTTCAGCCGACATAACAATATTTTTATTGTTAGGGAAAACAAAAATATTTTTAGCATTAACCTTATCTGCAGCGGTCGCAATATCGTTTGCGCTTGGGTTCATAGTTTGTCCACCACTAATAACGTAGTCAACGTCAATATCTTTAAATACACTTGCTAAGCCTTCGCCCGCAGCGACAGCAATCATACCAAATTCTTTATCTGGTTTCTTCTCTTTTTGCTTTCTTAATTGGCGGTTCTGCTCTAGCATATTTTCAATTTTAACACCGTTGAGTTCTCCTAACTGCAAAGCATAACCAAGCGCTCTATTAGGTTCATTAGTATGAACGTGAACTTTAATTAATTGCAAATCACCTATACAAAGCACACAGTCACCAATCTCCATCAAACGAGAACGCAATGCGTTAATGTCAGCGTCTGTTGTTTTCTCAAAAATATTTATAACAAAGAATTCAGTACAATAAGCATATTTTATATCAGCAAGCGACTCGTAATTGACGTGAAGGTCTTCGCTAGTAATGTCTTTCTCTACATTATCGACGAATTCTACACCTGTCATTTCGCCTGTAAGCGCTTTATAAAATCCACTGAATATGAACATCAATCCGCGTCCACCTGCATCAACTACTCCAGCTTTCTTCAATACAGGTAGCATTTCAGGAGTCATTTGTAAAGTCGTTTCGCCGTGGGTAATAATTTCATTCAAAAAATCCTCAAAGCACTTTGCTGATTTAGCAGCTTGCTTTGATTTATCAGCCATAGCTTTAATAACAGTTAATATTGTACCTTCTTTAGGAACAGTAACGGCTTTATAAGCCATTTCAGCACCGTTCTGAATTGCTTTAGCAAAATCTTTAATATTAATCTCAGTTTGGCAATTCATTAAATTTGTACAAATACCCTTAATGATTTGCGAAGTGATAACACCGCTATTACCTCTCGCACCCTTTAATGCTCCGCGGTTAAATGCTATACAAATTGATTCTATGGCATTTGATTCGCAAGCATTCATCTCGGCAGTCGCACTTTTAAGTGTCAAACTCATATTTGTACCAGTATCACCATCAGGGACTGGGAATACATTTAATGCATCAATAGCTTTCTTATTCTCTTCAACCAATGAGAACGCGCTAAGAAACATCTTTCTCAACGCAGAACCGTTAATTGTTTTAATCATAATTATATTAAACTCCTATATCTTAACATCTACTATGTGAACAGTCACATCTTTAACAATCATACCAGCAAAACGTTCTACTGAATATTTAACACTTTGACGGATAGATTCGGCGACAGCAGAGGCTGAAACACCGCAGTGACGCATAATCACATAGACATCTATTTTCATACTATCATTTTCTAGGTTAGTGACAACAACACCTTTATGTGCAGTGGTAATCGCATTTCCTTTAAAAAAACTACGTTGCGAAACCAAGCCCACGATACCTACGCACTCCATAACAGAAACAGCAGCAACCTTGCTGATAGCGCGCTTGCTGATACTAATCTTACCGAATGAGTTAAAAGTGCTTAAGTTCATTTCACTCTCCTATGTTATTATATAACATAAATAATATTTTAGCAAACGTTTTTTGTAAACTTTGCTAAATTTCCTAATAATTTGACATATTAGACAAAATTAGGACAAGACTCTCAATAAATTATTCACCCATAAATTATTATATTATAGTGATTAAAGAATAATAATAAAATGATTAAATTAGTTTTAGCAAATTTTTATAAAATACTTGCTTTTTAGATAAATTTGTGATAATATTTACAAGTAATAGAAATTTTAACGGAGGTAAAACAATGAAAGTTTGTGAGATATGCGGTAAAGGTCGCACTTCAGGCAATAACGTAAGCCATAGTATGCGTCACACAAAGACTACTTTCGACCCTAATATACAAAAAGTTAACGTTGAGTTAGACGGAAAGAAAGGTAAGAAGAATATTTGTGCAAAATGTTTAAAAACTATGAAAAAAGAGGCTAAATAGTCTCTTTTTTTATACCTTTATTTACTAACTTGTTTTAAATAAGAATAGCAATTTATATCAAATAATAATATAATATATAGTATGAAAATATATTGTTTTAAAATGCCTAAATTCTTAAGTCCTATAATTAAACTCATTTTTAAGAAAAATGTTTATTATATAGGTAAATAAAATTTTTAGTCTATCAATTTCTCAATTAAAAAGATAAGATAAAGTATATGATTATAAAATATCTTTATGATTTTTTGTTTATTTAAGTAGATTTTTATCTAAACAAATCTAAATAACAAATGTATTTAAATGGCAAAAAGGCAGATAAATTCTGCCTTTTAGTCATCTAATTTTTTATTATAATTATTTGTCTTTGGATAAGATTTATCGCTAATAGAACTTTCTAACTCTTTAATTAGTTTAATTGTGTTTTTATCTATATCTTTAGGCATTTCACCTTTCAGAGTGACAATCAAATTACCACTTCCTATAGATTTTAGATATTTAACACCCTTTCCCTTCAATGTATATTTTGTGTTAGATTGTGTAAGTGGAGCAACGTCGATAGTTGTAGTTCCTTTAAGTGTAGGAACTTTGACTTTGCCACCCAACATTAAAGTAGTGATAGGGACATAAACATCTACATACAAATCAAAACCTTTCCTAACCAAAAGTGAATGAGGTTGAACGGTTATAGCAATTCTAAGGTCGCCAGCAACTCCGTCCGCAGATGCGGTTTGGTCACCTTCACCATTCAAGCGAATGACTTGTTCGTTATCAATACCTGCAGGGATTTTCACTTTAATTTTGCTTGTAGTAGTCTTTAGCCCTGTTCCGTGACAACTAGGGCATTTATTTTTAATGATTTTACCCTTTCCACCACAAGTTCTACAAGTTCCAACCGTTCGCGTCATACCGAACAAGGTTTGTTGAGTATAGGTCATTCTACCCGTACCATTACACTCGCTACAAGTCACGTAATCGCTACTAGATTTTGCGCCCGTGCCGTTGCAATCTGAACAACGTTCTTTCCTTGTCACTGTCACTTCTTTTTCGCAACCGAAAGCTGCTTCAGTAAACGAAATGACTAGATTTATATTGACATCGTCGCCTTCTTCCCTTACACGTGCATTGCCTCGTGAACCAAAATTAGAGAAAATATTGAATATATCTTCAAATCCGCCAAAATCACCGCTAGAAAATCCGCCTGAAAAACCTTGACCACCACCGCCAAAGCCTTGCGGTCCGTCAGCACTGCCATATTGGTCATAGTTAGCGCGTTTCTGCTTATCTCCTAAAACAGAATATGCCTCGTTTATCTCTTTAAATTTTTCTGCCGCCTCAGGGGTTTTATTTAGGTCAGGGTGATATTTTTTTGCAAGCGCACGATATGCCGACTTGATTTCATCTTCGCTCGCTGACTTACTCACCCCTAAGGTTGCATAATAATCATTATTTGCCATAACTTCCTTTATTCAACTACAACTTCAGGGTCGCCGTCGTCTTTAGGTTTATTGCCGTTTGAACTTGATTGACCATTAGGTTGTGCTTGATTTTGACTAGCCATATTTTGATACATCTTAGTGAAAACTTCGTTAGAAACTTTAGTTAAGTCCTCAGTTGCTTTCTTAATCTCGTCCATATTATCGCTAGCAATATGCTTCTTAGCTTCTTCAACCGCATCAGTAAGCGCCTTTTTATCTTCTTCGCTTAACTTGTCGCCGTTTTCTTTCATAACTTTTCCGATATTCATAGTCATACCGTCAAGGTTATTTCTAGCATCAATTACTTCACGTTTCTTCTTATCTTCTTCTGCGAATTGTTCAGCTTCTTTAACGGCCTTATTGATTTCGTCTTCGCTAAGATTTGTGCTAGCTGTAATAGTTATCTTTTGCTCTTTATTAGTGCCTAAATCTTTAGCGCTAACATTTACAATACCATTTGCATCGATATCGAAAGTGACTTCAATTTGAGGAACACCGCGTGGAGCTGGTGGAATACCTGTAAGTTGGAATCTACCAAGTGATTTGTTCTGAGCGGCAAATTCACGTTCACCTTGCAATACGTTAATTTCAACTCCTGGTTGATTATCTTGTGCGGTACTGAATATTTGAGATTTCTTAGTAGGGATAGTTGTATTTCTTGGAATAAGTTTAGTGCATACTCCACCTAATGTTTCAATACCTAATGACAATGGAGTGACATCAAGAAGTAAAACGTCCTTAACTTCTCCACCCAATACACCTGCTTGAATAGCTGCACCGATAGCGACACATTCATCTGGGTTAATACCCTTAAATGGAGTCACAGGGATTTCTTTTGAAAGCGCTTCAACTACGCAAGGTACACGAGTAGAACCACCGACTAAAACTACGTTTGCAATATCATTTTTGCTAAGTCCTGCGTCTTTCAATGCATTACGTGTGCAAACAAGAGTCTGGTCAACAAGGTCTGCTATCATATTTTCAAATTTCGCACGAGTTAATGTATATTCTAAGTGCTTAGGTCCTGTTGCGTCTGCTGTAATAAATGGCAAACTGATTGTAGTTTGAGATAATGTGCTCAATTCGATTTTTGCCTTTTCGCTTGCTTCCTTTAAACGTTGTTTAGCAAGTCTATCGTTAGACAAATCAATACCTGTTTCGTTCTTAAATTCTGAAATTAATAGGTCCATAATACGATTATCGAAATCGTCACCACCTAAACGAGTATTACCGTTAGTAGATAGAACTTCAAACACTCCGTCACCGATTTCAAGGATTGATACATCGAATGTACCGCCACCTAAATCATAAACTAGGATTTTTTGATTCTTTCTATCTTGTTTATCAAGACCGTATGCAAGTGCGGCTGCTGTTGGTTCATTAATTATACGAAGAACTTCTAGCCCTGCAATTTTACCTGCATTCTTAGTTGCTTGACGTTGAGAGTCATTGAAGTATGCTGGCACAGTGATAACTGCTTGAGTCACTGGCTGACCAAGATATGCCTCTGCGTCTTGTTTAAGTTTTGACAAAATCATTGCGCTGATTTCTTCTGGGCTATATGATTTACCATCAATATTAACCTTGTAATCAGTACCCATTTCACGTTTAATTGAAATAACTGTTTTGTCTGGATTAGCGACTGCTTGACGTTTCGCTACCTGACCAATTAGACGATCGCCGTCTTTGAATCCTACTACACTTGGTGTAGTTCTTCCGCCTTCGCTATTAGGGATAACGGTAGGTTGACCACCTTCCATAACAGCGACACAACTATTAGTTGTACCTAAATCAATACCAATAATTTTTGACATAATTTTTGCTCCTTTAATTCTCGCTATTGCGAATTTGACTTTTTAATTATAGTTCACTTATCAAAAAGTCTAAAATATAAGTGAACCGATTATTAAGAGATTTTGCTTGTTATGAATGCAAATCTTCTCCTAATATGTGTTTTGATTCCCACTCCCAGTAGGCTTTTGCATTGGTTTGCTCTTTATCTGTTATACTTTTATATTCTTTTATTGTGTCTTCATATTCGTTTAGTTTATCAAGTGGATAATTACCTTTCAATTCTTTATATAAGTCATCATTCATTTCATTTACTAACTTAACACATCTATCAAAAGTATCACATAATTCATTTTTCTTTATTTTAAAATTTGTGTAAGTGCAATAGGTATCTCGTCGGTAAGGAAAGTTTACATTAAAATGCGTTGATTTCTTTTCATTGTGATTGTACATAGTTTCTTCTGACTTGATATCTACTAAATCTACAATATAACCGATAGTCCTATGATTTGCAGTATATGTGCCTAATATTATAGGTCGTGGTGCGTAGTATATTTTTGACATTTTAGCTCCTAAATAGATTTGTTTTTTAATAGTTCAATATAATGCGATATATTGCTGTTTTGCTCTTTTTTTGTACTTGTTCGCCCGTGCCCAGTATACATTGTAGAATACTCAAGCGAATTTAACTTTTGTAAGCTTTCAATCATTTGTCCTTCGTCAGCACTAGGTAAATCTACTCTACCGATTGCCACTGAAAATAGTGTATCTCCTGTAAATAAGCAGTCGTCGCACAAATAGCACATACCGTCAACGGAATGTCCCGGAGTGTAGAAGCATTTTACGACTTTGCCTAACACACTTATTGTGTCGCCATCTTCTACAAAAGATAAATTATTAATTTTATATTTTGTAGGTACTCCGAAGATTGCGCTCACATTAAGCAGAGGTGAATTTAACATATCGACTATATTTTTATTTGCATATATCGGAACATTTAATCTATCATATTCTTCTATATATTTAATATGGTCGTAATGTCCGTGTGTGATAAATACTGCACTTATCGGCTTATCACATACACCCTTTATCTCACTAATCGGACAACCTGCGTCAATCACTATACAGCCATTGTCACAAATTATCACGTGTGTGTTTTGCTTTAGTTCGTTTGATTTCCAAAACGTCTTTACACTCTCTATCATAGTGTCCTACTTCTTTACAATTACTTGCGCATATCTAATAACTTTGTCCTTATAGGTAAATCCTTTGTATGCTTCTTTTACAATCATTCCTGACTCGACGTCCGCGGTGCTGTCCGTATCTATCGCCTGATGAAGTTCTGGATTGAACTTGCCCGAGCAGTCGATTGGTTCTACTCCCATTTTGCTTAATGTATCTAAAATGCCTTTCTCTATGAACTTAATTCCCATTAGGGTATTTTTATCCGTTATCATATCGGTCGCCATTTTAAAACTATCAAGCGCTGGAAGGAATTGCTCAATAGCATCTACAAATCCGTCCTTTCTCGCGTCAGACAATGCAGTCTGCATACGTTTCCTATAATTATCGAATTCGGCTTGCAAACGCAATAAATCGTTTAAATAATCGTGTTTAATGTTTGTAGATTCATTGTCGTTGCTACTCTCTTTATGCGAATTACAACCGCAGTCGCATTTGTCATCACATTTGTGTTCGCTGTCGCACTCACAATCATTACCACAATCGCAATCATCATTGCATTTGCAGTTATCGTTGCAATCACAATCATCATTGCATTTATCGTTTTCGTCGCATTTACAATTATCATTACAATTACAATCGTCTTTGCAATTACATTTTTCTTCGTGTTCTTTATCGATTTTGCAGTCTTTATTTTTCTTCACTTCCGCCTCCTTCTTGATTATCAATTTGATTGACTATAAATTTTAGCGCAGCAGCAACATTCGCATAATCGATTCGCTTAGGTCCGACAAGTGCAAGGCTTGCGATAGGCACACCATTTATTACTATAGGTGCACTCATCATCATTCCGCCTTTTAACTTGCTGTTTTCACTAGACTCTCCGATTGTGAAATTAAGTTCATTATCACTTTCATTTGTGACAACGTCAATTACATTATCTGAATTTTCTAGAAATTCTAAAACGTTCTTAGCATCGTCTAAATCTGACCTATCAAGTCCCTGTAAAAGTTTAGTAGGATTTTCGTTAGACACATTGCATCGCGTCTGAATTACTTCAATTAAGGCTTCTGCCACACTATCAATCAATTCTTTAAAATTGATTATTTGACCGCCCGCCTTCAAGCATACCGCATTGATGTTATCTATCATATATTCAATAGTTTTACCTTTGAAGTGTTTAGTTAGATAATCGCTTGCTTCAATACACGCGCGCCTATCAATGTTGCTGTCTAGTGACATACTGTCATCAATAATACCTGCATTCGTTTCTACTAGCAATAATGAATCTTTGTTTATAAGTGGAATAATTTGAATGTTCTCGATAGTCAAATTTTGTAGTCCGTGTTGTACAAGCACAGTCGGACAATTAGTCACTCTACTAAGACGTTTAGCCAACGCAGATAAAGTACTTATTAAACTAACCGACCTATCTTCATATGAATTTACAACTTTTTTAATAGACTCATAATCCAACTTATCGTCTGCTAGTAGCGAGTTAACGTATTCTTTATATGCTAGTGCTGTAGGCACTCTACCTCCAGATGTGTGGACTTGTTTAAGATAACCCATACTTTCTAGTGCATTTAATTCATTACGTATAGTCGCCGAACTTATCTCTTTAAAATGATTGTTAAGTCCACCGCTAGTGACAGGTTGCGCCGTCTTTATATATTCATCAACTGCAACTATTAGAATATCGTGCTTACGCTTATTCTTATCGTCAATATTCACATTTCGTCCTTTTAATACATATTTAGCACTCTTTTATTTAGATTGCTAACTATATATTATGCAGATTGCTAAAAAAAGTCAACTAAAATTGCAAAAATTTTTTAAATTTTTTATTTTTTCATTCAAATTGCCTTTAACCATTAAATTGTTTATTCTTAATTTGATAAATTTTTTAGTGAAGATATTGATTGTTCATAGTTGTAATATAAATAACTTTATCCGTAAAGATAATAATAATCCCTTATTAAGTCTAGATAATTACCAATATTTATATACAAAACTAGACTTTTTATATTAAAAATGTTATATTTTAACATATGATAAATAACAATAATTGCAAAATTGTTTCGCTTGGATATAATTGTGAAGTTTCCTCTAGAATAAAAGATATTGTTAAATCGGAGTTTGATTCATTCCCTTTTTCGTGGGTCTATATTGGCTCAATTCAAAAATTTGTTGAGGCGCTTAATAATATCGATGATATTTTAAAAAATGAAATAGTTTTGCTCCCTAGCGGAATGGTAAAAGATGTTAAATATAATATTTCGTTCCACTTAAAAAATATTTATAAAAATGTTAAAGATGAGAACGAACGATATAACAAGCAAATAGAAGAATTAAAATCGCGTTTTAAGCATTTGGTGCATAAATTTAAAAAGTTGTTAAAATCAAAACATAAGACATTATTTATTATCAAATATAAGAAAAATGAAAGTTTTAATTATTACTTTGACATTGTTAAATTTTTTTTAAATAATTATCTAAGTAAAAATTTTAAAATTTTAATCGTATTTGAAAAACAAGTACCTGTTGAGTTTTATGAGAATAATATATATAGTGATTTTGTTCTATTTCATACAATTAAAGAATTTGCAAAGGATAATGAAACAGAAATAGGCGGTGACATTAATGGTTGGCACGAAGCAATTAGAAGCGTTGTAGGAGATTGTTATTATAAAAACAATATATTAGTAAAATCTTTTAAATTTTTAAAAGAAAATGGTTTATTAGCTTTTATAAAAAGGATTTTTAAACATCATCAAAATTAATATGATTATAAATCACTTATCATTTTATTAAAAAAGGTTGAGAAGAAAAACTCTCAACTCTATTTATATTTGTGCTTAATTATAATTCTTATATCTTTTATTTGCTATATGTTTAAAGTATTAATTTACGTTAATTTAACTATGATTTCGTATTATGTAAAATCTTTGTAATTAAAGTTCTTATTTGGTATTAAGTCATCGATTGGAGATACTTTAGGTTGAGTTGACTTAGCTTTTATTATTTTAGTTAAATCCTTTTTAATTATATTTCTTGCTTTTGGCGATAAAGATTCCTTTTCTTCGTCTGTTAAAGAAGATATTAATCTATTATAATTTGCAATATCGATTTTCTTAACTTGTTTAAAATAATCATTATCAACTAAACATACACATTTAATTAAAGGTATATTAACTGATGGTTTAAATGACAAAATATCGACATATGGAATCTTGCAAACAAGAATCATTTCAACACAAAATTCATTAAAATTTTTAAATTTATTCTGGTTTAGTTCACTTATTACTTGTTCAGCACCTAGTAATATAATACCTCTTTCTTGCAATGTATTAACAAATCTTTTAGCCTTACCTATCTCCGTAAATGACATCTTTCTTCTATTAGCTGTTTTCCCTATTAATGACATATTCTCTCCTAATAATTTTTAAAATTTTAGATTATAAAATGACCGAAAAGCCATCGGTCATTCGTTTTAACTAACATATATAATATATTATCATTATTATAAAATTTGTCAATAGTTTTTAGAAAAATATATTAAAATTATATAACTTTATTAATTTATTTAAGAAATTGCAAAATAATTGAATTTAAAAGCTCAAATTTACTTTCTTTTACGACAATATGGTTGTCCTTAATCTCAATCATATTTAGTTTTCTTAGATTCTCTATCTGCTTAAAGCAACTAGTCAACAAATCTTCATTAAATTCATTTTTAAAAGCGGTTAAATCTATCCCTTCTCTCCGCCTTAATGAAAGCATAATTCTCTCAGTTCGTTTTGTATTAAAATCTAATGTTTCCGCATCTTCTGTCGCAAGATTGTTTGTCATAATTTTTTCTAAATATTGCTTGAAATTTCTAGTATTCCAAAATCTAACCCCATTAATATAACTGTGAGAGGAAAGTCCTAGCCCTAAGTATTCAGAATTGTCCCAATAATTAATATTATGTTTACATTCATAACCACTTTTAGCAAAATTTGATAATTCATATCTCACATAGTTCGCTCGTTTTAATTCCTTATAAACTTTTGAATACATTTCGGCAACGGTGTCATCATCTAGCGCGGATAAAATTTTTGATTGAATTTTGTTATATAAAGGAGTATTCTCTTCTATCTGCAATGTGTAAACTGATATATGTTTAACCTGATTTTTGACTAAATAATCTATCGTTTCTTTAACTGATTCAAGTGTTTGAGTTGGTAGCCCTAAGATGACGTCCGCATTAATATTGTTAAATTTCTTAGACTTTAAAATATCAAAAGCCCTTTCTATGTCTGACCTTGTTTGCTTGCGTGAAATCAGTTTAAGAAGATTTTCATCTAATGTTTGAACCCCCATACTTATTCGATTCACACCGGATAAGATGTATTCATTTAATTTTTCTTCAGTTAAAGAAGAAGGATTAACTTCTATGGTGAACTCGAACTCTTTTGAAAAAGTAAAAGACTTGTAAATTTTATTCATAAGTTTTGAGATAAACCCATTAAAAACAATGCTAGGCGTTCCGCCACCGATAAAGATTGTATCAAAAACTTTTCCTTTGAATTCGTTCGCACGCAAATCAATTTCTTTTAATAGCGCATTGAGATAATTTACTTGTTCACTCTCCCCCATACAAAAAGATACAAAGTCGCAATAATCACACTTTGACGAGCAGAATGGTATGTGTATATATAAACCTAAATTACTCACTTTATTTAATTTAACCTAATTTATTTAAAAAGTCAAAGGGTGACTCTACTTAATCACACTTTGACGAACAGAATGGTATGTGTATATATAAACCCAAATTTGCCACTGCTATAAGTATACCATCATTCGAAAATTTTGTCAAAATGTGTTTCATTTTTTCACTAAACAAAGCAATAGAATCAAACAATATTAATTGTTTATATCATATTGACAAATACACTATCGCATGTTATAATCTAAATATTATGAAAAAAGAAGTAAAAAATGTAATTTATAAACGAATGAAATTTTTAAATATTGCAAAAGTTGCAATGTTAATTGGTGCAGGGGTCACTTGTGCTTCATTCATCGCTATCTTAACACATATCAAAACAATAGAAAATTTAAAGTCAAAGACAAATTATGAACAAGATAACGCTTTGTATCAACAATCCTACATTGAAAACCTTGTTGAACAATTTAATAATGGTGAAATTAGTGAGCAAACATATAAGCACAAAATAAACCGCATACCTGATTTAAATTTGTATGAATATATGCAAAACGATGATTCAGTTCCAACAGATGTGTTGGAACAATACAATGCTTCATCTTCGATTGGAGATATATACACGGTTGGATTTATGGGCGGACTAGGTATATGGGGTATTTCTTCTTTTACAGCTTTAGGAACTCAAATTAGCATAAAAAGAACTGAAAATGAAACATCGCTTTCTAAAAAAGATGATGAATATCTTGATTATAATGAAGAAGACAAAAAACTTAATATTTAATTTAAGCAATATTAAAAAATATTTTTCAAAAAACGGTGATTATTAAAATCACCGTTTTTTCGTATAAGTAAAAACCTTAAAAATTTTAATATTTTTTTACTTGTCAGTAAATTATTAATAAACTTAAATATGATTATTTATCGTAAAATACGCATTAACTAATCATCTAGTTTAAGTATAGTCACGAATGCTTCGCTAGGGAGTTCAACACTTCCTAATTTACGCATACGTTTCTTACCTTCTTTTTGTTTTTCCAATAGTTTACGTTTACGCGTCACATCTCCGCCGTAGCATTTAGCAAGCACATCTTTTCGCATTGCAGAAATTGTTTCGCGTGCAATGACTTTACCGCCAATGACTGCCTGAATAGGTATTTCAAACAAATGGCGCGGTATAACCGCCTTTAATTTTTCACACAATGCACGTCCGCGCGCGTATGCTTTATCTTTATGGACAATTAATGAAAGTGCATCGCAAATTTCACCATTTAACAATATGTCCAATTTGACGAGGTCGCTCTCTTGATAACCGCTTAACTCATAGTCCATACTTGCATAGCCCTTGCTTATAGATTTAATTTTATCGAAGAAATCATATACAATTTCATTTAGTGGCATCGTATATATCAATCGCGTTCTGTTCGCATCAATATATTGCATATCGTGGAATGTCCCTCTCCTGTCTGAGCACAAGTCCATTATTCCGCCCAAATAGTCCTTAGGTGTAATTATTTCCATTTTTACAATAGGTTCTTCCATACGTGTTATTGATGCCATAGGTGGCATTTCGCTAGGATTAGTGACGTCGTATTCTTTACCTTTATTGTCATATATCTTATATTCTACACTTGGTGCGGTGGTAATAATATCTAGGTTAAATTCGCGCTCTAATCGCTCGGTAATTATTTCCATATGCAAAAGCCCTAAGAATCCGCACCTGAACCCGTGACCTAACGCGAGCGATGTTTCTTTAGTAAAATGAATACTAGCATCATTTAATCTTAATTTCTCTAACGCGTCGTTTAACTCTTGATATTTGTCGCCGTCAACTGGGAATATTCCGCAGAATACAACACTAGTCGCTTCCTTATAGCCGTCAAGTGCTTTTTCTAACGGATTATTTTTTATAGTTATAGTATCGCCGACCTTGGTATCACTAACTGTTTTTATCGAAGCACAAATATAGCCTACATCTCCTGCAGACAATTCTTCAACTGCTATTTGCTGTGGTGCAAATATTCCAACTTCTGTCACTACGAAACTTTTGCCTGTCTGCATAAATAAAATTTCGTCGCCAGTTTTCACTTTTCCGTCAAAAACGCGTACCATACTTACCGCGCCTTTATAGCTATCGTAAAAACTATCAAATATCAGTGCTTTTAGCGGTGCGTCAATATTACCTTTAGGCGCTGGTATCTCGTTAACTATAGCATTTAATACACTTTCAATGTTTAAACCTGTTTTGGCACTTATCTCACAAGCATTGTCGCACGGTATTCCTATAATGTCTTCAATCTCTTTCTTGGTCCCCTCTACGTCCGCGCTAGGTAAGTCGATTTTATTAAGTACGGGTACTATCTCAAGATTCGCATCAAGTGCAAGATAAACGTTAGCAAGAGTCTGCGCTTGTACTCCTTGACTCGCGTCAACTACTAACAATGCCCCTTCACACGCAGCAAGCGAACGACTTACCTCGTACGAAAAGTCAACGTGCCCCGGAGTATCAATCAAGTTAAGGGTATATTCTTCCCCATTATATTTATATTTCATAGTGGCTGGAGTTAGTTTTATAGTTATTCCGCGTTCGCGTTCAATATCCATACTATCCAGTAATTGGTCTTCCATATCGCGTGCACTTACTGCCCCTGTCTTCTCCATTAATCTATCTGCAAGTGTAGATTTGCCGTGGTCAATATGCGCTACAATGCAAAAATTACGTATTTTACTCTGTCTATCCATAACTTTTATTATAGCAAAACGATTAATTGTTGTCAAAAAAATAAAATGAATAACATTTGCTTTTTTATTGAAACAATCGATTCTCTTAAACGAACTCATTATTTATTAAATATTCCATAATTATTTTTAATTAATATAAAGTATAACTTTACTTTTAAATTATTTAGATAATCATATTTCTTATGGACAGACAAATTGCGACAGTTTTCGGCATATAAACTAATGGAGTTATATATGGTATTTGAAACTTTAGGGCAATTTATGTCCAAATTAATGTTTTTTCACGGGTACGTAAATGAAGCAGGATGTTTTCCTAAACCTTTAAAACACGACGAAGAAGAAAAATTAGTAGAACAAATGTTATCTGGAGATAAATCCGCTAGAGAAAAATTAATTAATCATAACCTTAGGTTAGTTGTACACGTGGCAAAAAAATATAGTCAATCTGCCGAAGCTGATGATTTAATTTCTGTTGGCTCAATCGGACTTATTAAAGCCATAGACTCATTTAAACCAGACAAGGGCTCGCAGTTATCAACCTATGCTAGCCGATGTATAGAAAATGAAATATTAATGCTCCTTCGCGCTAATAAAAAACACAAAGTGTGTATGAGTATAGACGAAACTATAGGCACGGATAAAGACGGAAGTGAACTTACTTTGCGTGATATTATACCGCAAAAAGAAGAAGACGACCCAGACAAAATTGTGGTTAAGCGCGTATATATCGAACAAATTAAAGATAAAATGGAAAAACATCTTGATGAAAGAGAATTCAAGATAGTTGCACTTAGATATGGCCTTATGGACGGAATTGAGCATACTCAGCAGGAGGTCGCACAAATAATGAATATTAGTAGAAGCTACATATCGCGTATAGAAGGCAAAGCAATTAAGCTTTTGCAAACAGAGTTTAAAGAATTCAATATTGACCCCTAATTTATCACAAATTCAAAGATTTTGTAATCTAATGCAATAAACTATATTAGTTTGACAAATTTAAAAAATTTTAAAAATGGGTATTGACAAATAAAAAAAACGTGCTACAATATAATTGTCAGCTTGGTCAGATGGTCGCAAGTTGAGTGAAAGCTCAGTTTGAGGAAAGTCCGAGCTTCATAGAGCAAGGTGCTTGCTAACGGCAAGTCTAGGTGACTAGAAGGAAAGTGCAACAGAAAATAACCGCTATACCCCTGAGTGGTTAGTAAGGATGAAAAGGCGAGGCAAGAGCTCACCGCGAGTTTGGCGACAAACTTGGTCCGTGTAAACCCCACCTGAAGCAAGGTAAAATGTCCATTATGGTTGCTCGCCGGGACATAAACACCGCTGGATACATAGAGCAATTTATGTACTAGATAGATGACCGTCAAATACAGAACTCGGCTTATAGACCAAACTGCCACCTAAATGCTTTCATCCACTTTGGATGGTGAAGAATGGGATTTAACTCATTCTTCATTTTTTATTTTATGTTAAATTACATATTGACAAAACATACATTATACAATATAATGTAGCATCACTGGAGAAATTATGTTAGTTTGGAGTTATACAAATCGAAATTTTAATTATAAAGATAAAAATACTAAAATTGACAGCTTAAAGTTATATTTGTCAAACAATGAAAATTTAGGTGGCTATTTCTATACTATTAAGCGTCCTATGAGCGAACAAGCAAAAACAAACAATACGTTTTATGTAAGCCGTACTTTTAAATCTGCTAGCGACTTCTCTATCGCTGGTATTGCTGTAGTCGTTCCATCTTGGGGCACAAAATATCCATATAGATTCTTTGATTTAGACTTTAATTTAAGTGAAGATTCATACAATAAAGCGGATAACTATTATAACTTTAATGCTGTTGTTCAGAAAAAGGAAGGCGGAAAATATCAATATCGCGACACTAATGGCATTTTAAGCGAAAAATTTTATTTTGCAACAAATTATAGTAGATACTTACCTTACTATGGACTAGTTGAAAAGAATAAGCGCGGAAAGTTCCAATTCAGAAATATGTTAGGCGATTTAGGTGAAGAATTTTATTGTATTGTTGGCGATTACAAAGACGGATACATACAAGTACGTAAAGAAAAAGATGGTCCTATTTATCTAGCAGATTTAAGTGGTAGAATTATAAAGAACAAAGACTCTATTACTAAAGCGCTTGCACTTATAAATGCATCTATCGACAACTTAGAAAAAGTCAAAGATGAATTGTTTAGTAAAGATGTTTTTGTAAATGCTGTTCTTAATATAATTCTTGCTAATAAATATGATAAAAAATATAAAGAAATTCTTTACAAGAAAATAGATATTGCGAATAAAAAGAAAAAAGTTGCGAATTTAGTGACAAGGGCTCTAAATCGCGCTAAAAAGACCGCTAAAGAACTTAATGATTCTAATTTAGATAATGAAGAAAAAGTACGTTTACTATCAAATATTACAAACGAAGTAAACAACATTTTAGAAAAAAGTGAACCAACTACGATAGAAGAAACCCGTATTGACTAAAAAAATAATGCTGAAATAATCATAAAGATTATAGTAAGCATTATTTTTTCATTAATTTAAAAAACTCTCTCGCATTATTATTAGTTATATTTATTAATTCATCTACTTCTATTCCGCGCAAATCTGCCACAAACTTAGCTATGTCAACAACATTTTTAGGTTCATTTCGCTCTCCTCTATGCGGTACTGGAGATAAATAAGGGCTGTCCGTTTCGAAAAAGATACTCGACAGCGGAAGATTAGTTGCAACCGCTTGAACATTATGTGCGTTTTTGTAAGTGACCGTGCCTGTAAATGAAATTTTTATCCCCATTTTAATTAGAATCTGAGCATATTCTAAGCTCCCACTATAGCAATGGAATACCACTCCGGAAGAAAAAGGTGCATTTGCCTTCAAAATTTCTAACATATCGCCATATGCATCTCTGCAATGAATTATTATAGGTAAATTATATTTTTTTGCTAAATTTATTTGAGAAACAAATACTTGCTTTTGTTTTTCTTTGTTTTCAGTATTGTGATAATAATCTAATCCTATCTCCCCTATTGCCACAAGTTTATTTTTACTTTCGCTTAGACATTTTTTTATTAATGCGTCCATATCTTCATAATTAAAACTATTGCATTCGTCTGGGTGCACTCCTATAGCATAATAGACACAAGAGTATTTGTCTGAAATGTCTTTTGCTTCTATACTTGACCCAAAATCCCAACCTACGCAAATTGCATTATCTACGCCTGCCGATAAAAAATTATTGACGACTTTATCTAAGTCGTCTTTTAATTTATCGTCATTAAGATGGCAATGTGTATCTATCATATATTTTATATTGTCTAAAACAAAAATTTATTTCGTATTCTCGCTCGTATTATTTTCATTATCCGTTGAATTAGTCGAATCTTTTTTCTTGCCTATTGATTTAACCATAGCAAGCAATTCGGTTTTGTTTTCCTTGCCTGTAAACAATTTCTTTAGATTTGACCTATGAGCATACAAAACGAGCAATAATATTCCGCTAATTAGTATATAATTAACCCAATTTATCGGATTAGTAAGGCAAATCTCAACGATAGACATAACCACTACAAAGCCTATTGTAAGAATTGAAGCATACTTAATAAACAGCATACAAATAATCATAACAAGAAAGACGATTAACGCGCACCACCAATTAGCGACTAAGAAAACACCAACCGATGTTGCAATACCTTTACCGCCCTTAAATTTGAATATTATAGGGAAAATATGCCCTAAAATGACACTAAACCCAGCCACATACATTGCAATCTCCGCACTGCAACCAATATATTCAAATGTTAAAAAAGCGACAAGTGTAGGTATAACACCTTTAATCATATCTAATAAAAAAGTACAAACTCCGGGCCAGAAGCCGAATGTCCTCCACATATTAAGAGTCCCCGGATTACCACTCCCGGACTTTGTGACGTCGCCGTGCTTCACGCGTGAAATAACACGAGCAAAATTAATGTTGCCGATAAAATAACTAACAATCGCTAAAATTATATAATATAAGTACTGCATTTTTATAGATTTTATCACTTCAATGAAAATAAAGCAAGAAATTTTAAAAGTTTTATATTGACAATTAAAAATTTTATGTTAATATATTCTTAGGAGATAAATTATGGAAGAATTATCTTTTGATATTATTCAAAAATTTATAGGAAATGAGTTCAATCTAGATGTGCATTCATTTAAATCTTATGATGATAGTGTAAAGATTATTATTAATAAGAATGGTGAAAAAATTGAAATAGAGTTTTCTAAAGATTACGTCTATGTTAATGATACGTTAGATAAAGCTCTTACTAAAAAATGGCTAGCGCATATATCTGGAATTGATAAAAGAAAATCCTCATATGAACCTACTATTTTATAAATAGACATTAAAAAACTCGCAAGAAGCGAGATTTTTTAATTTAATTGTTCTATTATTGCTTTCTTTTAACATTAGTATGATCTTTTAGATTATCGAAAGATTTTTATGCTTACTTATAAATTATGCAATTATAATTGTATTAGCAGTTAAATTAGTATATATCTATTTGTTTATTAGTTTATAATTTACATTAATTTAATTATAACATATTATAAAGTTAGAAAGCTTTATTTAAATTATTTAATTTATTTCTAAAAATTTAAATACTCTTTTGAATATCTGTGCAAAAGCCTGCTGCTTAGTTTTCTAAAATAAATGTTAATTATTTTTCTTATCCTTTCTGATGACACATTATAAGTCTTTGCTAAAGTTTTTAACGTTTTATCTATATCTCCGTCTAACAGCCCAAAATAATCTAATACTACTTGCCTTTGATAATCTTTCTTTTGATGATTGTCATTAGGATTAGTTGAAGCTTGATGAATTTTATTTATTTGACTTATTAAGAATTCTTTTAAATCATTGTTAAAAATAACATCATAAAATTCATTATTTTCGTTGACCTTAATTGTATCGACATTACTTTCAATATCTTCAAATTCAAGGTCAATATTGTGTTTTTTATAGAATTCGTCATTATGACAAATACGGTGAAATAGTATTTTGCCAGTGCTTGAAGTTAACTTAGAAATGCTTTTAGGAAATTCGTCACATTTCATAATCCTATCATAATACACTTCATAAGCAAAACTTATATTATCTTCGAACGGTGTTGCTAAATCAATGTTGACATAAATATTTGCTAATGTTTCAAAGATATTTATTAACATAGCATTTAATAACTTAACTCTTGACTCTTTGTCCCCCTGATTAATAGATTCCAAATACACTTGGTATCCTTCATTAGTTAACTTATGCATATTAGGGCAAAATGCTTTATAAATATTTCTATATTTAGCCATTAATTCAGTCTTTTTTATTAAAGATATTTTTCTTTTATTAGTTGTAATGTTTATATACTCCATATTTACACCTTTTTAAATATTATATTTAAAAATTTAAGGTTGTCAATATGGTAATTTATATTTTTATTAATATTTAACATAATTCTATTCGCTAAATGATAAAATAGAATTAATCTTCATTTTTATTTTTAAATACCACTTTGATAGGTGTTCCTTTGAAATCAAATGCTCTGCGAAGACTATTTTCCAAATATCGAATATAAGAATTTTCTACAAGTGCAGAGTTGTTGCAATAAATTTCAAAAGTAGGCGGACAGGTCGCCACTTGTTTACCAAAAATGATTTTTAAACGTTTACCGTTTTTAGATGGTGGTTCTGTCACACTTATAGCATTAGTAAGCACATTGTTGAATAGCGCCATAGGTATTTCGCGTTTTGCATTGGTAAGAACATAGTCAACCATTTCCATAATTTTGCCTATCCTCTGCCCTGTGACACTAGATACATAGACTGTCACATAATATTTCATAAATGCTAGGTCAACTTCAAATTGCTTTTCGAATGCCTTGCGCTTTTCTTCGCTATTTTCGATTAAATCCCACTTATTTACTACAATCACACTTGGTTTGCCCTGTTCGTGCACAAGCCCTGCGATGCGTACGTCCTGCTCTGTTATGCCTTCACTTGCGTCAATAACAATAACTGCGACATCACAGCGCTCTATTGCGTTCAAACTTCTAATTACACTATATCGCTCAATGCTATCTGGTTCGATTTTCGATTTCCGTCTAAGTCCTGCTGTATCTATTAGGCAATAATCTTTATTGTTCCATCTAAAAGGAGTGTCAATCGCGTCACGAGTAGTGCCCGCCACCGAACTAACTACTACTCTATCTTCACCTAACAAGCGGTTTGTTATAGAAGATTTTCCTGCATTAGGTTTTCCAACTAGCGCGATTTTTACATCGTCGCTTTCTTTTGAAACTTCAATTTTTTTAATATATTTAACTATTTCGTCAAGCAAATCTCCTATACCTTTACTTTGCTCAGCCGATATTGCGATAGGGTCGCCTAAGCCCAACTCGTAAAAGTCATAAATTTTATCCTTTTCATAATTATCAAGTTTATTTACGGCGACAATTTTAGGTGCTTTCGCTCTACGTAAGTGATTAGCGACTTCTAAGTCCTGTGCAGTTAATCCCTCTTTACCGTCAACGAAAAAGACGATAACGTCTGCTAAATCTATGGCAAGATTTGCTTGCTCTATTATTCGTTTATTAATTTCATCTTCTTTATTAAAGTCTAATCCGCCTGTATCAACTATTTGGAACGAATATCCGCACCACTCTGCGTTGGCAAAAATTCTATCCCTAGTGACACCGGGAACGTCCTCAACTATACTAATTTTTCCGCCTGCGATTTTATTGAAAAATGTTGATTTGCCAACATTTGGCTTACCTACTATTGCAACTAATGGTTTCTTCATATTCTCATTATAGCAAATAAGAAAAAACTTTTCAACCCATTTTTTATTTATTTTCTATTACATTTACTACAAAATAAGCATTTTATTTTTTTATTTTTAATTTGTTTAATAAGATAAATCACCGCAAATAAAATTATTGCAATTATTATGCAACTAACTAAAGCGAATACTATTCCGCGCGTAAATGCTTGATAGACGATGAATGATAAAATATATGCGATTGTAAATTCTCCGATTATACCTAGCCACATATAGAATCTTCCTGTTTCCGCTTTTATAACTGCAATAGTTGATATGCAAGGCGCGTAAATTAATGAGAATATAAGAAATGATAGGGCGCTAGCGCTTGTAAAACTTATAACACTTGTTGCAAGTGAAAGTGAGAGCATTAAACTTGCATTGTCGAGCGCATTGTTGCATATTGAGAAGGTGGATAAAATCATTTCCTTAGCGAATATTCCTACAATCAATGCTAAAACAATTCCGGCAGAATTCAGCCCAATAGGTGTAAATATGAAATCGATTTTATCTGCAATCTTAAATAAAATACTTTCGGTTATCGTATCGGTATAGATTAATTTAAATGTTGTATGAGTTAGTATCCATACAATAATTCCAACAGATAGCACTATTGTGAACACGCGCTTCAACATATCTATTGCATTAACCTTTGCTACGACTAAAATATGTTTAAAGTCAGGTGCGCGAAGTAGCGGAAATTCAAGCAAAAGTTCGCTAGACTTAGTCGGCAAAATTGTCTTGTTTAATATCTTTGCAATTATGAGCAAAAGTACTATTCCTAAAATATATAATCCTGAAATAATTAAAAACGCAAATTTACTGAAAAATGCAGAAGCTATTAAAACAAATACGGGCAATCGCGCCATACAACTAACAAAAGGATTAAGTATCGCCGTCTTGATTTTTAAATTTTTACCATTCATATTTCTGCTAGCCATACACGACATTGTGTTGCACCCTATTCCCATTAGCATTACATAAACAGCCTTACCATTTAAGCCAAAACTTGAAAGAGTATCATCGAATACATAAGCCATACGCGCTATGATTCCACTATCTTCAATAAGTGTTAAAAATATGAATAGCAAAACGACTTGCGGTAGAAAACTCACAACCGTTGCAAAAGAAGAAAATACTCCGCCCTCAACAAATTCAATCAACCATAGATTATCAAAATTCATATATAGTAAGTTCATAATCGGAGTATATAAAATTTTGTCAAGTAGCAGATTTAATGCGTCACTGATAATTGGTCCTAAAAGGAAAAAAATAACATAAATGCTTAGCAAAAATAGTGCTAAAAACCCTATCGTCATAACAAAGGGATTTAACAAAAATTTATCCGCCTTTGAACTTCCATAAATATAGTTTCTATTGAAATGCACACATTCGCTTAAAACTTTATCAATATAATCATAACGTGCTTTAATTGCGCGCTCTATTGATTTATTTATTATAGATTTGTACTTTTCATCTATTGCTATATCTAGTCCATTTAGGGCATAAATTATTGATTTAATGTCTAGATTTGTAGTAGATTTTAATTCATTTACAATATCTATTAAGTATGGTTTTATTTTAAAATCTGAATTAAATTCATTATTGTTATGTATTAAATTTTTATTAAAATTTTGAAAATTATTTGAAAAATTACGATTTTCATCGATTTTTTTATTAAAATTATTGTTGATTTTTAAATTTTTTAATAAATTATCATTTAACTTGATTTTTTTAGCATTGATTATTTCAATGTCTTTGCTTAATAATTTAGATAACTTTTCAATATTTATTGTATTTTTATTTTTAGAAAAATAATCGTAATTGTTGATTAAAATTTTGTAGTCTAAATTCAGTTCGTCTAACTGCAAGCATAGATATAAATTACGCTTTATTGAGTTTGCGTCAACTACTACTAAACGATATGCTTTCTCATTTACAACAATATCGCGTGCGACCTTTTCTTCAAATGAAAAATAATTTAGTGAATACATTCCCGGCAAGTCAATAAACTCATATTCTGAATTATTGAATTTTATAATTTTTCGTTTTTCTTCAACTGTCACACCGTGGAAATTTCCTGTATGCTCGCTTGATTTTGTGAGAGAATTAAATAAAGTTGATTTGCCGACATTCGGATTACCAATAAGCGCGACCTTATACATAATTGACCTCAATTAATTGAGCAAGGTTGTCCTTTAATGTAAAGCAAGAATAATTAAAAGCGACTAAAAGCGTGTGCTTTAAAACACTTTTATTTTTGACCGTTATAACCGCTCCATTTATTAGACCTAACTCCATTAAACGCAATTTAGTTTTTTCTTCTACATTTATTTCTTTAATAATACAAGGCGTATTTAACTTAACATTATTTAAACTCATAAATAATACTATTATTAATAATAAAAAAAAATGCTTAGATAAGCATTAATTTTTTATCATAGTTATTTGTTTATTTACTTCGAATTTTTGTTTCAAAAACTTGATTTTTTCGCCATCGACAGTAAAAGGTTCGTTAGAATGGTTCTCTATTTCTATTGATTTAACATCGCGAATAATTGCATTATTGCTCTTTCTAATTGACTTCGCTCCAAATAAAAATAAATTTATTAAATTGAAATATGCAATTAAACCTTTACCCTTTTTAATCGCTATTAATTTAAAATGTGAATTATCTACTGTTTCGCTTCTATCGACGTGAAATCCACCTACGTGACTGCCATTAAATAACATAAAATAGACAAATTTTTCGTGAATTCGCTCATCATTTATTTTAATTGTAATCGGCAATTTTTTGAATTTAAATAAATTCTTTAAAGTAGAAAGAAAGTAAGCAAATCTCCCTAATCGCTTCTTTTTAGAATTTGCCGTCTGAAAAGCAACTTTTGTTAAATATCCAGTTGCTAGAGCATAGACTATGTAATCTTTTCCGTCCGTTAAAACATCGTATTTCGTAGTATTTAACCTAAGAATTGAATCAATCGCTTTATCTATATTATGCGAAATATTTAAAGTTCTTGATACATCGTTGCACGTACCGTACGGAAGTATGCCAATGATTGGATTTTCTCCGCTTTTTATGACTCCATTTACTACCTGATGAAGTGTCCCGTCACCACCGCACGAAATAATTATATCATATTTCCCTGCATACTTATAAGCAAGTTCTTCCGCTCCGTCATCCGCCATACTTGTCATTAAATCAACAACAGGGTAGCGCAAAGATAAGCGTTGCTTAATTCTTGGCAAATGTTGGTCAATTTTGCCACGCATCGCGTGCGGATTATATATAACTAATATGCTAGTTGGGTTCTTCACTTTTTCCTTCTTAAAATCTCATATTTTACTAACGGTGTTTTTGTATATACATAGACTTCTTGCTTAGGTATTTTACATTCGTCTAAGTCATTTCCGTCCATATCAACAATTTTTTCTATATTCACTACAGCATTGTTATTGCTAGTAGATAAAAGTTGCAATTCTTCGCCCTTTTTGAATCTATTTCGCATTTCAACTTTTGTTTTGCCTGAACTACTATTTTCTAATACAACAGCTACAAATTCGTATTCGCTTACAGGCAAACTTGAATCCAGACTCTCTTTAGGGTCACCAAAATAAAATCCGCACGAATAATCTCTATGGCTAGATTTATAGACTTCGTTCCTGATTTCGTCCGGTAGGTTATAAGTTTTATGCTCGTTTAGATAATTCAAGGCTAATCGATATGCATTGACGATATTTGCAACATAATATTCGGTCTTCATTCGACCTTCTATCTTAATAGAATCTACACCTGCTTCCTTTAATTTATCAAGGTAGTCTATCATACATAAATCTTTGCTATTCAAAATATATGTACCGTGACTATCTTCCTCAATAGGATATTCGCTATCCTTACTTATCTCTCTTATTGCATAGTTCCACCTACAAGCCTGCACACAAGCGCCACGGTTAGCATCGCGCCCAGTAAAGAAATTAGATAATAGACACCTTCCTGAATAACTAATGCACATTGCGCCGTGGACAAAAGCTTCAAGTTCAATATCACTAGGAATTTTTGCGCGCAATTCTTTAATTTCATCTAGAGTCATCTCTCTAGCTAAAATTAAGCGTTTAACACCTAATGCGACATATATGAGCGCAGATTCGCTATTGGTAATATTTGCTTGTGTACTTACGTGAATATGTAGGTTTGGAGCAACTCGCCTTGCTATACTTATAACCCCTAAGTCAGCGCAAATAATTGCATCTACTTTAATCTCGTTTAAGTATTCTATATATTTAGGCAAATCGTTCAAATCACTTTCGTGCGGTATTATATTCACTGTCACATAAACTTTTACATTATGTGCGTGCGCGTATTCAACCGCCCATTTTAAGCCGTCTAAGTCAAAATTCCCTGCGAATGTCCTTAATCCAAAGCGCGTGGAAGCTAAGTACACCGCGTCTGCGCCGTAATTTATAGCCATAATTAATTTGTCTTTATCGCCAGCCGGCGCAAGTAATTCCATAATCGCTCCTTATGTTGATTATAAACTAAAACAAACTTTTTTTCAAGTATTTTATTAAATGACTTGAAAAATTGTTATGTATGTGGTAAAATAATTTTCGCTTCGATAATTAGATTTAAAATTTGAAAGTAATAATAATTACCACGAAAATAAAATATAATAGACTTAAAGCATACTAAATATAAAGGACATTTATGAAATACATAATATATAGCAAGAACAAGGCAATATCTAATTTTTACGTTTATGATAGCGATTTACAAGCAAATTTCGGAAGGCTCCCAAGCAAATATTTTTCACATAAAAATAGTATAAATAAGCAAATAGATTTATGTAATAGTTTTTATAACGGTAAAAATAAACTTAATTCTAAAAATGGTTGCTTAAAACAATATGACATTTCTAAACTAGATGAATTTAAAGAAAATCCAGAATATATATCTATTGAAATTCCTTCTTCTGAATTAAAATATATGGTCTTCATTCCTAACGAAAATGGCATTCCTTACGGCTTATCAGTCAAGTTCAAACACGAACAAGAATATGACAAAATTAATAAAAAAGTCATTGACTTCGGTGGTAGAACTTTGATAGTAAAATGTCAGTATTTCCCGTGGATTGCATCGCAAAATGTTGATTTAACGGGGTTTAATGCTAATAAATTAAAAGACGACGGTTATTTCCTAATGGAAATCAAAAAGGACGAAGATAAAAAAGTTCCTGAAGATAATCTAGCTAATCCATAGTATACATTCACTATAATAAAAAAGATAATGTAATTTAAACGTACATTATCTTTTTTATTTTGCGAGTATATTTTTTAGAAAACGAAGAATAATTATATTAAATTATTGATTTATTTCGCTACCACTCTCTTTGCTATCTTCAACAGTATTTTTCCTTTTCTTTACCGTCAAATCTAGACCTAATGCTATTAACTCATTTCGCTGTGCATCTGTTAATTTTATATCCCCGTACTTTATCATTGATATTTTTTTACCTATAGGATAACCATCTATATCTGTATCAGTTTGCTTTATATTTAAATCTCCAGTCCTTTCTTTCCAAGCAATTATTCTATTTTTAAAATCTTCATATATAAATGGAAAGTTTACTTCTTTTATAGTTAAATCTAGACCTAATGCTATTAATTCTTCTCGCTGTACATCTGTTAGTTTTATAAGACCTTGCTTTATGTAATTTATTTTTTTACCTATAGGATAACCATCTATATCTGTATCAGTTTGCTTTATATTTAAATCTCCAGTCCTTTCTTTCCAATCACTTATTCTTTGTCTAAAATCTTTATAGTCAAATCTCTTGTTTTTGTCTATTTTCTTTATCGTTAAATCTAGACCTAATGCTATTAATTCTTCTCGCTGTGTGTCTGTTAATTTTATTAGTCCTTGCTTTATACTTTGTAATTTTTCATATATAGGATAACCATCTATATCTAAGGCACCTTTCTTAATTATCAAATCTCCTTCTCTGTCTTTCCAATCACTTACTCTCTGTCTAAAATCTTTAAACTCGTATGGAAATTTTACTTTTTTAAAACTTAAATCTAGACCTAATGATATCAAATCTTCTCGCTGTGCGTCTGTTAGTTTTATTTGCCCTTGCTTTATATAAACTAATTTTCGACCTATAGGATAACCGTCTATATCGGTATCTCTTTGTTTTATATTTAAATCTCCAGTCCTTTCTTTCCAATCTATTATTCTTTGTCTAAAATCTTTAAACTCAAATGGAAATTTGACTTCTTTAATGCTTAAATCTAGACCTAATGATATTAACTCATCCCGCTGTGCATCTGTTAATTTTATATTACCTTGCTTTATACTGTATATTTTTAGACCTATAGGATAACCGTCTATATCGGTATCAGTTTGCTTTATATTTAAATCACCATTCATTTCTTTCCAACGAATTATTCTGTTTTTAAAATCTTCGAAATCAAAATCAAATTTGTGTTCGAAATCAAATATATTTTTCTTTAAAGTATCAATAAGTTGCATTGCTTCTAGGTTATATATTGAAAGTGTAAAGTCTAAGATTTCATCATCCATAGGTCCATCGACAAAGCCGTCGCCGTGACCGTCCCCTCTCGCTTTATTAATCGCTTTAGTGTTCTTTTGTAAATCTAAGACATCTACATAATTCAAATTCGCTACTAGGTCAAGAATTTTAGGCTTATGCTTATGTCCTACTGATAATGCTCTACCTAACTGTTGAAGGTAAATAATTCTCGACCCAGTTGTGCGCATCATAATTACGCCGTCTATATCGTGCACGTGTAATCCTTCGTTAAGCATATTTATAGAGAACAAAAGTTTTAATGCTTTAGAATCGTCGCGCTCAAAATTCTTTATAATTTGTTTATTGCGGTTTCTACCTAATTTTGAATATACACTATATTTTTTTATTTTCTTTATGCCGTCAATTTTATCGAACCAGTTAGAAGACTCTTTCATTATGCCTTTCATTTTGTGTAAGGATTCTATAGTCTCTTCTTCCTCTTCACCTGCTGGACAAAAGACAATGAATTTGCCACGTTTTAATTCGTCTGTATTAAGTTCTTTATAGAATATGTCTTCAATTTCATCACTTTTATGAATTTCGTTCTTTGCTTCTTTTAATCTCTTAATGAAGTTTTTAATTTCTTCTTTTTCTTCCGTGTCGGCTGTACTTAATCTTTCATTCAATTCACGAATTGAAGAATCGATAAACTCGTCATCGTCGGCAAAGTCAACTTTTGCTAGAGTATAATCTGGATTAGGCAATATTCCCCTTTCTAACGCTTGCACTAATGTAATTTTAGAGACAGGGTTTTTGCCGTCAAAATATTTTTTTACATCTACTTTATCAGGGCGCTCTAAAGTAGCAGTCATTCCGAGAATTGTTGCATTCGGATTATTTTTAATAAGTTCTTCCGCATTTTGTCCCCACGTCTTTGCGCCAAGTCTATGCGCTTCGTCAAAAACGATTATATCATAATTTTTGTCTTTAACTGACTTTAATCCTTGATATAGTGACATATGTAAGTCACAATCAAAATCTTTACCTAGAGTGCTACGATATGTATCGATAAACGAATCTTTAATTGCGTGACTTGGAGTCACAACTAATACACGTTTACCTACCGCGTGGTCGTGCAAAAATTTTAAAGTGACATAAGTTTTGCCTGTACCTGTCGCTTGCTCGAATAGTACTTTATTCCCTTTAGTAAAGCCCTTAATAATCTTTTTATATACTTCTATATTGTGCTTTTTTAAAATACCATCGTCGAAATTTGGCTCATAATTATAAAAGTATAATTTTTTCTTCTTTGCTAATTCTTGAATTAAATTTTTATCTTCCATAATTCACCTACTAAAGTTAGTATAACACATTTAAATCAGAATTTCAATAGTGTAATTAATCATTTTACATTTAATTCAATAGAAATAATGTCTATATTGTTGTTTAATAGATAAATTAATTTAAAAACCTTAAATGTCGCTTATGACTCATCTCTTTCTTTTTCATCTATATTTAATGCTTTGCAATTTAAGTTAGTAGTATAAATAATCGTTAGATTAAAAAAAGATAATGTAATTTAAACAAACATTATCTTTATGGTTTTAAATTTTATTTTAATTTTGTGACTCCTAGTCCGTCACCAATATTTAGAATTTCGCTTTCTAACTCATTATCCGTAGTTATAGCTAAAATATAATTTTTTAAGCCCTTTATCATTGCTCTACAGCCTTTTGATACAGGTATTTCACCTGTCACCATACCGTGAAAATGCAAATTGTCTGCTACTATAATACCTCCACTTTTTAAAGCTTTCTTCAAATAAGGAAGGTAGTTTATATATTGCCCCTTAGGTCCGTCAAGATAAATAAAATCGTACTTCTTTTTATTAGCTTTTAAATAATCTATTGCATTCATATGATAAACTGTTATCTTATCATTTAAATTGTGATTTTTTATATTTTTTAAGGCTAAATTATAACGATTTCCATCTAATTCTACCGTATCAATATGCGCTAAATTTGTATTCTCTGCCATAGTTATAGAGCCAAATCCAATCGCCGTTCCTATCTCTAAAATTTCTTTACAACTATTTTTATTTATCGTATCGCACACAAAACTTATTGTGTCGAATAAACTTATTGGCACTTTTGTTTCTTGTCCGTACGATTGAATTTCTTTATCTATATTAATCATTGCTTTCAATTATAATAGGGATAATCATTGGACGACGTTTTAGCTTTTTATTTAAATAGTTAGAAAGGGCTTTTCTAAGCGCAATTTTCACATTCACGTAGTCGCGTGCGCGTAAGCTATCGTGGTCAATGCTATTCACGATTGTGCTACGTGCATCGTCAAGCCACGTTTGAGCCTCTCCCATATAAGTAAATCCACGCGAAACAATCTCAGGACGAGAATTTAATTCTCCACGATTTGTATTTACATTTAAGATAACAATACACAATCCGTCTTCGCTTAATTGTTTACGTTCTTTTTGGACATTACTTTCAATATCACCTATACCTGCGCCGTCAACTAATCTACTACCGAAAGGAACAGTACCAGTTGCTTTTAAATAGTTCTTGTTTACTTCTACGCGCATACCCAAAGTTGGCAACAACACATTATGTTTATCCATACCGACAGCCATTGCCGTATCACGTTGCGCTAAAAGGTGCTTTTGCTCGCCGTGCACAGGAATGAAATATTTAGGACGTACTAAATTTAACATTATCTTCATTTCTTCCTTGCAGGCGTGACCAGATGCGTGGACTTGCTCTAGTTGACTGTAAATAACTTTAGCACCGAGAATAATTAATTTATTGATAATGTTATTTACAGATTTTTCGTTGCCCGGGATTGGACTACTTGAGAAAATCACAGTATCATTTTCTCCCACTTCTATACCCTTAAATTCGCCTGTTGACATACGCGAAAGTGCGCTATGTGGTTCGCCTTGGCTACCAGTAGATAAAATCAAAATTTCACTATCGTTATAATTTTTCATTTTTTCGACTTCGATAATATTATCACGATTGATTTTCATTTCGCCTATTTCGCAAGCTACGTCTGTCACATTGACCATACTACGACCAGTCAAAACAACTTTACGTTTATACTTTTCAGCTAAATTTATAACCTCTTGCACTCTATCCACGTTTGACGCAAAGGCGGCTACTATAATACGTCTATCTTTGTTTTCGATAAAGAGTTTTTCAAGAGTATCTCCAACAACACGTTCAGATAGTGAATATCCTTCACGTTCTGCATTTGTTGAGTCACTCATATATAGTAAAACACCTTGTTTACCTAACTCTGCAAAGGTATGAAAATCAAATTTCTCGTCATAAATTGGGGTCAAATCAATCTTAAAATCGCCTGTATGGACAACCATTCCGACTGGGGTCTTTATAGCAAGAGCGAAAGCTCCCGGAATAGCGTGATTTACGTGAATGAATTCGATTTCAAAACAACCTAATTTTATCTTTTGCTTAGCTTTTACTGCAATGGTCTTATATTCTACGCGCTTATGTTCTTCCATTTTCTTCTTGATAAGACCGCAAGTCATTTTGCTGGCATAAATAGGCGCTTTAATTTCATTCATAACGTACGGTACACTGCCTATATGGTCTTCGTGTCCGTGTGTTATCAAAAAGCCACGTATCTTCTCTTTATTCTCAACAAGGTATGTTATATCAGGAACAACTAAATCAATTCCTAACATATCAACCGATGGAAACATTACACCACAGTCAATAACAATGATGTCATCTCCGTACTCTAATACTGTCATATTTTTACCAATTTCGCCTATACCGCCTAAAAACATAACCTTTAAATTTTTAGCGTGTGATTTCCCTAAGCGCTCAGGTTTAACTTTTATTTCACTTTCTTCAACTGTCGCATCAATAGGTGCGTCAATAGGTTTAAAACTAGAAAGTTTACGTCTAGTTCTAACTTGCTTTTTTGAATTATTTAATTCTGCATTGTTTACAATACTAGAATCAAATTCTTCACTTGTCATTAAATTATCCATATATTTCTCCTTAAAATTATAATTAGTAAATTATTAAAAAGGCATAACCTTTAATTCCGTAGTTATTGCGTATTGCACGCACAAAATTTTGCAAAAACCTAGTTTGCTCAAATTAAATCGGTAAGTGAACAGCCACTTAATTAACTAACTATTTTAATTATACATAAAATTTTTTGTATGTCAAGTATTTATAAAACCTTTTTTATTTTCGACAAATTTACAAAAAAATAGAGCTTGCACTCAGCTTGCACTCTATTTTTTATCTATTAATCAAGATAATAAATATTTTTTACATTAATCACTATATAAAGCGGGACTTGCTTGACCCTTTTTTCTAAATCTTGCAGGTATTCTTTTATTTAAAAATATATTTGCAATTGATTCATTTGCTTCTTTACCATCGAATTCTACCCTTCCTGAAATTCCATTCGCATAATGCCAATTATCTACTTCAAATACTTTTTTAACAATACCATCTACAACCGCTAGTACATATTTATATTTTTTTACTTTTTCTAAACTTAACTTCCACGCCGATCTAACTGTCTCATAGACATTGCCATTTCTCTCATTTAACCAATAATTTTTAATCTTTATTAAAATATACTTAGGATTAGTGGATACATCTTCATATTCTTTAATTGAATGGTTTTTTTGTAGTGTAATTGCGTTAATTGGACAGTCATATCCTCCAAAACTATGTCCTTTAATTTTATTAGTAAGTTTATCTAAACAATAAGCATCAATCAATGCACTTTCTATCCAAAATGCCTGTTCTTCTGTTAAACCATATTGTTGTATGATGTATATAACTTCTAAACCAGAATCTATAATATTTTTTATGGTTTTTATTTTCAATGACTCATCATCTTCATCTTGGTCAAAATAATTTATATCATTATAATTTTTTATTACACCTTTTGCATGTGCAAATACCCTATTCCCTTTTCCTTTCCCAACATAAAATGTATTCCCGTTTGTTGGATCAACTAGCCTATACACATAATATTTTATTTCTTCACATACATCATTACTAAATTTATTAATTGTTTCCATTCTCATTCATCCTTTATTAAAACAATTTATTTCAAACTTAACTACTCGCTTAAACTAGAATTATTAAATAATTCATTAAATTCTTTTTTATTCATAACTGATTTTTTATCTAAGTCGCTCATAAGTGTTAAACTAACTTTTGGCGACGTGAAAATCTCTTTAAAGATAGTATTACATTCATCAAGCGTTGTAGATAAAGCAAGTTCTTTAATTAATCTATATTTTTCAATAAATCCAAATTTTTTATAAAATAATAAACCATTTTGCAATTTGCTTGTGCGTGGTTCACTATTTTTATCATTATAATCAAAATAACGTTTTACTTTATCTAATTCTGCTTGTGTAAATCCGTTTTTTAGTGTATCTTTAATGTATTCTGAAAGTGACGATATAACTTCATTAACATTTTTGTTTTCACATTCTGTTATGAACGTGACATTCGCACTATTTTTGAATGAAGAATAATTCATATTTGAATAATATACTAAATTCTTATCAAGGCGAAGTTTTTTATTCATACCGTGTGAATAATCGTTAATCATATCAATAACTAGACTTAATTTACGAAGATAATCACGGTCATACATATTTTTATTTAAGCTAAAATGTATTATGAGATATGCTTTGCCAAGTTTTTTCTTAGTTATCGAAAAGAAATTGTCGTCTTTTATATCAATGAAATTGTATTCAAGACGTTTGAAATCGTTATCAATAGGAAGTTTGTTTGACAATTCTCTTTCTACCATACGTTTTACTTCCCTTAAAGGTAGTGGCGACACAATAAACGCGTCTAAGTTGTTTGCGACAAAATATTTGGCTACAAATTCCTTTACATCTTTACTTTTGATAGTTGCAACAGATTTTTCTGAACCTAATAATGTATTTTTAAATACAGGTTCTCTATACATATTATATTCATCTATATAACTTAAAATCTCTTTATTATCATCTTTGTAATTAGCTATTTCTTGTTGCACAACTTTAATTTCTTCTTTAACTGATTGATTAGAAAAAGTGCTATGCGTAATTAAATTTGCGACCGTCTTCAAATAATCTTCTAACTCGTTAGAAAATATGTTCGCAGAAAAAGCAATTTTGTACGCGTTAGTATATGCGTTCGCTCCTATGAAGCTAAAATACTTGTCCGCCACCTGTTGCTTTTTAGGCATCTCGTCCGTCCCAGTGAAAAACATATGCTCAGTAAAATGGGCAAGTCCGGGTATAGTATCGCACCTTGAACCACAATCAAATGCTAAATCAACTTTGGTTGTCTTACTAATCTTATTTTTTACATAATACAACTTTCCGCCGTGTGGTAAACTCAATATATAATATTTTTTCATAATGAATGTATTATAAATAATTAATTATATTTTGTCAAAAAAATAAAGGAAAAATTCATTCCTTTATTTCTTTATTTTGTTTAATACAATTTTTATAATTTATTTACTATTTATGAATTTCAATTTTATTTAATTTATGTGTTTATATTTTACATAATTATCTTTAAAATTAAATCGAAATTATAAATTACTACATTCTACAAATAAATAACTTAGAATATCAACTACTCGCTTCTAAGCGCTGTGACAGGGTCTTTTTTAGAAGCAATGCGTGCTGGAATTAACCCCGCGACAAATGTCAATACAACACTTACGACAATCAGTATCAGACTTGACCAAACTTCCATAGTCGCTAGCCCCGCAATACCTGTTAATGATTTTAATATAACACTTATTAAAATTGTGAATAATCCTGAGACAACTATTCCTATAACACCTGCAAGCAAGCCAATAATGATTGTTTCTGCATTGAATACTCGTGAAACATCGCGCTTCGATGCACCAATACTTCGCAATACACCAATCTCTTTAGTCCTTTCAATAACTGAAGTATAAGTTATAATTCCTATCATAATGCTAGAAACCACTAATGATATTGCAGCGAATGCAATCAACACATACGAAATAATATTCACCAAATCGCCTAATATGCTCGTTATAAATTCGCTGTTGTCGCTATATGTAATTTCCCTATTAGCAGGGTCACTATTCCACTTATCAAGCATTTCAGTAATGCTCTCTTTAGAATCAAAATCCTTTGCGTATATATAAATGCCCGTAGGTACGTGACTTGCTCCATACATTTGAAGATAAAAATCAATTAAATCGCTGTCCGTCATATTTAAATCAAACATAGGACTAGATAAAACTGTTTTCATCTCTATCGGAGTTTCATATATAAACATATCAGGGTCAATTTCTAATAGTGACAATTCGCTTATACTAAGTAGATAAGGTTCATCAAAATTAACTAGCCCGCCATTTGACAAGTTGCCTTCGCCGTCAAGGAACTTTGCCTTAACTCCTGCCACGGCTTGAGAATTAACCGCGTCGTTATGATAAAATTCTGCGAGCTCGTGTGTGTACATTATGCCGTCACTAAATATTGTTCCGACTGAATCGTCTTTTTGAATAAGAATACAACTTATTGTTAAGTCTTCATATTTAGTAGAGTCCGAATTATTATATAGATTAGATAATGTGTCTTGCTCTAAATCTCCACTAAAACTTGCATACGGTTTACCAGTTTCATCATAATATCCGTCATTTAGAAGAAGTCGATAAGTCTTACCAATAATATTAGAATACTTTATAGGTTTAATTGTTCCATTATCTGTTTCGTATGCTATATCTAAACTGTCTAAAAGTGATTTTGAAGCAGTGCCAGAATTGACTACTAATGCTACTTCATTTTTATTTGTTGGGAAATGCGCATTCTCTCCGCCTACAACGTCGTATATAGACAATACGTAATCGTTAAACTTGCTATTAAGTCCTTCAAAGAAAAGCGAATTATACGTTCCAGAAGTTATATCTAACGATAAATTGCTAGATATTTTCTTATAAGTTGTTGCATTAGTGTCCGTATTTTCCGTGCGACTTATTAGTTTTAAATTAGTGGCATAGCTTATTGAATAAGCGTTAATTTCGTCTGAGTGATTATCGTCTTCATAATAATTATATACGTATTCAACAAAATCTGAATCTAAATAATTTATTTTACCCATTCGCATAAGTTGTGTAGATTCGTCATTGACATTTATACTATCATCTGCAGTACTTTCACTACCAGAGCCTGCCGATGAAATAACGTCCATAGCACTATTCAAATCTAACGAAACGGTAGATATTGCGACAGGATAATTCGCGAGTGATTCTCCTTGCATATTATTTATGTAATTAGTCATACCTGCGCTTACTGATAAGATAAGCGCAATTCCTATAATGCCAATACTTCCCGCAAAGGCAACCATTGTCGTTCTGCCTTTTTTAGTTAAAAGATTTTTCAAGCTAAGAGAAAGCGCAGTGAGTGGCGACATTGATTTTTTCTTATCCGTCTTTACAAATCTATTCTTTAAATTATCTTTTTCCGCTTTTTGTTCTTCTAAAAGTTTATTATGCTCTTCAACTTCAATTTTAGATTCCTCTTCACTATATGGTAGCGAATCTGAAATTAACTTCCCGTCTAATAAGCGCACAATACGTGTCGAATAATTTTCTGCAAGTTCAGGGTTATGCGTGACCATAATCACTAAGCGGTCTTTACTCACCTGCTTTAATAGTTCCATTATCTGCAAACTTGTTTTACTGTCAAGCGCGCCTGTCGGTTCATCTGCTAGTATTATCTCTGGGTCATTTACAAGCGCACGCGCTATTGCTACACGTTGCATCTGTCCGCCAGAAAGTTGATTAGGACGCGAGCGAAGTTTGTCCCCTAACCCAACCATATTCAACACTTCTATTGCGCGCGCCTTTCTCTCTTTTCTTTTTATGCCTGACAATGTAAGCGCTAATTCAACATTCTCCAATACAGTTTGGTGCGGAATAAGGTTGTAGTTTTGGAAGACAAAACCTACGCGATGATTTCGATAATTGTCCCAATCTTTATCTTTATATTTCTTTGTTGAAACACCGTCAATAATCAGCTCTCCGTCCGTATATCTATCTAATCCACCGATTATATTTAAAAGTGTAGTCTTACCGCAACCGCTAGGCCCTAAAATCGATACGAATTCACTCCTGCGGAAACAAACACTAATTCCGTCTAGCGCCATTACTGATTGCTCTTTTAATTTGTAAGCTTTGGTGATTGATTTTAATTCTAACATAATTACTCCTTATGTATTCGCTATTATTCCAAATTTTAATTTATCAATTAAATTGACTAAATTCTCGTGGTCTAAAGGCGAAAAATTTTTCATAACATTTGACATAAAAATATTTATTTTTTTATTAAAATCGTTAGCAATATTTTTACCTAAATTTGTTAAATGTAATTTGAATTTTCTTTCCCCTCCTGTTTTTTCTACGTAATTCTTATTTAGCAAATCTCGAACAACACGCGTAGTATTCGCTTTATCAAAACCTATCATATTCGTTAGTTCAGCCATAGTAAGCTCGTCATATAAATTTAAATGTCCTAAGTACAGTGCGTGAAAATGAGTAAGCCCATATTGTGACAAAAATTCATCTTCTTTTTTCGTAATGCGCTTAATGAGTGATATTATTGACTTCTCTAATTCTAAACTCAAAGATAATTTCTTCATATTAATATGATATATATTTTAAGTTGAGTTGTCAACTAAATTGTATGCATTAAGATACAATTTTATTTAAACAACATTTTTGAATTATTGATATAAGAACTGAAAATAATCTATTGTATATCAAAAATTTTGAAACTAAAATTAGATATAAAAAGGGCTTTTTTATAATAATTTTTATATGCTTTTATTGCTTGTTTTTTAATGAAATTTTAATAAAAAATTAGAAAAATCATTAAATTCGACAACTTTTTAATGAAAATTTAACTGTTTTTGTTAAAATTTTAAAAATTTTTTAAATTTTTTGAATATAACTTTAACAACATTTATTTTTATATTAAATAATTTGGTTAAAAAAAGCTACATTGAATTTCAATGTAGTTTTTTTCTTATTAATTATTCCAATTCCAGTCTGCCACCTCTGGCATATCTACACCATATTCAACAATATAGTCATTATGTTCTTTTAATTTTTCTTCCATTAGTGTTCTTAATTTATTCTTTCTATCATCGTCAATTTTTATATAATTTAATAATTTTATAATTTGGTGATATCTATCTATATGGTTTCTAACTCGCATATCAAAAGGAGTTGTTATTGAGCCTTCTTCCATATATCCAGACACGTGCATATTGTTATGATTGTGGCGCTTATATGTTAACATATGAATTAATTGAGGATAACCGTGGAAATTAAACAAGATAGGTTTATCAGTTGTGAATAACGAATCATATTCTTTATCAGTCAAACCGTGCGGGTGCGATTCGCTCGAAACTAATTTCATTAGGTCAACAACATTTACAAATTTTACATTTAATTCTGGTAAATATTTCTTAATTAAACTTACAGTTGCAAGGCTCTCAATCGTTGCTGTATCTCCACACGAAGCTATTACAACGTCTGGATTTTTGCTATCGCCGACCGAAGCCCACTTCCATTCACTTGCCCCTTTCTTACAATGAACTTTTGCCTCTTTCATTGTTAGCCATTGATATGTTGGGTGCTTAGAAGCGACTATTAAATTTACATAATTTTTACTATTTGCGCAATGGTCGTAGCACGAAAGTAAGCAGTTTGCGTCCGCTGGAAGATATATTCTAACAACGTCCGCTTTTTTGTTTGCCATATGGTCTAAAAATCCCGGGTCTTGATGAGTGAAACCATTGTGGTCTTGTTGCCAAACGTTGCTAGTCAGAATAAGGTTTAGAGAAGATATAGGTGCGCGCCAAGGGATTTCATTGCAGACTTTTAACCATTTTGCGTGTTGCGCAACCATACTATCTACCACTCGTATAAATGCTTCATAACTATTAAACATTCCGTGCCTACCTGTAAGCAAGTAGCCTTCTAGCCAACCTTCACACGCGTGTTCACTTAAAAACGAATCCATTATTCTACCATTCGGTGAGAGCTTATCGTCTGAAGGAAGAATTGTCGCATTAAAGTCACGATTTTCAACTTCAAACGCCTTATATAATCGGTTGCTCATTGCTTCGTCTGGACTAAAAATTCGATAATTTTTATTGCGTTTATTGAGTTTAAATATGTCACGAATGTATGCGCCCAACTCTAGCATATCTTGTGTTTTTACCGTTCCGTGACCTTTAAATTTAACCGCATAATCATCTATATTTGGAGTCTTAAGCGGTTTTAATAATCTTCCGCCGTTAGCATAAGGGCTAGCGCACATTCTCTTTTCAGGCTTTGGCACAATGCTAAAATATTCACGTTTTAATCTATAATTTTTATCAAACAATTCATCAGGTTTATAAGATTTTAGCCATTTTTTTAAAATTTCTAAATGCTCAGGTTTATCCATTGTGACAGGAATTTGGTGTGCGCGGAAACTTCCTTCAATTTGCTTTCCGTCAACTTCTTTTGGACCTGTCCAACCCTTTGGTGTGCGTAGTATTATCATAGGGAAAGGCTTGCGCTCGTACGTTTTATTTTCACGCGCCATTGATTGAATAGCTTTAATCTCCTCAATACATTCGTCCATAGTTTTAGCCATAAGTGCGTGCATTTTCATATAATCACTACCTTCAACAAAGTGTGGATTATATCCATAGCCTTTAAATAAATCGGTCAATTCTTTCTTGCTTAAGCGCGACAAAATTGTCGGATTGCTAATTTTATAGCCATTCAAATGAAGAATTGGTAAAACTGCGCCGTCTGTCTTTGGATTTATGAATTTATTGCTATGCCACGATGTCGCTAGTGGTCCAGTCTCTGCTTCTCCGTCACCAACAATCGCCACTGAAATTAAATTCGGATTATCTAAAATCGCACCATACGCGTGGGCTAACACATAACCCAATTCTCCACCCTCGTGAATAGAGCCCGGAGTTTCTGGAACACAATGCGAACCAATCCCACCCGGAAATGAAAATTGCTTACAAAAGCGCTTCATACCTTCCTTATCACGCGAAATGTTTGGATAATATTCGCTATACGTACCCTCTAAATAACAGTTAGATGTCAAAAAGTTGCCACCGTGCCCAGGCCCTGATAACAATATCATATCTAAATCATACTTGTTGATTATACGATTACAATGTGCATAAATAAAGTTTTGTCCGGGAACTGTCCCCCAATGTCCAACGAGTTTTTTCTTAATATCGTCTATACATAGCTCGTGGTCACGCATTAACGGATTGTCTAGTAAATATAATTGTGCGAGTGAAAGATAATTTGCAGCTCTCCAATATCCGTCTAGTTTCGTTAAATATTCATTTGTTGAAAATTTATCCATATAATACCCCTATTGATTTATTAATAAAGTTATTATATCATAATTGCGTTAAACTTAAAATCATTTTCAATATTTATTTGAATTTATTTTTAATTTAATTTCAAAAACATATTTGAAAAGAATTAACAAAATTAATATTTATTAATACAATCAACATAATTATAGCATAAAAAAATCGTGCTTATGCACGACTTAATGGGGTGGCTAGAGGGACTCGAACCCACGACAACCAGATCCACAATCTGGCGCTCTACCAACTGAACTATAGCCACCACGTTGCGGCTCGACTTTATACCGATTTCAAACTCAATTACAAATCAGCTCTTTAGTCGGTCACTCCTTCTCTCACTTCACATATCTGCTAGTAAGATTATTTATTAAAGTAAAATAAAATTTTGCTACTTACAAAATTTTACTTTTAAGCTACTGCTTATGTCCCTCATCTCTAACTCTCGTCTTACTCGTCTTGTGGGGCACTTGTTCCATCTTTGCAGTACACTCTCTACTTATGACGGACATCGTCTGGCTGGGGTAGGTAGATTCGAACTACCGCGTGCAAGAGTCAAAGTCTTGTGCCTTACCGCTTGGCGATACCCCAATAGAATGTGATTAATTCACATACCAAATAATAATATCACAAAAATTAAAAAAGTCAATTATTTTTAACAAATAATATCAAATTTTATTAAAAATTCTTAATATCTTTTAAATTTTGCCTTCTATATCGACATTGTTATAAATTTTATTTAATTTTTTATTTTTTATATAAGGAATTAAATGATATATAATGATTGCAGTTATAGTAATCATTATTCCTATTAAATCACAAAACATATTTACATAACCTTGTATCGTAAAATTGTAAGTTAGGAATAAAGCACTATTTATAATTATAAAAATCCTAAGATATAACATATTTTTAAATGAAAATCCTATCGTTGAAATTAGCATAGATGCTAAAAGTATTAAGTCTAGACTATTATTCCAAAATATGAATAGGCTTAATATAAAAATTGACATTATACTAATTATTGCAATAATGAATTTATTATATCTACTACCTAAATTTGTTAAGTGTATGTACCATAAATTTCTAATAAGATTTAATGCGTTTGCTATTGCAGCTAGCCAACTAGTTAAAAACAAGTAGCTCGAGACATAAAAAAGTGAAGCTATCACATTAAAAATCAATACTTGATTTTTTCTTTTTAAACATCTACCAATCAAGTCAAAAATCAATCCAATAAAAACTATAATCTGCGATGTGACATACATAAAACAATAATACAATTATCGTTAAAAAAATGCAAATATTATAATTGAAAATTTTCATTATTAAATAATAATATAATATTAAAAAAATTTGGATTATCTCCAAATTTTTTCTTTATTCTTATTGGTGCGACAAGTGATAAAGTATCCGAACCGCCTACAAATATTTATTGGAATTGGTTATATCAAACTAAGAATTAAGATAAATTAACTTGCCTTACAAAATTATTATATCATAAAATTTTTATATTTCAATACAAAAGAGAGAAGCTTGGATTGGACTTCTCTCTTCGTTATCCTAATTGTTGGATTTGATTATGTCCGAAAGGAGTGAGTAAACACTTTTTGCGGACAGGTTTATCAAATCTCCGCCGTTGTCAAAATAATCCATAAGGTCGTGAGCAAACTGAAAGGCAATTTCTTTCATTTGCTTTTTGCCAAACTCACAGCAACCGATTGTGAGTTTGTTTGTGGACAAGTTGCAACGGGCGGTGTTCTTATTTTGCAAGGAACTATTACAACAATCAAGACTATCCATTTTGTTGTTTTTCATAGTTCCTCCAAAGAATAAATCTTTGTGAGGAATAACCTATGGACTTGGTTAACAAATTGGACAAATCAAGTATAACATATTTCATAATATTTTGCTATATTTTTAACAAAAAAAGACAAGTGGGTGTCCCACTTGGTCAAATAAGGGGAATGACTCAAAATCGAAACTTCTTCTTTTTTAGTGTGAGTCGCCTAAAATCCTTTATTTTTAGGCATTTTAGCGACCAAAAACACGATTTTGAGCCTATTCCTTATCCTGCTTACTGTAAATTTGTTTAAAAACAAGCAATTTTTGATAAATTATAAAGACAATTTCAAATCATTTAACTCATTTAAAACCTGTTCCCAATTTTCGGCGAAGTCATCATAAAGCGTGTTTGTTTGTGGATTATGTAAGAAAATTAGATAATAATCTGCTTCTTCATCGCCCAACAATTTTTCGTCATTCGCATTATATTTTTCAATCCACAAAAGCCAATCTTTATATTCGCCTTCTTCAATTTTGTATTTTTTATTTACTTGCAAGTTTTCCATATAAACTCCTTTTTGCGTATAAACTTTTCAAAAGTAACTATTCAGTGTATTCATAAATCATATGTTTTTCTATTGCACTATGAAGATTTACCAAAATTTGAGATGTTACATCATATGAAAATGTTAAAACAGGCGAGTATTCGCTTTCAAACGTTGCTCCAAGTCTACCATTTATTTTAATTTTGCTTTCTTGACAATCAAACACAATTTCTGCATCCGTATCTTGATTATCATCTGTTAAAGTAATGTTTTTGGTTTTATAATTATCTATTAGTTCTTTTAATGCGTTTATAAAATCTTTACCATAAAGCACAAAATCATCTTCGCCAACAAATTCTCTATATTCTCCAATCCAACTGCCCGTTTTTATTTTTATACCTAAGATAAAATCTACATATGGTAGCGGGCCTGAAGATTTAGAGTAGGAAATATTTTTATCAAATTTTAAATACATTTCAAAATTATTATCTTTCCATATTGTTTCAATAACAGACTTATCAAAATTTTCTTCCATACTAACTCCTTTTATTCTTCACATTCACTTGGATTTTCTTTTAAATAGTTATACAAATTTACTAATATTTGCTTAATTCCAACAAAACTAAATGACAATTGATAGATATCATCTATGGTGTTGCCTATTTTACCTCTAACTCCAACCGCATCTTTCTCGCAATCAAAAACAATCGAACTATCAGTGTTTTTTATTTCATCAATAATTTCAAGTTGCGTCTCTAAATTGTTGTCGATAATATTTTTTAGTTTTGTTTTTAATTCTTCATCATCAAACGAAAAACCATCTTCCGCTTGATAGTTAAGTTTTAAATTTCCTTCCCAAGAATTTGTTTGTGCTTTTATGCCAATAATTAAATGATAGATATACGAGATATCACCTTTAACTTGTCTCACATACATTGTTTGAAAGTCATCCTGCCAAATAATCTTTTCCATAATAACTCCTTTTAGTTATCTAAATAAAATATTGTGCCAATTACCTAGTTTTGCATTACTCCAATCAACATCAACTTTTTTGCCTAGAAATTCACATTCTAAATAGTCTTGTAAATCTTTTCCATATAGTGCAATATCATCCGTTTGTGGAATGGAAAGAATAGGCGAATTGTCCTTTTGCAACATATATCGGTGTCCAAAAATAGGAATGGTGTTTTCAAGATTATTTTCAAAACTATCAAACTCTTTGTCTATTTCTTCGATTTTCTTTTCAAAATCCAAACCCAAATCATTACAAAAAGCCCAAAACTCTTTTTTATTATTTTTGGCATTTTCAAACTCTTCTCTTAACAGCCTTTTAGGTTCAGCAATCCATTCTTTATTTTTTTTAATATTCTCTTCGCTAAAATCATTCCAAACAGGAAACGGAAAGGCATAATGATAATATTCTTTTTCGCCAACAATAGGTGGATATGAAGTGTATTCAGCAAATGGCAAACCTACCGACAAAAATTTCTTTAAATCTTTTGGAAATTTTATATTGTAAAGACTTTCAATACTCGCGAACTCTTCTTCGGTAAGTCCGTTTGCAAAAACAATTCCTTTGTTTTTTAATTTATCAATTATTTCTTTAATTTCCATACAAACTCCTACTTTTTTTGTGTTCTCTCTATTATTCTTTTGGCACAATCGAAAAATATTTCTTCTTGAAAATTTTCATCAAACATATTATTAAAAATTGTTTGCATTTCCTTTGCTAATAAAAAATAATCATCCGTTTTATTTAATTTTGTTAAAATTGTTTCAACTTCCATATCATATTCGTCAATTGGTGTGGACTTTCCAGGACTTAAGCCCATAGGGTCAAGTAAATTTATCTCTTCTCGCACGATATTAAAATCAAATTTATATTTGTCTTTCTTTGATCTTGCATTCATCCCATTTCTCCTTTTAAATATTTCTAACCACTGCAAATAGAATTAAAAAGATAATAATTGCGGATAAGATCTCTCTAAACTTGTTGTAGGTTAGTTGCCTTTTGGTCAGTTTTTTGTCTTTATAATAGGTCAGCGACAACTGCGTGAATGTGAAATATAGGCAAGCGCTGAGTATGGCAAGCGCGGTTACCACTCCAAACAAAATTGCGTTTTTGATAAAGTATAGGCAAATCGCACAAACTACTGCAATTACAAGTCCGCCAAGTGCAGTATAGTGATTGACTTTGGAGTTTTTAAGTTCCAAATCTTCCTTAATTTTGACATCTTCTTCGCTGATAAGTTCATCGATTGTTGTGTTGAAAAGATTTGCCAGCAGTTTCAAACTTTCGATGCTTGGATAGCCGTTGTCGGTCTCCCACTTCGAAATGGCAGTGCGAGTGACAAAAATCTTCTCCGCCAAATCATCTTGCGTGAGATTTTGCTCCTGTCTCAACTTCTTAAGTTTTTCACTAAACTTCATCTTCGCTCCTATCATCAATCATATTATACAACATTTTCCGCAAAAGTCACGACACTTTCACTCACATTTAGTATTTTTTAATATTTCACTCACAATAACTCTAATTATCTTTAGCAAGTTTTTGTAACTCATTTAGTTTTAGTAAAAATTTGTTTGCACCACCATACTCTTCACTAAAATTAACCCATTTTTCTTTTTCTCGTTCCATATCAACGCATAGTTCTATTGCAATTTGTTCCGGTGAACCTAAAAGCAAATATTCGTGATTTTCCGCGATAATTAGACTTGATATTCCACCATCTTCAACAGTGTGTTGCAAAATTTGTGAAAAATAGTATAATTTTTTATTTCCAATTTTTAATCCGTTTACTCTTAAAAAATCATAGCCCGGTTCGCTTTCAATTTCAAACTTATAGTTGCCGTTTTTATCTTTATAATAACTTATAAAAAAATCCAAAATACCAATATGGCTATCCACTCCCCAATTTTCGTAACTAAGGCTGGCAAAATCCTTGTCTCCTGATTGGTATTTGAATTTAAAAACACTTGATTCGTCATATTGATTGAAAACTGTATATGAATTTCTGCCAATCAAATTATATCTTAATAGCAACTTATTTTTCAAAGTTGTTATATCTTCAAAAATATATTTGGCTTCAATTTTACCATTCGAGATTGCCCTATATTTATAATTCATTTTATTGCAGTTGAAATAATAAGCATAAAATCCAGCTTGTTCTTCACATATTTTAAATTCAAAATTGAAACCTTTAAATTCAATATTTTTAATGTTTGACTCATTTAAATTTGATAGCCAGTCAATAAATTTTTTAGCACTGCAACTATAATCTTTGTTTTGAAAATTCCACACAGCTACAGCATTTTCCTTTCTGTCTTTTTCGATTATTTTCATTTTAAAAATCAATGTTTGAAAATCCATTTAACACTCCTTTTGACAACTTTATTATACAACATTTCTCCCAAAAGTCACGACACTTTCACTCACATTTTATATTTTTCAAATAAAAAAACAAAAATCATGCTGACTTTTTTGAAATATAGCGGTATAATTGGTTAAAAGGTGGTGTTTTGTGAAAAAAGCAGTAATCTATGCCAGATATTCAAGTGATAGTCAGTCAGAGCAAAGCATTGACGGACAACTTAGGGTTTGCAGAGAATACGCAGAGCGAGAAAATATTAAGATTGTAGATACATATATCGACAGGGCTATGACAGGCACAAATGACCATCGACCAGATTTTCAAAGAATGCTTCGTGACAGCAAGAAGAAAGGTTTTGATTATGTGCTTGTGTATAAGTTTGATAGATTTGCTCGTTCTCGCCACGATAGTGCTGTGAATAAGGCTATTCTAAATCGTAATGGTGTTAAGGTTATTTCTGCAACCGAACAAATTTCAGACACACCAGAGGGCATAATACTTGAAGGAATGCTTGAAAGTTTTGCTGAGTATTATTCAGCCGAGTTATCACAAAAAGTCAAGCGTGGACGAAAAGAAAGCAGAATAAAGGGGTTGTATGTTGGTGGTCGAGTTCCGTTTGGCTATACTGTGGAAGATAAGGTTGTTAAAATTAACGAAAAACAAGCAGATATTGTTAGACAAGTTTACAATGACTATATCTCAGGTATGAGATTGAAAGATATTGCAATAAAACTTAAAAAGCAAGGTATGAAGACAAACAACGGTAATGACTGGACAATAAATCAAATTTCAAGAATGCTTCGAAGTCCGTATTATTGCGGAAAGGTCTATGCTGACAACACAGTTTATACAAATATCTATCCACCGATTATTAGCGAAGAGTTGTTTGACAGAGTTAACAAAAGTTTGCAAACAGGTAAACGCACAGCGGCACAAAAGAAAGCACCAATTCCTTTTATTTTGTCAGGTAAACTTGTTTGTGGTAAATGTAAAGCAAATATGACTGGCGACAGCGGAACAGGAAGAAATGGCATTCACTATTATTACAAATGTGTGAATAGAAAAAGAAAACACACTTGCGACAAGAAGAGTGTTGAAAAGGATTATATTGAAAACTATGTTGTTTGTGCCGTGAAAGAGTTTTTAAAACACAATAGACAACTGAAAGAACTGTCACAAGCAGTTGCTGAAATATTTAACGAATATATCGGCAAAGATGTGGTGTTAAACTCTCTTAATGCACAAATGAAAGAGATAGATAGACAACTTAATAATTTAGCAAATGCAGTAGCAAATGGAATATTCTCAAAAACAACAAATCAAAAACTTAACGAACTTGAACAAGAAAAAGAAGATTTAGAAATTAAAATTGCAAGACAAAAAGCAAAGACAATCACTCCACTTGATGCCGACAAAGTTTACAATTGGTTTTTATCCTTTCAAAACATTGACACAACCGACAAACTCGCTTGCAAGAGAATGATTGATATGTTTGTGAACAAGATTGTTTTATATGACAACTATTTTGACATATATTTCAACACTTCGGACGATGAAAGCAAAAATATTAAACTTGACAATCCGGAAGATTTTGAAGAGATAGAAAAAGAGCAACCCAGCGGTTCGGATTGCTCTCACTTGGTGCGGATGAAGGGACTTGAACCCCCACGGTCACCCACTAGATCCTAAGTCTAGCGCGTCTGCCAATTTCGCCACATCCGCATATTCGTTGTATATAAGTTTATCGTCATTATACTTTGGACTTCTTTAGCGCTAGACTTCCGGGCCCACGTTAGACAAAGTCTAATGGGAAAAGGAATAATCGCCATTAGGTCTATATTTGCGCTTAGCAAATTGACTAAAAGGCGCATTATGACGCGCGCGTCTGCCAATTTCGCCACATCCGCATATTTTGTTGTATATAAGTTTATCGTCATTATACTTTGGACTATCAAGATAAATTTAAGGTATATTAAATTTATTAGATTTAATTTTGTTTTAATTGTTCTAAAAAAATACTCGTATTATAGACTCTTGGTAGTTGTATTATAATATAAGTATTCTTTAAATCTATTTGGTGGCTCATCCGGGACTTGAACCCGGGACACCATGATTAAAAGTCATGTGCTCTACCAACTGAGCTAATGAACCATATTTGTGTGGTATATTAAGATATTTCTTCTACAACAAAATGGGTAAATTTTATTGTGCGATTGCCTAACGACTTCTGTATTATACAACATTGAATTAAAAAAAACAAGTGAATTTTACAAAATTTTTGAAAATTTTTAATAAAATTATTCTCAGGATTTAAATATTTTTAAAAAAACATTATAAATTATCTTGACAATAATTAAAATTTTATGTTATTATACTCGTGTTCGTTATGCGGGTGTAGCTCAATGGTAGAGCGCTAGCCTTCCAAGCTAGTTACGAGGGTTCGATTCTCTTCACCCGCTCCATTTTTTATTAAAAATGGCGTGTTAGCTATTATGTTAGTTGACACGTCATTTTTATTTTTAACATATTATAAGTTTAAATTAGAAAAATCGTCTATTGATTGTTCTTTATTTCTCGACTTTAACTCGCTAGCATTAAAAGCATCTGTTGGTGTAATGTTATTGTGATAAAATTTTTTCATCAAACGGTTGATTTTATTAGTATATTCGTAATACCCTCCAATTTTCTGATCTTGAATAAACAACTTGTTTCTACGTTGTGAGCGCTTATGATTTAAAAGTTTTTTATATTTTCTTATCAAATCATTAAGTTCTTTCTGTCTAGCTAGACTTTCATTCGTACCGCAAGGATATTTAACTAATTCTTTTGATTTTTGAGTCAATTCTTCCCTTATTTTCTCTTTAATGATGGGCATAACTATGCTGTTTTTCTCAAACAATAAACAGCTCATACCTTTTAGTGTCTCATAAGTCTTCGGTGAACTTTTATAATGACTTTCAAAGTTATCTGATGAAATCATATCTGCTTGATTAATTCCCTTTTGATATGGTATTAAAAAGCCGTTTATTTCAGCGCACTCTATAATAGATTCTATGCCGTTTACTGAATCGTGACCAAATGATTTAATAACTAATTCTTTGTTATTGTAATCCAATTTTAAAGTACACGCATTAGCTTCGTTATCTAAGTTAAAGGTTATTATTCGACTTTTTATAGCATCACGTAATTGTCCGATAGTAAAAATTCCTAAGGTCTCAAATAATTGATACCATAAATCTACCCTTGATATGCCACTTTCCTTTAATTGATTCAACACTTCTTCAGAAAGTTCATAATCAAAAACTGTGTCTAATGTAATTTTCTCAACGATATCTACAAACTGTGCATTTTTGTCTTTATATGTTGCATTATCTATTTTCATTTTTTTCTCCTATATGTCATAATAACACGATTAAGTCATTTTGTCAATATTGAAATTTATAATCATACAGTTTATAAATTTAAAAAATCTTTTGTAATTTATTGACAAATTAGTTAAATAATGATAATATAGGGCTATGTGCGTCAATAGCTCAGTTGGATAGAGCATCGCCCTTCTAAGGCGGGGGTCGGGGGTTCGAATCCCTCTTGACGCACCATTTTTTTATTTATAATAGAATTTAGGGATTCGAACCCCCTCTTTCGGGTTCGCTCCTTGTCGGACGGACCGCAATCATAGATTGCTCCCGTTCGCTAGCTAAAAACAATTATCAATTGTTTTCTTTACGCACTCACCCCTCTTGATGCACCATTTTTATTTATAATAGAATTTAGGGATTCGAACCCCCTCTTTCGGGTTCGTCCTGTCGGCCAGACCGCAATCACAGATTGCTCCCGTTCGCTAGCTAAAAACAATTATCAATTGTTTTCTTTACGCACTCACCCCTCTTGATGCACCATTT